>NZ_JBARGP010000289.1:0-3127 GCF_049798375.1 Bradyrhizobium sp.
CGGATCTCGTCATCATGCACGATCGCCAGCATCGCCACGCCCGCGCGCTTCTTGGCGTCGATCAGGTCGACCACGACGGCGCGGTTGGCCGCATCGAGCGATGCCGTCGGCTCGTCAAGCAACAGGATTGGCAGATTGGAGATGAAGCCACGGGCGATGTTGACGCGCTGCTGCTCGCCGCCGGAGAAGGTCGAGGGCGGCAACGCCCACAGCCGCTCCGGAATGTTGAGACGGCGCAACAGCGCCCCGGCCTGCCTCCGTGCCTCTTCCCGCGACACGCCGGCCGCAAGCAGCGGCTCGGCTACCACATCCAGCGCCGCGACACGCGGCACCGCGCGCAGAAACTGGCTGACATAGCCGATCGTGTCACGCCGCGCATTCAGCACGGTGCGCGGTTCGGCTGTCGCCAGATCGAGGATCGCGCCCTGGTGCCGCACGCCGATCTGGCCGCCGTCGCAGCGATAGTTGCCGAAAATCATTTTTAGGATCGACGACTTGCCCGCGCCCGACGGTCCGGACAGCACCACGCACTCGCCAGAGTTCACCTGGAACGACACGCCACGTACCACCGGCAGCTTGACGCCGCCCTGCAGATGCATGGTGAAGGTCTTTTCCGCCTTCTCGATCTCGATCATCACGGTCATTGGCGCACTCTCATGGGGGCAGGATCGAGGAAACCAGCAGCTGGGTGTAGGGCTCGCGCGGATCGTCCAGCACCTGGTCGGTCAGCCCGGTCTCGATCACCCGACCCTGCTTCATCACCATCACCCGGTGCGACAACAGCCGTGCCACTGCCAGATCATGCGTGACGACGATTGCGGCGAGCCCGAGCTCGTTGACGAGGCTGCGCATCAAATCGAGCAGCCGCGCCTGAACGGAGACATCGAGGCCGCCGGTCGGCTCATCCATGAACACGAGCCGCGGCTCGGTGACCAGATTGCGCGCGATCTGGAGGCGCTGGCGCATGCCGCCGGAATAGGTCCGCGGCGCATCGTCGATGCGATCGACATCGATCTCCACCCGCTGCAGCCAGGACGATGCGGTCTGCCGGATACTGCCGTAGTTGTTCCAGCCGACCGCCATCAGCCGCTCGCCGACATTGGCGCCAGCCGAAACGGCCATGCGCAGGCCCTGCGCCGGATCCTGGTGCACATAGCCCCAATCGGTGCGGAACAGGAAGCGCCGCTCGGCCTCGCCGAGATCAGCAAGGTCCAGCAGCACGCCATCGCGCATCCGATACGAGACGCGGCCGCTGCTCGCGGCAAGCTGCGCCGACAGCAGCTGCAGCAGCGTTGACTTGCCCGAGCCGGACTCGCCGACGATCGCCAGCACCTCGCCAGGAAAAAGCGAAAACGAGATGTCGCGGCAAGCGGCGAGCCGGCCATAGCTCTTGGCCAGCCCCTCCGCCACCAGCAGCGGCTGGTCGGCTCCATTCTGCGTCGCGGCCATTACGCGGCTCCCTTGTAAGGTGCGGCGTTGATGCTGCCGTGATGGCCCTCGGCCTGCCGTCCTTCGCAAAAATCGGTGTCGGAGCAGACGAACATGCGGCTGCCCTTGTCGTCGGTGACGATCTCGTCGAGATACGAGTCTTCGGCCCCGCACAGCGCGCAGGGCGCGTCGAACTTGTAGCGCGTGAAGGGATGGTCCTCGAAGTCGAGCGATACTACCGACGTATAGGGCGGGATCGCATAAATCCGCTTTTCGCGGCCGGCGCCGAACAGCTGCAGCGCCGCGCAATTGTCCATCTTCGGATTGTCGAATTTCGGCGTCGGCGAGGGGTCCATCACGTAGCGCGCATTGACCTTGACCGGATAGGCGTAAGCCGTCGCGATGTGACCGAAGCGCGCGATGTCCTCGTACAGTTTCACATGCATCAGCCCGTATTCGGCCAGCGCATGCATGCGGCGCGTCTCGGTCTCGCGCGGCTCCAGGAAGCGCAGCGGCTCCGGGATCGGCACCTGATAGACCAGCACCTGGCCGGCGCGCAGGGGCGCCTCCGGAATACGGTGACGGGTCTGGATTACGGTCGCCGCTTCCGTCGCTGTCGTCGTCGCGACGCCCGCCGTCTTGGCAAAGAATTTACGGATTGAGATCGCGTTGGTGGTGTCGTCCGATCCCTGGTCGATCACCTTCAGCACGTCGTCAGGCCCGAGGATCGCAGCCGTCACCTGCACGCCGCCGGTGCCCCAGCCGTAAGGCATCGGCATCTCACGGCTGGCGAACGGCACCTGATAGCCGGGAATCGCGATCGCCTTCAGGATCGCGCGGCGGATCATGCGCTTGGTCTGTTCGTCGAGATAGGCGAAGTTGTACGTGGGCGCGTTCATTCCGCGGCCGCCTTCAGCGATGCCGGGCTATTCGTGAACTCGGCCCGGAGCTTGCGCAACAGCCCGAGCTCAGACTGGAAGTCGACATAATGCGGCAGCTTCAAGTGCTCGACGAAGCCGGTCGCCTGCACATTGTCGGAATGCGACATCACGAATTCCTCGTCCTGCGCCGGCGCGTTGACGTCCTCGCCGAGCTCACGCGCCCGCAGCGCGCGGTCGACCAGCGCCATCGACATGGTCTTGCGCTCGCTCTGCCCGAACGCCAGCCCATAGCCGCGCGTAAAACACGGCGCTTCCGTCGCCGAGCCCTTGAACTGATTGACCATCTGGCATTCGGTGAGCTCGATCGACCCGAGCGGCACTGCGAAGCCGACCTCTTCGGCAAAGAATTCGACTTCAACCTCGCCGAACCGGATCTCGCCCGCAAAGGGATGGTTGCGTCCGTAGCCGCGCTGGGTCGAATAGCCGAGCGCCAGCAGAAAGCCTTCATCGCCGCGCGCGAGATTTTGCAGCCGCAGGTCGCGCTCCGCCGGAAAGCTCAGCGGCTCGCGGGTGAGGTCGCCGACCGGCGCATCGCCATCGACTTGCGGCGACGTCTCGATCAGGCCATCGCGCCCGAGGATGTCGGTCACGCGCGGCATCGCAGTCTCCGGCACCTCGCTTGTCGCCGGCGGCTCCGGCTCGAAACCTTCCGCGAGCTGCGGGTCGAGCAAACGATGCGTATAGTCGAAGGTGGGCCCGAGCACCTGACCGCCCGGAATGTCCTTGAACACGGCCGAGATGCGCCGCTGCACCTGCAT
>NZ_JBARGP010000290.1:0-8690 GCF_049798375.1 Bradyrhizobium sp.
GCGCCATCAGGAAGTGCTTCGGGTTGGTCGGGGAGCGCGCGCTGACGTGGCCGAAGCCGTCGACGACGCCGAGATCGGCGAGGATGCGGCTACCGACCACGATGTCGTCGAGCACCTCGCGCGGGACCGAGCTAATGATGTCCTCGGCGCGGGTTGGAGCGCAGGCCAGAAGCAGCAGACCGAAGGCAGCGACGACGCGGCTGATCATTTCTTTTTCCCCCCTGAAATCGCTCTGGATTGTCATCCCGGGACCGGCAGTTGGCTAGCCAGTCTATCCTCATTGCGAGCGAAGCGAAGCAATCCAGCATCAAAATGTGGACGCAGTCTGGATTGCTTCGGCGCATACGCGCCTCGCAATGACGGCGGAAGCTACGCCCTCGTCTCCCGCACAATCGCATCCTTGCGCCGCTTCACGTCCGGATGCAGCGCAAGGCCCAGGCCAGGCGCAGTCGGCGCCTGCACCAGGCCGTTCTTGATGACCGGCAGCTCGGTGACCAGCTCGCGATACCAGGTCGCGAGCGTCGCGCGCACCACCTCCTGGAAGATCGCGGTCGGCGCGTGCAGCGCCAGATGCAGGCCGGCCATCAAGGCGACGGGGCCGGTGCAGTCATGCGGCGCCACCGGCTTGTTGTAGGCCTCGGCAAGGCCCGCGATCTTGCGCGCCTCCGTCAAGCCGCCGCACCAGGCGATATCGAGCATGACGACGTCGACCGCGTCCGCCGCCAGCAAGTTGCGGAAGGTTGCCGCGCCGGCCAGCGTCTCGCTGCCGCAGATCGGAGTTTTGACGCGGCGGCGCAAATCAGCGAGTCCTTGGACGTCGTCCATCTTGTTCAAGGGATCCTCGGCCCAGAACACGCCATAGTCTTCGAGCGCGCGGCAGATGCGCTCGGCGCTATGCGCGCCCCAAAGGCTGTGCAGCTCGCACATCACCTCGATGCGGTCGCCGACCGCAGCGCGGATCTTCCTGAACGGCTCCAGCCCCGTCTTGAGATCGCTAAGCGAGATGGAATGCCCGCCATTGGCCGCGAAGGGGTCGAACGGCCAGATCTTCATCGCGCCATAGCCTTCGCTGAGCAGGCTCTCGGCGAGCGCCCCCGCATCGCGCATGAAGGCAACCTGGTCATCGTAGGGGCCCAGCGCAGCATCTGAGCTGGCGATCTCGCGGCGTTTTGCGGCTGACGTGTTGTAGGCATAGCCGGCGCAGGTGTTGTAGGCGCGGATCTCGAGCCGGCTGGCGCCGCCGAGCGCCTCATGCACCGGCACGCCGTGCCGCTGGCCTTTGAGATCCCACAGCGCAATGTTGATCGCGCTCGCCGCGCGCACTTCGGCGCTGGCGCTATGGAAGCCGAGATAGGGCGTCAGCAGGGATCGCGAGATCGCCTCAATGCGGCGGGAGTCCTGTCCCAGCACCAGCGGCGCGACCAGCTCATGGATCGCAGCTTCAACCGCCTGCGTGCCGCGAAAGCTTTCGCCGAGACCGGTGAGGCCTTCATCGGTCTCGACCTCGACCCAGATCAGGTTCGGCCGCTCGGCGATGCGGATGGTGCGGAGGGATGTGATGCGGGACATTGAGGAGTCCTTCTGTTCGTTATCCGATAGCCTCAAACTCCGCCGTCATGCCCCGCGCAGGCGCGGCATCCAGTACTCCGCGGCTTCTCGATGAATTAGGGCGGCCGCGGCGTACTGGATCGTCCGCCTTCGCGGACGATGACGTTATCGTGGGGAATGAGCGTGGCCGCCACGCCCACCAAGGCCGTCAAGTCACCGGCGCGGGATTGAACAGGGTGAGATCGTTGTGAATGCCCCAGTGGTCCGACCAGGGCTTCTTCCGGCCGCTGGCGACATCGAGGATCAGCTTGAAGAGGTCCCAGCCGGTCTCCTCGATCGTCATCTCGCCGGTGGCGATGCGCCCCGCATCGAAGTCGATCAGGTCCTTCCAGCGCCGCGCCAGCTCGCTCCGAGTCGCGACCTTGATCACGGGCGCCGCGGCCAAACCATAGGGCGTGCCACGGCCAGTGGTGAACACTTGAAGCGTCATGCCCGACGCGAGCTGCAGCGTGCCACAGATGAAATCGGACGCCGGCGTCGCCGCGAACAGCATGCCTTTGGTGCGCGCCTTCTCGCCTGGCGAGAGCACGCCATGGATGGGGCCGGAGCCGGACTTGACGATCGAGCCCAAGGACTTCTCGACGATGTTGGCGAGGCCGCCCTTCTTGTTGCCCGGCGTGGTGTTGGCGCTGCGATCGGCGCCGCCGCGGGCCAGGTAAGCGTCATACCAGGCCATCTCGCGCACCAGCGCGTTGCCGACGTCCTTGTTGACGGCGCGGCGGGTCAACAGCTGGATCGCATCGCGCACTTCCGTGACTTCCGAGAACATCACGGTGGCGCCGGCACGAACCAACAAATCCGCGGCGAAGCCGACCGCGGGATTGGCGGTGACGCCGGAGAAGGCATCGCTGCCGCCGCATTGCAGGCCGATGACGAGATCGGACGCCGGGCAAGTCTCGCGCGTGCGCTTGTTGAGCTGGGCGAGGCGGCGATCCGCCTGCATCATGATGGCGTCGACGATGGCGCCGAAGCCCTCGAAGGCCTCGTCCTGCATCCGCACGATGCTGTCCGTCGTGCCTTCCGGCAACAGCCGTTCCGGCGCCAGCTTCTCGCAACCGAGGCCGACGACCAGGATCTCGCCGCCGAAATTCGGATTCAGCGCGAGGTTCTGCAAGGTGCGGATCGGCACCACCGCGTCGGGCGCCGAGATCGCGACACCGCAGCCATAGGCATGGGTCAAGGCAACGACGTCGTCGACATTGGAGTATTTCGGCAGCAGCTCGGCCTTGACGCGCTTGATGGCATATTCGAGCGTGCCCTTGACGCATTGTACTGACGTGGAGATGCCGAGCACGTTCTTGGTGCCGACCGAGCCATCGGCGTTGCGATAGCCCTCGAACGTGTAGCCTTCCAGCGGCGGCAGCGGCGCGGGAACAGCGGTCGAGATTTCCAGCTTGTCGAGATCAGGCGCATCCGGCATCTCGATGCGGGCCTCGTCGACCCATTCGCCGGCTGATAACTTCGACTTCGCGGTGCCGATCACCTCGCCATAGCGAATGATCGACGCTCCTTGTTCGATGTCGACCAGCGCGGTCTTGTGGCCCTGCGGCACGAAGGCTTTCAGCTCCAGGCCGCAGGGGAATTTGGTGCCGGCAGGCAGGCCGAAATCATTGACGACGATCGCGACATTGTCGCGGGCGTTGAGCTTGATGTAGCGGGGCTGCTCCGCCGTCGGCGTCTGATGTTTCATGCCTGCTCCCTTTGGACCGCGATCTCAGGTCCCGTAGGGTGGGTAAAGGCGCGAGCGCCGTGCCCACCATATAAGCTCGCACGTAACGGTGGGCACGCTTCGCTTTGCCCACCCTACGATCCGTCTTCCGTCATTGCGAGGAGCCGAAGGCGACGAAGCAATCCAGACTTCCCTTGTGGCGCTGGATTGCTTCGCTTCGCTCGCAATGACGACGTCCATCACACCGGATAGATATAAGACGTCTTCACCGTGGTGTAGAACTCGCGCGCGTAGGAGCCCTGCTCGCGGGCGCCATAGCTCGAGCCTTTGCGGCCGCCGAACGGCACGTGATAGTCGACTCCGGCGGTAGGCAGGTTGACCATCACCATGCCGGCTTCGCTGTTGCGCTTGAAGTGCGAGGCGTATTTCAGGCTCGACGTGCAGATGCCCGACGCCAGGCCGAATTCTGTGTCGTTGGCGATCGCCAACGCCTCGTCATAGTTCTTGGCGCGGATGACAGCTGCGACCGGGCCAAAAATCTCCTCGCGTGCGATGCGCATGTTGTTGTTGGCCTCGGTGAACAGTGCTGGCTGCATGTAGAAGCCGGGCGCGTCGCGGTTCAACAGCTCGCCGCCCCAAGTCAGCTTGGCGCCTTCGTCCTGGCCGATCTTGAGATAGCGCAGGTCCTGGTCGAGCTGGCCCTGGTCGACCACGGGGCCAATATGGGTGCCCTGCTTGAGCGCGTCGTCGACCACGAGGCCCTTCAGCCGCTCGGTCATCGTGGACACGAACTTGTCGTGGATGCCTTCGGTGACGATCAGCCGCGAGGACGCCGTGCAGCGCTGGCCGGTGGAGAAATAGGCACCGTTGACGCAGGCCTCGACCGCGACCTTGAGGTCGGCATCGTCGAGCACGACCATCGGGTTCTTGCCGCCCATCTCGAGCTGGAATTTCTTCATCGGATTGGAGAGCACGCAGGCCTGCGCGATCTTGCGTCCCGTCGAGACCGAGCCGGTGAAGGAGATCGCGCTGACATCAGGATGCTCGAGCAGCGTCTGGCCCACCACCGAGCCGGGGCCGACCACGAGGTTGAACACGCCTGAGGGAATGCCGGAACGCGCGATGATCTCGGACAGCGCATGCGCGCAGCCCGGCACCAGCTCGGCCGGCTTGAACACCACGGTGTTGCCGTAGCAGAGGGCCGGTGCGATTTTCCAGGCCGGAATCGCGATCGGGAAGTTCCAGGGCGTGATCATGCCGACCACGCCGACCGGCTCGCGGGTGATCTCGACGTCCAGGCCGGGCCGTACCGACTGACCCTTCTCGCCCATCAGCCGCAGCGCCTCGCCGGCGAAAAACGCAAAGATCTGCCCGGCGCGGCCGGCCTCGCCGATGCCCTCCGGCAAGGTCTTGCCTTCCTCGCGCGCCAGCAGCCGGCCGAGCTCTTCCTTACGGGCCAGGATCTCGGTCGCGATCTTGTTCAGCGCCTCGTAGCGTTCCTGCGGGGTCGAGCGCGACCAGGCCGGGAAGGCGGCCTTGGCGGCGGCGATCGCCTGCTCGGTCTGTGCCTTGTCGGCCTTGGCGTATTCGCCGACGACATCCTTGGTGTTCGAGGGGTTGATGTTCTTGGTGACGCCGGCGCCGTCCACCCACTCGCCGGCGATGAAATTCTTGAGGATCGCGTTCATTTTGTTCTCCAGGCGTTTTCGCGATTGATGTCGTACTCTATCGCATCAAGAAGGTCAGCGCACGAGGCACGGGCGCTTGTCGTCAAAGGTCCAGCCCGGGATCAGGTACTGCATCGCGGTCGCGTCGTCACGCGCGCCGAGCCCGTGCTTCTGATATAGCGCACTTGCCGCGGCGATCTTATCGCGGTCGATCTCGATGCCGAGGCCGGGACGCTCGGGAATGGCGATCTTGCCGTTCTTGATCTGTAGCGGCTCCTTGGTCAGTCCCTGACCATCCTGCCAGATCCAGTGGGTGTCGATCGCGGTGACCTTGCCGGGCGCCGCGGCGCCGACATGGGTGAACATCGCCAGCGAAATGTCGAAATGGTTGTTGGAGTGCGAGCCCCAAATCAGACCGTTGTCGCGGCAGGTCTGCGCCACCCGCACCGAGCCTTGCATGGTCCAGAAATGGGGATCGGCGAGCGGGATGTCCACCGCCCCTAACCGCAGCGCATGCGAAAGCTGGCGCCAGTCGGTCGCGATCATGTTGGTCGCGGTGGGCAGGCCGGTGGCCCGGCGGAACTCGGCCATGATCTCGCGTCCCGAAAAGCCGGCCTCGGCGCCGCAAGGATCCTCCGCATAAGCCAGGATGCCGTGCATGTCCTTGCACAGACGGACCGCTTCATCCAGTGACCAGGCGCCGTTCGGATCGAGCGTGACGCGTGCCTGGGGGAAGCGTTTCGCGATGGCGGTGACCGCCTCGATCTCTTGCTCGCCCGCGAGCACGCCGCCCTTAAGCTTGAAGTCGGCGAAGCCATAATGGTCGTGCGTCGCCTCGGCGAGCCGCACCACGGTCTCCGGCGTCATCGCCTGTTGATGGCGCAGGGCGAACCAGCCGTCCTTCTCGCCTTCGCCGGTCGCATAGGGCAGATCAGTCTTGGTGCGGTCGCCGACGAAGAAGAGATAGCCAAGCACCTCGACGGAGGCGCGCTGCTGGCCTTCGCCAAGCAGCGCTGCGACCGGCAGGTTCAGATGCTGACCGAGCAGGTCGAGCAGCGCGGCTTCCACCGCGGTCACCGCATGAATCATCACGCGCAGATCGAAGGTCTGCTTGCCGCGACCCCCGGCGTCGCGATCGGCGAAGCGGGTTCGCATCGACGCCAGGATGTTGTTGCAGGCGCCGATCGTCTTCCCGACCACGAGGTCGCGCGCGTCTTCCAGGGTCTTTCTGATTTTTTCACCGCCCGGCACCTCGCCGACACCGGTGTGACCGGAATTGTCGGTGAGGATGACGATGTTGCGGGTGAAGAACGACGCATGCGCGCCGCTCAGATTGAGGAGCATGCTGTCACGGCCGGCGACCGGGATCACCTCCATGCCGGTGACGATGGGCGCGCCTGTGAGCCCTGCGCGGATCGTGTCCTGAACCATCTGCTCCTCCTTTGATCGTCTTCTTGCTAGTACCGGCCGACTTACTCGGCGGCTTGCCGTGCCGGCATCGCGTTCGGCAGCGCCTTCACCAGCGCCGTCAGTTCGGCGACCTCCGCATCGGTCAGGTCGGTGAGCGGCGGGCGCACGGGGCCGGAGTCGCGGCCGATCACCTTCATGCCGGCCTTGATGATCGAGACCGCGTAGCCCTTCTTGCGGTTGCGGATCGCGATCAGCGGCAGGATGAAGTTCTTCAGGCCGGCATGGATCGCCGCGTGATCGCGCTTGCGCACGGCTGCGTAGAAGCTGGTGGCGAATTCGGGCACGAAGTTGAACACGGCAGACGAATAGGTTGTGACTCCCATGTCGAGATAGGGCAGCGCGAAGGTCTCTGCGGTCGGCAGACCTCCGATATAGGTCAGGCGATCGCCCATCTTCGTATAGACCCGGGTCATCAGCTCGATGTCGCCGATGCCGTCCTTGTAGCCGACCAGGTTCGGGCAACGCTCGCAGAGTTTCGCCAGCGTGTCGGGCTGCAGGATGGCGTTGTCGCGGCTATAGACGATGACGCCGATCTTGACCGACTTGCAGATCGCCTCGACATGGGCGGCGAGGCCGTCCTGCTCGGCATGCATCAGATAGGGCGGCAGCAGCAAGAGGCCGTCAGCGCCGGCCTTCTCAGCGCCAACGGCGATCTCGCGCGCGATCGCGGTGCCGTAACCCGCGCCGGCCAGCACGGGCACGCGGCCCTTGGTCTCATCGACCGCGACCTTGACGACGTGGGGGACTTCCGCCGCGGTCAATGAGAAGAACTCGCCGGTGCCGCCGGCGGCGAACAGGCCGGCGACGTCATAGCCGCACAGCCAATCCATGTTGGCGCGATAGGTCGCCTCGTCGAACGAATAGTCCGCCTTGAACGGCGTCACGGGAAAGGAGAGCAGGCCACTTCCGATCTTCTTGGCCATCTCCTGAGGGGTCATCTTGCTCATCGCGCCGCTCCTTGGAATTTCCATGACATGAACGCTTATTGTCGCGCCCGCGGTCTTTTGGTTAAGCTTAAGTCCGATGCCGGTCCAAGCCAATCACGGTATCGATCAATACGTAATCGGCATCAATCCTCGGCCTGTTGCAAGGCGGCGAGGCCGGCGGCGATCTCGACCAGCGCCGGCAGCAGCGGATTATCATGCTCGCGCCGCCAGACGATGAACAATTCCACCGGCGCCGGATTGCGCAGCTTCAACGGGCGCAGCTTGACGTCGGCGATTCTGAGGCTGGTCGCCGCTTCCGGCACGATGGCAAGGCCAAGGCCGGCGCGGACCATCGACAGGATGGAGTGGATCTGACTCAGATGCTGCACATAGCGCGGCAGCACCTCGGCACGCATGAATTGCGCCACCAGCAGATCGTGGAAATAGCGCGCTTCGGACGGCGAATACATGATGAAGGGCTGGCTGTCGAAATCCTTGATCGAGATGGTCTCGGTCGAGGCCAGGCGGTGCCGCCGTGGGATCGCCGCATAGAGCGGCTCGGCCAGCACGCGCCGCGTGGCGAATTCGGGCCGCGCGATCGGCGGCCGCAGCAGCCCGGCGTCGATCTGCCCGGACGCCAGCGCTTCGATCTGCTCGCCCGAGACCATCTCCTGCAGCGACAGATCGGCCTCCGGCAGCTTCGCGCGGCAGGCCGCGACCAAATCGGGCAGGAAGCCATAGGCGGCGGCGGCGGTGAAGCCGATCTTCAGCGCGCCGCTCTTGCCGCTTGCGATTCTGCGCGCCACCTGCGCCGCCGTCTCGGCGAGCTTCAGGATGCGCCGTGCTTCTGGCAGGAAACTGCGGCCTGCCGGCGTCAGCTTCACCGAGCGGCTGGTGCGCTCGAGTAGCGCCGCGTCGATGATGTGCTCCAGCACCTGGATCTGCCGGGACAGCGGCGGCTGGGTCATGTTGAGCCGCGCCGCCGCGCGACCGAAGTGCAGCTCTTCTGCCACCGTGACAAAACAGCGGAGCTGGTTCAGGTCGAACATCGATACAGGTCCTGAATGGACGCGGCGCCTATTCGGCATTTCTAGCATCGATCCCTCCCAAAACAAAGGCGGCGGCCGATCGGAAACCGGCCGCCGTTCTTACCGACACGCCGGCACGGCTTACGCCGCCTGCAACTGCACCCGCTTGATCTCGCCGACGATGACGAGGTAGGCGATCGCAGCCACCAGCGCGTTGAGGCCGACAAACACCAGCGCCCCGTTGAACGAGCCGGTTTCTGCAACGATGTAGCCGATGATGATCGGCGTCGTGATGCTCGAGAGATTGCCGAACATGTTGAAC
>NZ_JBARGP010000291.1:0-2055 GCF_049798375.1 Bradyrhizobium sp.
CGACCGCCTCGACGGCACGCAGCTTCTCTTCCCAAGCCCGCTCAAGTGAGCGCGCCACGAGACGGTTCTCGGGCTCTACGGCGTCATACTGACGTCGAGCGCGCTCGGCCTCGTAGCGGGCGCGCTCCACCCGAAGCGCCCACTGGCGCTCGAGCTGGCGGCTCTCCAGCTCCAGTTGGCCCGCCGCCGCGAGTGCGATCTCAATCTGATCCGGCACCAGGGCGTCGAGGACCACCCGCTCGACCAAGGCGTCAACCGCCAGGGCCCGGACTTCCTGGCACAGAGAACTGCCTTGCTGGTCCCGATCCGAGCGGCAGCAATAGACCGGATAGTCGGCATTCGGGCCTGTGTAGCGCATGCTCATGCGCCGTCCACAACGGCCGCAGATCGCAATTCCTTGTAACAGGGCTGCCCCCTTGCGCGGCACGCCAGAATGTCCTGCCTCAAAGTGGGCGACGTTATCTGCCAGGCGCCGCTGGTTGGCCATGAACTCCTCCCAGCTGATATAACCCGGGTGAGCAGCGCGGAGGCAAACCGCCCAGTCGGCGATCGCCACCTTGACCGTTCCCGTCAGCGATCCCGCTTGGCATCGGCTCGGATCCTTTTGCCGGCGGCCATAAACATACGCCCCAGCATAAGCCGGATTTTGAAGGATACTAAGGACGCGCGCACTATCTGGCACACGCCAGACGGTCTCGTGTGGAGCTGGTCCAAGCGGCGGCCGAACCGGCAAGGACAATCCGTTCCGGTCCAAGTACCGCATCACACGGCGGGCGCTTTGCAGTTCCTGGAATTTGGCAAAAACGAGATGAAGACGGGCCTGTACCTCCTCATCAGGATTGAGAATAATCGTGCCGGCGCGATCATAGGCGAGCCCGGCTGGCAGAGGCAGCCGCAGTTCGCCCCGCGCCGCCTTCTGGCGTTCCCCTTGGTGAAGGCGCATCCGAAGCTGATGCAACTCCGCCTCGCTCATGATGCCGGACAAGCCCAACAGCAGGCGGTCGTGGTAGGCGCGCGGATCGTAAAGCCGCTCCCCATCCGCAATGAGCACACCGAACACCGAGCACAGTTCGAGCAACTGATGCCAGTCCCGGTTGTTGCGGGCCAAGCGAGAAGCGTCCAGGCTCACCACAAGACCGGCGTTGCCAAGACCGATCTCGGCAATGAGCTTCTGGAAGCCATGACGATCCACACCGCCAGCACCGGACTTGCCCAGATCCTCGTCAATGACCTGGACGCGCTCCGGCGGCCAGCCCAGACCGATGGCGCGATCGACGAGGCGGTACTGCAGCTCCGTGCTCTCCTGATGCTGGCGCACCTGTTTCACGGATGACTGCCGCACGTAAACATAGGCCAACTTGGCTCGGTGCGCAGTCGTGAGCCGCTCGTCAGCGACGTTCAAGCTGATCAGCACGACCCAGTCCCCTTCCGGGCGTGCCGGGAACCGCTTGCATTCGCCGCAGCAGCGCGGCGAAGATTTGAGCGATCTGGGTTTGCGTCGCGGTCGACAGATTCGGCCACAGGCGCGGAATGTCGGCCGGACGACCAAATGGATTTGCCAACGTCGGTAGGGGTCGATACGCAACGCGACCTGGAAGCGGTCGGTGGGTCATCGCGAATCACCTTCTCGTCGAGAAGGCTCAGACTCGCGCTCAAATGTTGCATCAATGGGATCAGCGTACGTGCGCTGATGCGCGGCAGATCGGCGGCGTTCGGGCCGGAAGTTATCGTCTCGGCAAGATCCGTCGACGCGATCTGAACCGCCCGCGGCCGGCCGTCCGGCAGCACGACAACGACGTAGGCGGGACCGCGCCCCGACCGCTCCTTCAGCACCTCAAGCCGGTGTCCAAAAAGAAAATGATGCGGGTCAGTCATCGTGACGTGAGACACGACCCGCTCGAGAATAGGGGTACTCTGACGTGTTGGGTGACCCCACCTACGCGGACGCCGTCCTCGACCGCCTGGTCCATAACGCCCACCGGATCGATCTCAACGGCGAGAGCCTGCGACGGACCCGCAAGCCCGGCCGAAAGGCCTGAGCCAGTGGCGCCGCGG
>NZ_JBARGP010000292.1:0-22910 GCF_049798375.1 Bradyrhizobium sp.
GGTCGGAGCCGGCGCCGGCACGGCCGCAACCGCCTGGGGGACGGCTGCGGCCGGAGCCGCAGGCGCTGCCGCCGCTACCGACTTGCCGGGAACGGTCAGCCGTGCACCGAGCTTCAGTGGCGATGCCGGATTGAGGTTGTTGGCGCGCGCGAGCTCGGCGACTGGGATGTGATTCTGGCGCGCGATACCGGCGAGCGTCTCGCCGTGGTTGACGAAATGAACACTTGCGACGGCCGGAGCAGCGGCAACCGCGACCGGCTTGGGCGCCAGCATCGGAGGCGCAGCCGGCACGGCGGCGGGCGCAGGGGCGGCTGAGGCGACAGCACCGGGATGCGGAATGATGATCTGCTGGCCCGGAGCCAGCGCGCGCGGCCCCTTGTAGCCGTTAGCGGCGAGAATTTCGCCCGTCGTCACATGATAGCGGTGCGCCAGAATCTCGAGCGTGTCGCTGGTACCGACGATGATCTTGGTCCCGCCTGCGGGACGTACGGCCGCAACCGAACGCGGCGGCTGCGGCGCCAATGCACTGGTGGTCTCGAGCTGTGGCCGGGCTGGCGGGGCGTAGGACGAGACCCCGCGTCCGCCGCCGGACATGCCACCACTCGACATGTTGCCGCCACCGCTGCTGGCGTAGCCGCCATTGCGGCCGCCCGACGGATAGGATTGCGGCGCGCTGACCGCGGGGGCAAGCGCCGACGACGAGTAGGCCGATGCCGGCGGCCGGCTGTATTGCGGCATTTCGCGGCGTTCGATCGCGGCCGGCGGCTGCACCGAGCCCGTCGCTTCCGGGGGCACCGGACGAGAGAGTGAATTTTCCGTTTGCACCATCCGCGACGACATGTCGGCGCTACAGCCGGCGACACCGAACGACATCAGCGCCAACGCCGCGACGTGCGGCAGACGACGGGAGCGAAGCAACTCGACGAGGACGGGCATGGTTACTCACTCGTACGCAACAAACTACGATTTGAATAAACACGCCTGCAGTAAATAAGCGCTTAAGCCCCGTGGCAGGTCTCCAGGTCGCTAACGGCGGACTCAGAGCTCGCGCGCGATCCCCGGAATGGCCGGCACGAACCGCACGTCGACCAGCTCCTTGCGCTCGAGGCCATTGGCCGTCCTGGTCACGCGGACCAGCGTCTGGACGCCATGGGGCGGCCCGACAGGCGCGATCAAGATACCGTCCGCCTCGAGCAGCTCCAGCAGCGTGTCAGGAATCCGGTCCACGGCTGCCGTGACGATGATCCGGTCGAACTGCCCGACGGCCGGCGGGATCGCGAGGCCGTCGCCGAGCATGACCTCGACGTTGAAGCAGTCGAGCTTTTCCAGGCGCTGGCGAGCAAGGTCGGCCAGGGTCCGGAAACGCTCGACGGTCAGCACCTGCCCGGCTAAGCGCGACAGCACGGCGGCCTGATAGCCGGAGCCGGTGCCGATCTCGAGCACGCGATGCGTCTTCCGCAGCTTGAGCTGCTCGGTCATGTAGGCGACGACGAAGGGCTGGCTGATGGTCTGTCCACAGGAAATCGCCATTGCGCTGTCGCGATAGGCGTCAGCGCGATCCCCCGGTTCGACGAAACGTTCCCGCGGGATCTCCTCCAGCGTGCGAAGCACAGCCTGATCGCTGATACCCCGCCTGCGCAGGGTCAGCTGAAACATCATTTTCTCCGGAGGAGGGCTGGCCATCGGGGTCTCGGTTGCGCGCCTGGAGGCGCAAGCTAGCATTCCGGCACCAGACTTCGCGCATACTCTTGGAAAGACTCGCTAGCGGATGTCGGCGCCCGGAGGAACAATAGCTAAACTCCGGCGGCTCGTGCAGCTTCGGATTTCAGGTTTGCCACACGGCCTCACGTAAGCGATCGTCGATCTTGATGCGCCGGCGCGGCTTGCCCGCATCCAGACGCAGCATCGACCAAGCCGCAAGCGCCTCCGCCTGGAGCAGGCCTGTCGGCCTCGCTGTTGCAGCAGTCCGATCGCCGCCCGCCCAGGTTGACTGTTCCGCGTCTGGAACTTAGCCGAATTACACGGTATCTTTGTGGCAACGACCCATTGCTTGCCGGCGCCAAAGAGGTCACACCATGACTGTGGGCGACGTTGTTGACGTTGCGCCATATCCGGTTATTTGCGAACTTCATGCTTGGTATGGGCAAGGACTGACATCATGACTGCACCGCGGCCGCCGCGTGGCTCTGTGTTTCTCGTTGAAGATGAAGTCATGATCAGGATGATGGTCGCCGACATGCTCGAAGAGCTCGGCTACACTGTAGCAGCCGAAGCGGGCGAGATCGGCGAGGCGATGCGCCTGGCCGAAAGCACCTATTTCGATGTCGCGATCCTCGACGTCAACGTCAACGGCAAGGTGATTTCCCCGGTAGCCGACCTGATCAAGGCCCGCAACCGACCCTTCATCTTCGCCACCGGCTACGGCTCGTCCGGCCTGCCGGAGGAATATCGCGACCGTCCGGCGCTGCAGAAGCCATTCCAGCTGGAGACGCTCAGCAAGGCGATCGACAGCGCCCTGCGCGGCGGCTAGCTAACCAAGAATCCCATTCAGCGCACCGGAGAATGCCTCGTCCGTGCGGTCGAGCCGCAGCGGCGTGACCGAGACGTAGTGCGCGGCGAGCGCGGCGAGATCTGTGCCTTCGTCCGGGGTGTCGAGCCCGGCCGCGCGCTCGAAGCCGATCCAGAAATACGGATTGCCGCGGCCGTCGCGACGCTCATCGATCTTGAGGAAACCGAGGTTGCGCTTGCCCTGCCGGGTCACGCGGATGCCCTGGACCTCGTCGGGGGCGCAGGCCGGGAAATTGACGTTGATCACGGTGTTCTTCGGCACGCCGGCGGCGAGCACCTTGCGGATGATCTGGGGGCCGAATTTCAGCGCCGACTCCCATGGCGGGCTGTTGCGCGTCGCAAGCGAGAACTCCTGCGACAGCGCAAATGACGGCAGGCCGAGGATGGTGCCTTCCAATGCGCCGGCAATGGTGCCGGAATAAACCACGTCCTCGGCGACGTTGCGTCCCTTGTTGACGCCGGACAGCACGAGATCCGGCCCCTTCTCGCCAAGGATGTGCTTGGAGCCCATGATGACGCAGTCGGTCGGCGTGCCCCTGATCGCGAAATGACGCGGGCTGACCTCGCGCAGCCGCAGCGGGTCGTTCAGCGACAGCGAGTGCGACACGCCGGACTGGTCGAGCTCGGGCGCCACGAGCCAGACATCGTCGGACAGCGCGCGGGCGATCTCGTCCATCACCTTCAGGCCGGGCGCGTGGATACCGTCATCATTGGTGCAGAGAATCCGCATGCCGCCAGTGCTCCGAGGTTCGTATCGAAGCGGTGTCTTAACTGCTGCTCACCGTCGAGGCAAACTCGTGCCGGTCCCGACGAATAGGAGTAGCGATGCGGCTACGGCCGCAGGCGCCATTGCGGTAGGAATTTCGCGCGGGCGTTGGGCACGGCTAGCGTCGTCGGAGCCGTATCCGGCGGCGGTCCCGTCGCAGGCCGCGCGGTGTCGGGGACGGCATTGGGCGGGGCAGTCACGGAAGGCGGCGCCGGTACAATCGCAGCGGGCGACGCCGGAAAGCGGGTCCGGGCTGTCGTCAGCGCCTTCTCGAAATCGGCCGGGTTGAACCAGGGCTGTTCGCGCAACACCTCGATCGCGGCGTTGTCCCAGAGCCTCGACAGCTCGACGTCAAACGCCCCGTACCGCCGCTGGTCCACGGCCTGGACGCCGCTTCCGGTGACGGCCCATTGCCGGCCGATCCAGAAGATATCGCGATGCAGTGCCATCGATATCGGAAGTCTGAAAAAGCGATTGCTTGAACAGACCACAGAATATCGCCTGTAGCGCGCGGCGCAACCGCTGGGAGCGGCCGCGCCGGATCACATCGGGAGCCTAGGCGTCCGCGGTCACGGCCTTCAGGCCACCCATATAGGGCTGCAGCACATCAGGCACTGCGATCGAGCCGTCCGCCTGCTGGTAGGTCTCCATCACGGCGATCAATGCGCGGCCGACCGCGGTGCCGGAGCCGTTCAGCGTATGGACGAAGTGCGGCCTGCCGTCGCTCGCGCGATAACGCGCGTCCATGCGCCTGGCCTGGAAGTCGCCGCACACCGAGCAGCTCGAAATCTCGCGGAAGGCGCCGCCATCGCCCTGCCCCGGCATCCAGACCTCGATGTCGTAGGTCTTCTGCGACGAGAAGCCCATGTCGCCGGTGGACAGGATCATCACCCGGTAATGCAGGTCGAGCTGGCGCAGCACCTCCTCGGCGCAGGCCAGCATGCGCTCATGCTCGTCCTTGCTGGTCTCGGGCGTCGTGATCGACACCAGCTCGACCTTGCTGAACTGATGCTGTCGGATCATGCCGCGGGTATCGCGACCGGCAGCGCCGGCTTCGGCGCGGAAGCACGGCGTCAGGGCCGTGAGCCGCATCGGCAGCTCTTTCTCGTCGATGATCGATTCACGCACCAGATTGGTCAGCGCAACCTCGGCGGTCGGGATCAGGCCGAGCCGATCGGTCTTCAACCGGCCGTCGGGCGAGGCCAGCAACTCGCCTCTGATGGCCCAGAACTGATCATCCTCGAATTTCGGCAATTGCCCGGTGCCGAACATCACGTCGTTGCGGACGAGCAGCGGCGGATTGATCTCGGTGTAACCATGCTCGTTCGTATGCAGGTCGAGCATGAACTGGCCGATCGCGCGCTCCAGTCTCGCCAACCCCTTCTTCAACACCACGAAGCGCGCGCCCGACAGTTTGGCTGCCGCCTCAAAATCCATGTAGCCGAGGCTGGTACCGAGGTCGTCATGCAGCTTCGGCGTGAAGGCGTAGTTGCGCCTGGCGCCGAACACATGACGCTGCACATTGTCGTGCTCGTCCTTGCCGTCCGGCGCCTCTGCGCTGGGCAGGTTGGGGATCGCGGCAAGCTCGCGCGCGAGCTCCTCGTCGGCCTGCTTGGCGGCTGCCTCCAACTCCGGCATCGTGGTCTTGAGCTTGGCGACCTCTTCCATCAACGCGGCCGCGCGTGCCTCGTCCTTGGTCTTCTTGGCCTCGCCGATCTCCTTGGAGGCAGCGTTGCGCCGCGCCTGGGCCAGCTCGGAGGACTGGATCGCCGCGCGACGTCGTTCATCGATGGCCAAAAGCTGCGACGACATCGGCGCCAGGCCACGCCGCGCGAGCGCGGCATCGAAACCCTGCGGATTGTCGCGGATCGATTTGATGTCATGCATGGTCGTTCGGTCCCGGAACGAGGCTGTGATGGCGAGTCGCGCCGATAGCGCAAATCGCGCCTGCAGTACCGCGATTGATGTCAATTGGGAAGCGACGCAGGACCGGCGGGAAGGGCTGGCGCCCTCCGCTGCCCCTGTTATTCGGCCGGCTTGACCGGGGTGGTCGAGGTACCCGTCGCTGCCTTTTCCGCAGCCGCCTTCTTCTCCACGATCCGCACGGCGATGATCGCGCCCTCGTAGAGCAGGAGCAGCGGAAGCGCCAGCGAGGCCTGGCTCAGCACGTCGGGCGGGGTCAGGACGGCGGCGATGATGAAGGCTAAGACGACGAAATAGCGCCGCTTGTCGCGCAGCATCTTCGAATTGACGATGCCGATCCGTCCCAGCAGCGTCAGGATCACCGGGAGCTGGAAAGCCACGCCGAAGGCGAACACCAGCGACATCATCAAGGACAGGTACTCGCCGACCTTGGGCAGCAGCGCGATCTGCGCCGTCTCGGCGCCGCCCGACTGTTGCATGCCGAGCGAGAAGCGGATCAGCATCGGGAATACGACGAAATAGACCATCGCCGCGCCCGCCACGAAGAAGACGGGGGTTGCGATCAGATACGGCAGGAACGCGTTGCGCTCGTGCTTATAGAGGCCGGGCGCGACGAACTTGTAGATCTGGGTTGCGACGATCGGAAACGAGATGAAGCCGGCACCGAACAGCGCCAGCTTGAGCTGGGTGATGAAATATTCCAGCAGCGCGGTGTAGATGAATTTGGAATTTTCCGGCCCGGCGACCCAGACGAAGGGCCAAACCAGAATGTTGTAGATCTGCTTGGCGAAGACGAAGCAGAGGATGAAGGCGAGGCCGAAGCCGAGCAATGCCTTGATCAGCCGCGAGCGCAGCTCGACCAGGTGCTCCATCAGAGGGGCCTTGCTGGCCTCGATCTCGTCGGCGCTCATGACGCTTTGGCGTCCTTGAGCCGGCTCTCATCGGCATCGGTAGCAGCCTCCGGCACAGGTGCAGCCTCGGGCTGCACCTCGCGAACGATGGCCAGCGGCTCGCCCGCGGCCTGATGCGCCTCGGCTTCCACGAAGGTTTCAGGCTTGGGCGCCTCGGGCGTGGTCGGAATCACGACGGTTTCGGTCGCGGTGCCCTGCGCCGGCTCGGTCGCGGATGCGGTGGAAGCCGGCTTGTCGACGCCTTCGATATCCAGCGCCTTATCGACGTCGCGCTGCAGCGAACTGATCACGCCGGTCGGGCTGAAGCCCGACGCGGCCGCACGGACCTCATCGAAGCTTTTCTTGAGATCGGCCATCTCGGCTTCACGCAAGGCTTCGTTGAATTGGCCTTGGAATTCGGAGGCCATGCGCCGGGCCTTGCCCATCCACTGCCCGACCATGCGTAGAACGCCCGGCAGCTCCTTGGGGCCGATCGCGACCAGCGCAACGACTCCAATGACGAGCAGCTCACTCCACCCGATGTCGAACATGTAAACATCCGCCTGTGCAGCGTTGATCCGTCCGGCTCAGCCCGGATGCGACGCCGCTCGCACCTTACCCGTTCCGGTCAGACGGCCTTGCTGCCGACATCGGTGCGGGTCGCCGTGGGCGTGGTGGCACCGTGGTCGATCGACTTGACCGGTTCCTTCTCGGCCGGCGTGTCGTCGTCCTGCATGCCTTTCTTGAAGGCCTTGATGCCCTGCGCGACGTCGCCCATCAGGTCGGAAATCTTGCCGCGCCCGAACAGCAGCAGGACGACGCCGATCACGATGATCCAGTGCCAAATGCTAAGCGAACCCATCCTGCATCCTCCAAACATCGGCGCGATCGACCGATCTGGTACGGAACGTCCAGCGTTCCGCACAAAGCCAAAACCGCGCCATAACCATGGACTTACCAATCCCCCTTCGCTTCTAGCATTCGTTTGCGAAACGGCAATACGAAGCCACAATGTGACGAAGGCGACCGGCTTCCTCAAGCCCTATCTTGGCTCGAACGTAGGCGCCATAGGCCCCAAAAACAAGGACTTAAGCTCGGTGAAATCGCGCTCGGCGCGACGTCATGACGCGAGCGTTAATCCGGGATCTCAAGTCCGTTACTCGGCCTCGCCGCCATCCTCACCGGCATCACGATGGTCCGCTCCATCAGCGTCCGGGCGCTCATCGTCCCGGTGATCCGTCTCCACCTGGTCGTCGGCCGCCTCGTGGAACGACGACGTCCCAGCGTGGTCCCCTTCCTCGTGCTCGGAGGCAGAGGTTTCCTCTGAGGCTGAGGCCTCCTCGGCGCTGGCTTCCGCACTCGCGGTTTCGGCGCTCGCGGCCTGTTCGGCGATGGTCTCGGATGACGTGTCCTGATGCTCCGACGGAGCGTCCTCGTTGGGCTCGTCGTGCGGCTCTTCCGGCTCGGCCCGCGGCGCCAGCGCCAGATCGAGGTCGCCGGGCTCCAGCGGCTCCTCGTCTTCGCGCAAGGTCGGATCGTCAGACGGCGACGGAACCGTGAAGCCAGTGGGCAGACGCGAGTCCAGGAGACCGGTGCCCTTCAGCTCCTCCAGGCCCGGCAGGTCGCCAAGCGTCTCCAGGCTGAACTGGGTCAGGAACGCATCGGTGGTGCCGAATGTGAGCGGACGGCCCGGCGTCTTGCGCCGCCCGCGCGGCTTGATCCAGCCGGTCTCCAGCAGAACGTCGAGCGTGCCCTTGGAGGTCACGACGCCGCGGATCTCCTCGATCTCGGCGCGCGTCACCGGCTGATGATAGGCAACGATCGCCAGCACCTCGATCGCCGCACGCGACAGCTTCTTTGTTTCGGTGCTTTCGCGCGACATCAGCCAGGCGAGATCGCCCGCGGTGCGGAAGGTCCATTTATTGGCGACGCGGATCAAATTGACGCCGCGGGTCGCATAATCGGCCTGCAGCTGCGCCAGCGCCGCCTTGACGTCGACGCCTTCCGGCATCCGCTTGGCGAGCGTCGCCTGATCGAGCGGCTCGCTTGCCGCGAACAGCAACGCTTCGAGAATGCGCAGCTCCTCGGGCCGCGCCTGCGGCTCGGCAGCGATCTCTTCGGATTCCTCCACGCGCACTTCCGCCAGACTAGCCATGGTGCGGTCTCCTTCTTCGTTACTCAACCGTCAAGTCCGGCGCAGCCATGGCGCCGGGCGGTTGCGGCGGACGCTTACGAAAATACAACGGCGCGAACGCCTGGTTCTGATTCAGTTCGAGCTGGCCTTCGCGCACCAGCTCCAGCGCAGCAGCAAAGCTGGAGGCAAATACAGTGGCGCGCTGCGACTCGTCGGCGACGTAGTTCATCAGATAGCTGTCGAGCGAGGCCCAGTCGTCCGTGAGCTCGGTCATGCCCACCAGCCGTTCCAAGGTCGCGCGTGCCTCGGCCAGCGACCACACCGTGCGCCGCGCCAAATGCACCGAGGTCAAGACGCCGGATTGGCGCTGCACCGCGTAGGCCGAAAGCAGGTCGTACAGGGTGGCGGTGAACTTCTGGTGGCGGATTTGGGCGATCGATTCCGGGTTGCCGCGCGGGAACACGTCGCGCCCGAACTGCGGCCGGTTCATCAGCCGGTCGGCGGCCTCGCGGATTGCCTCCAGTCGGCGCAGCCGGTTGGCGAGCGCGTTCGCCATGTCCTCGGCGCTCGGGCCCTCGGCGGCCGGCGGTTCCGGCAGCAGCAGGCGCGACTTCAGGAAGGCCAGCCACGCCGCCATCACGAGATAGTCGGCGGCAAGCTCAAGCCGGATCTTTCGCGCGGCTTCGATGAAGTGAAGGTATTGGTCGGCCAGCGCCAGGATCGAGATCTTGGCAAGATCGACCTTCTGCTGCCGTGCCAGCGCGAGCAACAGGTCGAGCGGCCCTTCATAGCCCTCGACGTCGACGACCAATGCCGGCTCGCTCTCGGCCAGCTCCGCAGGCCGGCCGGTTTCAAAAGACAGAATTTCGGCAGTCATGCGTTTGCTGATCCCAGCCGGTTGATCAAGCCGTCGAGCTCGGCCCGTGCCGCCGAGCGGTCGAACCCGACCGGCGGCTTGCGAGCTGCGAGCGCCCGGTCTGCGCGCGCCAGCGCCTCGCCCGACAGCATCGGCGCCTCGGCCACCACCGGCCGCATCTCCTCGAGCTTGCCATTGCAATGCAGGACGATGTCGCAGCCAGCGGCGATGATGGCCCGCGTGCGGTCGGCGATCGTGCCCGCCAATGCATTCATCGAGACGTCATCACTCATCAACAAACCCTGGAACCCAATTCCGCCGCGAATCACCCGCGAGATCATTGTCGCAGAAGTCGTGGCCGGATGGGCGGCGTCGATGGCGCTAAACACAACATGTGCAGTCATGGCCATCGGCAGATCTGCCAGCGGCCGGAACGCGGCGAAATCGGTCGCTTCGAGTTCCGCTTCCGACGTGTCCACGGTCGGCAGCTGGAAGTGAGTGTCCGCGGTCGCCCGGCCATGGCCGGGAATGTGCTTCAGCACCGGCAGCACGCCGCCCTGCTCCAGCCCGTCAGTGACCGCGCGGGCGATCGCCGCGACCTTCATGGGATTGGTGCCATAGGCCCGATTCCCGATCACGGCGTCAGCGCCGAGAACCGGAACATCGGCCAGCGGCAGGCAGTCGACCGTGATCCCGAGCTGCAGCAGGTCATCGGCAATCAGGCGGGCGCTGAGCCGCGCGGCCTGTAAGCCGAGGGCCGAATCAATGTCGTAGAGCCGGCTGAAGATCTCGCCCGGCGGATACACCGGCCAGTGCGGCGGACCCAATCGCTGCACCCGTCCGCCTTCCTGGTCGATCAGAACGGGGGCGTCGGGGAATTCGGCCGCGTTCCGCAATTCCTGAACCAGCGCAGACACTTGAGCAGGCGTCTGGACGTTGCGTTTGAATAGGATGAAGCCCCATGGGCGCGTCTCGCGAATGAACGCCTGCTCGTCCGCGCTGAGCGTCAGTCCGGAAACGCCGGTAATGAAGGCCCGTCTGTTCATGCGGCCGATGTGCCCCCGCCGTGCGGCGGGGTCAAGCTCGCAAGACTAGTTCTTAAACGGAAAACACTGGCCACCGGCCGAGCGATACGACGCGCACATCTGCCGTGCCTCGTCGAAGGTCGCGAACGGCCCGACCGCGGCGCGATACCAGGTCTTGCCGTCCTTCTCGACTTGCTTGATCGTCGGACTGCGCGACGCCAGCACCGACGGATATTTGCCCTGCATCGACTTGAACGCGGCCAGCGCATTGGCCTCTGAATCCTGCGACAGGACCGAGACCAGGTATTCGCCGCTCGAGGCGCTCCGCGCCACCGGCTGCTCGGTCGGCGTCAGCGCCGCGACCCGGTTGGCAGGCGCCTGCTGCGGCGTGATCGCCATCGGCGCGTTGTTGGCCGATGCGTTGGCATTGGCAGGCGAATTGTGCGGCACCGGCTGTGCCGCGATCGCCCGCGCAGGCTTGATCGCAGGCGGAGCCAAGGCCGGCGCGCCGTTGCCAGCCGCATTGCCGTTGACCGAGAGCGTCCTGATCGGGCGCGGATCGGCATTCGGCATCGTGCCGTCACCGACGGTCGGCGCTGCCGACGCCAGTGCACCCGGCGCGACGCTCGATGGCGGCGGCGGGTTGGTATTCTGATTGAGCTGCGGGAAGATCACACGCGGCGCGGCACTGTTGCCGATCGATCGGGTCGGATCGACCGGCGTCTCCTCGCGCGACACCAGCTTCTCGCTGCCATCGCCGCCGAGCAGCCGATCCGGCACCTTCGGGGCGGAGTCGGCGGGCGTCGCCATGATCTTGGTCGGGCTGTTGTCGGCCTTGATGATCGGCGGCTCCCCGCTACGGGTGGCCGAGAAATAGTGCCGGTAGGCGAAGGCGCTGCCGGTACCGAGGAAGCCGAGCGCCAGGATCGCAAGCACCATCGCCTTGCCGCCGCGGCGCTTGGGTGCCTGCTCCTCGTCGGCCTCGTCGTAGTCCTGATAGCCTAAATGGTCGTCCTGGTAGTCCTGCTCGCCTTGGTAGTCCTGCTGCGCCGGGCCGAGCTCGCCGTACAGCGCCTCGTCGTAGCGCGACGGGTCGGCACCCTGCACCTCGAACGCGGGCTCGCGCGGGGAATGCGGTTCGGCATCATCGCCAGTGAAGCGCTGACGAGACTCGACGCCGAAGTCGAGCTTGGCCAGCTCATCGGCAAAATGCTGATCCGGAAACTGGGGAGCGATGCCGCCGTGCTGGGACTGCTGGTTGTGGAAGTCCTGCTCGCGATCATCGTAATCTTGATCGTCGTGGCCAGGCTGCGCGGCAGGATAGCCGGGCGCAGCGTAGCCAGGCGCCGCCCGTTGGGGCTCGCGCGACAGCTCGGCAAAGGGGTCGCGGGCCGATGCCGGCACCTGCTGCTGGCCTCTCGGGATTTCCTGCCGGTTGGCACGCTGCATCCAGGATGGCGGCCCGGGAGGGATCGACAGTTCAGGCTCGATCTCCGCTGGCGCCGACGGCCATCCGGCCTGCGCACGCGGTGCCGCCTGGGGCGCGCCACGTCCGGGTTGGGGGTCGGACTGCCCGATCAGCCGCGCCAGCTCGGCAAGCGGATCGGCCTCAGCGCGAGGATCTCCACCGCGACCGAAGCCATCGGAGGAAAAGGATCTGTCCTGGTAACGATCAGCCATCTAATGAAGCGTCCCTGCGGGTGAGCCGCATATTCGAGCCATAAGGCGGACCCTGCCAGATCGAGGCCCCCAACGTAAGGTTACGTCCGTCTCCACCTACCTCATCGCATCGGGAGCATGGACGCCCAAAACAGCAAGTCCCGACGCCAGTACCGAGACAACGCCCTGGACCATGGCCAATCGCGCCTTGGTCATCTGTGCATCATCATTAATAATGAAGCGTAAATAGGGCATATCGCGCCCCTTGGTCCAGAGCGCGTGAAATTCACTCGCCAGATCATAGAGATAGAAGGCGATCCTGTGAGGCTCGTGAGCTGCGGCCGCGCCTTCGATCATTCTTGGATACATAGCAAGCCGTTTGAGAAGCTCCAATTCCGTGGAATCACTGAGCCGCGTCAGCTTCGCATCCGACAGATAAGCGATCCGCGCCTCGTCGTCATCAGGCAGATCCGGGAACACCTCGCGCGCATTGCGGAAGATCGAATGGCCGCGGGCGTGCCCATACTGCACGTAGAACACCGGGTTCTCCTTCGACTGCTCGATCACCTTGGCAAGATCGAAATCCAGCACCGCGTCGTTCTTGCGATAGAGCATCATGAAGCGCACGGCGTCGTTGCCGACCTCGTCGACAACTTCACGCAAGGTGACGAAGTCGCCGGAGCGCTTCGACATCTTCACCGGCTCGCCATTGCGCAGCAGCTTGACGAGCTGCACCACCTTGACATCGAGCACGGCCTGGCCGGCCGACACCGCCTTCACCGCCGCCTGCATGCGCTTGATGTAGCCGCCATGATCGGCGCCGAACACATCGATCAGATCGGCAAAGCCGCGCTCGAACTTGTTGCGATGATTGGCGATATCCGACGCAAAGTAGGTGTAGGAACCGTCCGACTTGATCAGCGGGCGATCGACATCGTCGCCATAGGCGGTGGCGCGGAACAGTAACTGCTCGCGATCCTCCCAATCCTCCACCGGCGCGCCCTTCGGCGGCGGCAGGCGGCCCTCATAGACGTCACCGCGCGCGCGTAGGAAATCGATAGTCTCCGCAACCTTGTTGTTGCCATCAGCGATCAGCGAGCGCTCGGAGAAGAACACGTCATGCTTGATGTTGAGCGCTGCGAGATCACCCTTGATCTCCTCCATCATCATCGCAATCGCCTTGGCGCGCACGACCGGCAGCCACTGCTGCTCCGGCATGTCACGGAGCTTGGCGCCATGCTCGGCAACGAGCGCCTGCCCCACCGGCTTCAGATAGTCGCCGGGATAGAGACCCTCCGGGATGGCTCCGATGTCCTCGCCGAACGCTTCGCGATACCTGAGGAAGGCCGAGCGCGCGAGCACGTCGACCTGGGCGCCGGCATCGTTGATGTAATATTCCCTGACGACGTCGCGGCCGGCGAACTGCAGCAGGCTGCACAGCGCATCACCGAACACCGCGCCACGGCAATGGCCGACATGCATCGGCCCGGTCGGATTGGCCGAGACGTATTCGACGTTGACCCGCGGCAGAAGCGCGTTCGGCGCGATCCGGCCATAGGCCGCGCCCTCGCGCAGGATCGTGCCGAGTTGCTCCGTCCAGACATTCGGGTGCAGGGTCAGATTGATGAAGCCAGGACCGGCAATATCGACCTTGGCGACCAGCGCATCCTCGCGCAGCTTCGCGGCGATCTGCTCGGCGAGATCGCGCGGCTTGGATTTGGCCTCCTTGGCCAGCACCATCGCGGCATTGGTCGCCATGTCGCCGTGGCTCGGATCGCGCGGCGGCTCGACCACCACGCGCGAAAAATCGGTCACGTCGGGCCAGCTGTTTTGCCTGGCGAGATCGGCGCAAATGGCATGCACGCGCGCCAGCACGTCAGCAAAAAGATGCAGATTTCGAGCTTTGTCGGACGTTTTGGCATTCTCGGGCATGGGCGCCGCCTAACGCAAATCCGGGGTCGAGTCAAAAAGCCTGACATGCTCGGTCAGCGCGAAACGGTCGGTCATCCCGGCGATGAAATTACCGATCCGCCTGAGCCGCGCGCCCTCCTCCTCGCAACCCTGCAGCCATTCCGGTGGCAGCTCTCCCGGATCGGCCCGGTAGCGGCCGAACAGATCGGCCACGATCCCCTCGGCGTCGTGCATCACCGACATCACGCGCGGATGGCGATACAT
Source organism: Bradyrhizobium sp. (assembly GCF_049798375.1). GTDB lineage: Bacteria > Pseudomonadota > Alphaproteobacteria > Rhizobiales > Xanthobacteraceae > Bradyrhizobium. The sequence continues at coordinate 13,997 of NZ_JBARGP010000292.1, forward strand.
GCGGTGCCACAGGAAGGTCTTGATCGCGGCCTCGGAGGTGGAGACCTCGGGCGAAAACGCAATCAGCTGGCGGCCATGGTTGCGGACGTCCTCGACCGTTCCAGGCTGCGCGGCGTCGATCCGGCGCTGCGACTCCGACATCACGGCCGAGATCAGATAGGAGATCAGCTCCCGCACCAACTCGGCGCCGCGCCTGATGTCATCGAGCCCGGGATAGTGCCGATCGATGGCCTTGATCATCGCCTCCGTCAGCGGCATCTCCCTGAGATCGTCGAGCGCGAACAGCCCGGCCCGCAGCCCGTCGTCGATGTCGTGGGCGTCATAGGCGATATCGTCGGCGATGGCGGCGGCCTGGGCCTCCAGCGAGGCGAAGGTCGAGAGTTCCAGATCCCAATGCCCGCTGAACTCGCGGATTCCGATCGGAACGGGCTCTGTCAGCGGGCCGTTGTGCTTGACGATGCCCTCCAGCGTCTCCCAGGTCAGGTTAAGGCCATCGAATTCCGGATAGCGCTGCTCCAGCGCGGTGACCACGCGCAAGGTCTGAGCGTTATGATCGAAGCCGCCGTACTCCTTGAGGCAGGCATTGAGCGCCCGTTCGCCGGCATGCCCGAACGGCGGATGGCCGAGATCATGCGCCAGCGCCAGGGCCTCGGTCAGATCCTCATCGAGCCCGAGCTGGCGGGCGAGCGCACGCGCGATCTGGGCCACCTCCAGCGAATGGGTCAGCCGGGTGCGATAATGATCGCCCTCGTGAAACACGAACACCTGGGTCTTGTGCTTCAGCCGCCGGAACGCGGTGGAATGGATCACCCGGTCGCAATCCCTGCGGAAGGCGCTGCGGGTCCGCGACGGCGGCTCGGCCACGAGCCGGCCCCGGCTGCGATCGGGATCGCAGGCATAAAGTGCGCGGGGGGCAGCCATTCCGACCGACACGACAGGCCTCCGAGAATTGATTCCTTTACGCGGTGCACTTAACTATGGGGAACGCCCGATACCAACCAATTCGGGCGCGAATTTTAGTTCGGAGAGCTCTGCCATGACCGACGCCGTCACCATCAGCGCCAGCGCTGCCCGCCGGATCGGCCAGATCCTCAGCAAGGAGGATGCCGGCGCCATGCTGCGGATTTCGGTCGAGGGCGGCGGCTGCTCCGGCTTCCAGTACAAGTTCGATATCGAGCGCGCCAAGGCCGACGACGACCTGGTGATAGAGCGCGACAAGGCCGTGGTGCTGGTCGATCCGGCCTCGGCGCCGTTCCTCGCCGGCTCCGAGGTCGATTTCGTCGATGATCTGATGGGCGCCTCGTTCCGCGTCAACAACCCTAATGCGACCGCCTCCTGCGGCTGCGGGACCAGCTTCTCGATCTGAGCGGCCCACCCCGACGAAACGGCGACAACGCCGTCTCCGCCGAATCCGCGCGCTCGTTTCAATCCGCTGTCATCGTTCGCGGAGGCGGACGATCCAGTATTCCAGAGACAGTCGTGATCCGCCGAGAGGCCTCGGCGTACTGGATTGCCCGCCTGCGCGGGCAATGACGGCAGAACATAAAGCGGCATTCTCGCGACACCGTTCTGCCGGAGATTTGCGTGTAAGCCCGTCGCCCCTATCGAGAGGCGCAGGGAAGGCCGGGAGCTTGCCGCATGACTCGCTTGCAGAAAAAAAAGCAGGCGGCAGTTACCGCAGGTTCGCCAAGACACATCCCGGCCATCGGAGCGCCGTCTATGACGGCAGTTCTGGAAGCTTGGGCTGACATCCGGCCGTGGTCAGGTAAGACGGCGGCGGCCTAGCGTTATCGCTACGACCGTGACCGGCTCCGAAGTCGTTCTCAAAGCGGGGCGACAGGACTGAAAGCATTTATCCAGATTTGTAGCTGTCGTCTGACAAACGATGAAGCAGCGGCGATCACAAACATAAGTTGATTCATGGAACCATTTCTCACTTTGGTTGTTCTTGATTTGGCCCCGCAAAAGTAGAGGGGTCGAGACCCACAGTCAGCAGCCTCCCAAAATGATCAAATCGTTCGTCGCTTCACTCATCGTCGTGCTGCTCGGAACTGTTGTAATAGCCACGCCGGGCTCTATGAAAGTTGCGGCCCGCGAGACGGCGGTTCTGGTGAAGGGAGATCGGCTTCACGTTCAGCCTGTCGACGCGAGTTGCTCGGCAGAAATTTGGCCTGACCTTCCCGCACACTGTTTGCAAAGCAGTTCAGGTCAGCCAATCCAGCAAGCGCGCCTTGTGCATACCAGCCGCTGAATTTCTCTCTCTCTGGACCAGTGTTCTTTTATTCAACTCTTTGCTGAACCTGTCCGTGCCGTCAAAGACCGACGGTCGCGTGATGTTGGGGCCAGTGGGTCGTCCGCGCACCGAAGGGCAAGACTCTTCCATGTCCAAAGATTCAGTAGAAATCGCGAAAGTTCTCATCGTCGAAGATGAGATGATGCTTCGCATGCGGGCCGTGGACCTCGTAGAGGATGCCGGTTTCACGCCGGTGCAAGCCGTAAGCGCCGACGAGGCGCTCTCGATCCTCGAGTCGCGCTCGGATATATCTTTGCTGTTCACCGATATCCAGATGCCCGGCACCTTGGACGGGCTGAAGCTGGCCCACGCGGTGCATGACCGCTGGCCTTCCATAAAAATCATTCTCGTTTCCGGCCAAGTGTCCCCATCGGACGCGGAAAAGCCATCTGACAGCCGCTTCTTTGGCAAACCGCTGAACGTCGAGAAGATGATCATTGAACTGCAGGCAATGATTGGCGCCGGCACGCTGAAGACAGTTCCAAATGCAGCATCGTTGTTGGTCGATGGCGCTGTTCTCGGATCGGATTCGGCGGATCAATCGCCGCGCTCGGCGCAAGAGGCTATCTTGCTCGCGGAAAACGACAGTCTTCGCTCACTGCTGGAACAAGCTGGCATCGATGCTGAAGTCTTGCTGGCCCAAGCCGGCATCGAAGCCAAAGAACGCGAGGCAGCCGACAAGTTGCAGGATCTCATCCTGGGTGAACTGCATCATCGCATCAAGAATACGCTCGCGACCGTCAGCGCCATAGCTTCGCAAAGTTTTCGGAACGCGACCAACATCGAGCATGGGCAGACGGCCATGGAAGGCCGGTTGCTGGCGCTTGGTCGTGCTCACGACTTGCTTATGCAGGCCAGTTGGTCGAATGCCAGCCTCACCCATACGCTCAACGGTGCCACGGAGCCCTATGACAGCCAGGGAGTCAGACGCTTCTATTTCAACGGGCCGGACATCAAGATCGCCTCAGGCGCAGTCATCGCGCTCGCCATGACATTCAATGAGCTTTGCACGAACACCACCAAATTTGGTGCGCTCTCCGTGCAATCTGGCCGCGTCGACATCGCCTGGACGATAGACGAGGAAAAGCAGCGGCTGCACCTGAGTTGGATCGAAAGAGGCGGCCCTCGAGTTCAGCCTCCTGCACGTCGCAGCTTCGGGACGCGCATGATGGAGTCGCTCGGCCAGCAATTGAAGGGCCAAGTGCGACTTACCTATGAACCGTCCGGATTCGTTTATTCTATGGATGTACCGCTCAGCTCAATTGTGGCTGGATGAAAACTCCGGCTGTTGCTTGCTGCCGACGAACAAGCTGCCCCCAAGCTACACCAACTTTATTTGTTGTCGACAACCCCGCTCTCCATCCGATTGGAACATAGAATGAATGCCGAGGAACTCGCCAGAAAATTCAAGGAAAAAGTATCGACGGCAGTGGCCGAGAAGGAAAAGCAGTCGGGGATTGCGGCCGAGAATCAAGAGAAACGAACCGCTGACATGGAATATTGCAGACAGGCCATGGAACGCGAAGTCTTACCGTTCCTCGAGGAGTGCAAGCACCATTTTGGCCCGGATCAATTCTCGTTTTCCGTGCAGATCGAGCGGAATGATCATCGTCCTATCGGTGTGTCCTTCGCGGTAGGCAACGGCGCCTTGACAAGCATCACAACCGCCTTCGGCAACATCGTAGTGACCCGGGCCGGTGATAGTGGAACAACGAAGGGCACGGCGTTCGTCTATGCTTGCGACGAAGAACCCTACATTTCGAACTCCGGCGATCTGACGCGTGACAAGATCGCCAAGCTTGTTGAAATGGTGATCGATGGCTGATGCCCGACCAGCCTACCAAGCAGGTCTGAATCAGGGAAAACTACTGAGGCGCTAGAGCATGATCCGGAAAAGTGGAAACCGGTTTTCCGAAAAGATCATGCTCAAACAAAGAGATTAGATCACGATGCCATTCTGTTTAATCGCATCGTGATCTAATGGATACGGCAAAGGAACCACTTTGAGAGCGCTCGGTATACCGCACGCTATTTTTCGTCGTGTGCTCGCCGATAGAACAAATGTTCGAGGCGCCGCAGCCGCTAATGAGGCTAAACAGAGTTCGGCGAAGGAGGAAGCAACGTGACTCCTTCTCACAACGCTTCAGCGGCCGGTCGATCGAAGACGATGTGGAACGTAGAGCATCTCCGGCTCGCGATCGAAGCCGCAGGAGTCACCTTATGGTCCTGGAACGTTGATACCGATGAACTGACGATGGATAGCCGTGCGTTCGACCTCTGGGGATTGCCCCGAAGCCACGCGGTGACCTTCGAAGATCTCTCGGCGCATATCCATCCAGCGGATCGCGACAGGGTGCGGGCGGCGTTCGCCGCCACCCGCGCGATTGTCGGGCCTTATGAAATCGACTTTCGCATAATGGCCGGCGATGACGTGCGCTGGATTTCGGCCCGGGGTCAGGGAGACGACGCCGGCATCGTCGGTCGCATCATGTACGGAATTTTCATCGATGTGACCGGACGCAAACAGGCCGAGGAAGGCAACGAACTACTTGCCGGGGAAATGAGCCATCGGGTGAAGAACCTGCTGGCGATAGCGGCCGGGCTTACAGCGATCACCTCGCGTTCCACGACTTCAACGGTCGATATGGCGGCCGAATTGACCCAGAGGCTAACAGCCCTGGGGCGCGCTCATGATCTGGTTCGTCCTCTCCCTGGCGATGAGGGAAGAGCGGCACTTCTGGGCGATCTCCTCAGCGTACTGCTGGCGCCTTACGATGATATGGGAGCCTTCAGTGGGCGGGTTCGCGTTTCGGTACCGCGGATGGGGGTCGGAGAAGCGTCCGCGACAACGCTGGCGCTCGTGATCCACGAATTGGCCACCAACTCTCTGAAGTATGGTGCCCTCTCAGCGGAGACGGGCACTCTGGACGTATCATGCGCCGTGCCTGATAACGAGGTCGTAATTGTATGGACTGAACGTGGCGGCCCCCTTGTCACGGCTCCTGCCGATGCCGGAGGCTTTGGCAGTAAGCTGGTCACCCGCAGTATGACGCATCAACTCGGTGGATCAATCGAGCGGCAGTGGCACAAGGACGGCGTCGTGGTGACAATAAAGATCAGAAAGGACCGTCTCGCGGGATAACTGCTCTGCTACCCGCTCGGTGTCATGGCATCATCATCTCTGGATCGTCGTGGCCGCGGCGTTGACCGCGACCCCCAAGGGATTGATCCAAATGGCTTGATGTAACCGGCGAAGCCACTCTCGGCCTCCATCCTTTGCCTGCTGCTTTCGCTCTGCTCGCCCGTCCAGCGCAGCCGATCCCATCCATCGCTCCCCGCGTCGGCGTATCGTGGCGACGCGCTGGGGCGCGACCGTCGGCATCGGCTTGGAATATGGATTTGCACATAACTTGTCCGCCGATTGAGCACGGCGGCATCTTCGAAGACAGACATATGGCCGGCTTTGTGACGACTGCCAGCCCTTCCTCCACCCTCACTTATGCATCCGGCGGCGATACCGACCTGGTTACGGTTCTCACCAGTCCTTTAGCGGCCTCGCTCCATGACATGCCGTCAGGCATCAAACCGCCGGCGTTAACAAACGGCTCCCGGAAAGCCGATCATCTCGCTCCGTGGATGAACGTGTGCATCTCCTCCGGCGTCAGCTTGCCATCTTTGTTGGCGTCCATTGCCTTGAAGATTCTTTCGTGAGCTGCCTGAAACTCCTGCAGCGAGATGGTCCCGTCGCCATCGGCATCCATCAGAGCAAACATCATGCGCATCATGAACGGCGAGCCCATCGCACCTCCTCCCATCATGCCGCGTCCCATCATGCGTCCTGTCATCGCACCGTCCATCATTCCTCCGTGCCCCATCATGCCCTCATTATCGTGACCCATGACGCCCTCGCCATGATGACCCATCGTGCCCTCGCCGTCGTGACCCATTGGATGCGATTGCATCTGTTGCTGATCCGATTGGTTGGGCGTCTGGGCCTGTGCCAGGACGGCAGTAGTGCCGTACACCAGCATGAAAGCAGACGTCGTCAATCCCAAGATGTGCCTGTGCATTGAAACCTCCTCAAAAGCCTCACACCCGTTTGATCGATCATTTTCGCGCGGCGATATGATTATATCACTTCGCGTCAGAGCGGCAGATCACATGTTCTGCAGCACGTCCACGACGGCGCATGCGGCTTTGCCAACCTTCCCGCATCTGCGGTTCGCGCTGCAGCGCCGCATTCAAATGGTGCTTGCACCCGTCGCAATGCCCGGCAATAGGCGGTCGAGGCAGCACGCCGGCGCGAGTATCACAAAATCGTCGCTGCCGACGCGCTGAGGAACGCTGCAACAGATAGCTGGTTGACGCTGAAATTGGGTGGTGATGGAGCGAAAAGATGGATAGATCGAATGCAAAGCTGTGCGACGTTGCCAACCTGATCCTCGGTGTCTTCCTGCTGATCTCGCCCTGGATCTTCAAGTTCGAGCCCGGGCACGTAACTCAGAATGCCATGATCACCGGCATTGTGATCGCGGTCTTGGCGATCGCCGCCCTGGCGGCCTTCGCGGTCTGGGAGGAGTGGCTCAACCTGATCGTCGGCGTGTGGGCCGTGATCTCGCCCTGGGTCATCGGCTTCCAGACCAACCGGACCGCCATGACAGTCCACGTGATCGTGGGCGCGCTGGTGGCGATCCTTGCCGCGGTGGAAATCTGGATGACCCAGACGCCGTCTCGGATCACCACCGTCCGCTAGGGACGTTCGGGGTCGTCAGGCGGCGACCGGCGGAACACGCTGAACTGAAACGCCTGCACCGCGCGCCACGGCGTGTGGTGCAGGCGATGCACCGAGGTGACGAGCGTGAACTCGCCTCCCAAGGCGCGCGCGAGACCTGCCGGGTCATAGCGCATCACCGGCAGGCCGCTGCACTTTTCAGGCCCGTCCAGCGCAAACGTCGCGATCACGGCATGGCCATCGGGAGCGAGGGCCCAGCGCAACCGGTCGAGATAGGCGGCGCGGTCATCATCGCTCACCATGAAATGGAAGGTCGCCCGGTCATGCCAGACGTCGTAGCGCCGCGACGGCGTCCATGTGGTGATGTCGGCGGCTATCCAGTTCACGGCGGCGGCCTGCGCCCCGAGGCGCGCTTGCGCTTTGGTAAGCGCCGCCGACGACAGGTCAAGCACGGAGAGATCGGCAAATCCCCGCTGCATGAGATGATCGACCAGCCGGGACGCCCCGCCGCCGATGTCGATGATCGCAGCCGCTGGCGTCGCCACGGCGCTGACCATCGCAAGCGAGGGTTCGGGCAGTTGCTGGTGCCAACTCACCTCCTGCTCGGTCTTTGCCTGATAGGTGCCTTGCCAATGCTGCAGGGGGTTTTGGGCGTCCATGATGGTATGCCTTCGGAATCGAGCGCTGCGGCGCCTCCCCGCCGTGCTTCAATTAATCCGCGCTGCTGGTGGATGCAATGTGGCCGAGACTGGACGAGATGAAGGGGCATCATCTCACTGGACCATCGCTCGTCTGGTCTTGACCGCAGCCCCCGGGGCTTGATCTAACTGGCTTGATCTAGCCGGAACAAATCGCCCAGCCTCCGCTCCTGTCCTGGAACCCCCATGCGCATCGCCACCTGGAACGTCAATTCGGTCCGGCAACGGATCGAGCATCTCGTGACCTGGCTCAAGGAGACCTCGCCCGACGTCGTTTGCCTGCAGGAGATCAAGTGCACGGACGACGCGTTTCCGCGCCTTGAGATCGAGGCGCTCGGCTACAACGTGGTCACCCACGGCCAGAAGACCTTCAACGGCGTGGCGCTGCTGTCCAAGCTGCCGATCGACGAGAGCACGTCGGGGCTCGCCGGCGACGACGAGGACACCCACGCCCGCTTCATCGAAGGCGTGGTGAGCCTCAAGCACGGCGTCGTCAGGGTCGCCTGCCTCTATCTGCCCAACGGCAATCCGGTGAATACCGAGAAGTATCCCTACAAGCTGAAATGGATGTCGCGCTTGCGCGACTATGCGCGCGAGCGGCTGTTGACCGAGGAGCCGCTGGTGCTCGCCGGCGACTTCAACGTGATCCCGACAGCGGCCGACGTCTCCAACCCGGAAGGCTGGGTCACCGACGCGCTGTTCCGCCCCGAGACGCGGGAGAGCTTCCAGTCGCTACTGGGTCTCGGTCTCACCGACGCGCTGCGCGCGGTCACCGACGCGCCGGGGCAGTACACCTTCTGGGACTATCAGGCCGGGGCCTGGCAGAAGAACCAGGGCATCCGGATCGATCATCTGCTGCTGTCGCCGCAGGCCAGCGACCGTCTCGTCGAGGTCGGCATCGACAGCTATGTGCGCGCCTGGGAGAAGCCGTCCGACCATGTCCCGATCTGGGCGGATTTCGATCTGGAGACGGCGTAATCGCAGTCTGATCTTAGGGCGGGTTAGCGACCGAGACGACGCTGTTGCGGCGAGATAAGATCGACGTAACGGTCACGTAACCCGCCGCATTGGGCTAGTGTACGAATATGCTGGGTTACGCTGCGCTAACCCACGCAGCGCGGCTACACCAGCGCCTTCGTCATCGGATAGGACGCCGCGGTGCCGAACTTCCCGACTGGGGGACCCTCGTCA
>NZ_JBARGP010000293.1:0-10269 GCF_049798375.1 Bradyrhizobium sp.
TTTGGATTGTTGGCCTATCCCGCCGACTACGGTAACTCCGGCGTGATGACCTTGATCGTCAATCATGCGGGCCAAGTCTACCAGAAGAACCTTGGCGAGGAGACTGAGGAACGTGCCCAGGAATTGATAGCTTTTGACCCGGACAAAACGTGGAAGAAAGTCGACGCTGCCAATGACTGACAGTGCCGATGGCTCATCGCTGCCGTCACCTGAATGTGTCCATGATCTAACAGGCGGCTCTCATTCGAGGCGCACCAAAGCTCTTTGCAGCAAAGGAAGCTCGCGCCTCAGACCGGCGATTCGCCTTTAGTCTTTTTTCTGAAACCCCGCGCTCGGGAACGAGCGTGCCGCCTTTCAGATAAGCCGAACAATCCGGAGTGATGGCATTGCTCTCTCATCCCAACAGTCTGACTTCAGATTGGGCGATCCCTAGCCGGCCGACCCGCCACAATCGGCGGCGGCGGAGCCTGGTTAAGGGAAGCTGAGACACGGCTGTAACGAGCTGCGCAGGCACAAACGGCTTGATCAAGAGAATGCTATTTGGCACCCCGTGCGAGGCCACTGATCGGCTCCGGCTCCTGTCATGTAGACCACCGGGACGTCCGGATTCAGCTCTGTCTGGCGCGCCTGGCCACGTCCCAGCCGGTGAGGTCGCCGCTCAGGTGAATGTCGGTGAGCAGTGCGCAATATCGCGCGTGATCGCGATCGAGCAGGCCGACGGCTTCCTCGCCGGAGGACACCGTTTTCGTGTCGAAACCACCGTCGGACAAGGCCCCTTGGGCCAGCTCCTGGACCAGATATTCGTCCTCGACGACGAGGATCAGCAGCAACGGATTTGGCAACGTGCTCTATCCTCCAGCCGCACCAACGCGGCAGCAGTCATTCACAAGTGAACATAAGTTCGGGAAGGGGAACCAGGACGCTGATCTGTGATGCGGGGCTGCGCCAGCTTTGAACTCGAGACCGGACAATCAGTCGGATGATCTTCGGCCACAAGCCAGTGGGGCCTAATCGATCCCGTCGGACAGAGGTCATGAACGGATGAATAGGACAGAAGTCTGTAAGCCCAAACGTGTCGGTGAGCCGCTCAAGCCGTCGCTTCGAGCAGTAATTTGAGATGGTTGCAGGTCCCCGCAACCAAGATCCGAAACTCCCGTAGCGCAGGCTGCGGGAGTTTTGTTTGTGGTCCCGTTTTCCTGTCATGAGCCGCCGGCCAGCTCGGAATCGTGCCCGGTTCTTCTTGAAGCGTGGTGTCGATCAGGCCACGCTTGGCACCGGGGCGAAGCGCAATACGCTCATGAAGGCGAATGCACTCCCGATATAAAAGGCCGGAAGAACAGCGAATCATCCGCGCGATGTCCCGGTGAATCGGACTTCCCTGTCCTGAGATAGACCTACGGGGCAACGGAGAACCGATCCGGATTCGAACTATTGGTCGTCGTGTCAACCTTCCCATTCCAACATCGGGATGCTGAGATCGAGCAGCCGGATCGCCCTGCGCGCGATGTGGTCGATCGCCTCAGTGAGCGTACCGGGCTTGGCATAGAAGGCCGGAACGGGCGGTGCGACGATCGCGCCGATTTCGGTCACCGAGACCATTGCCCGCAAATGTCCGAGATGCAGCGGACTTTCCCGCACCATCAGCACTAGTCTGCGCCGCTCCTTTAACTGGACGTCCGCGGCGCGGACCAGGAGATTGTCGGCGGCGCTGGCGGCGATCGCGGACAGAGTTCGGATCGAGCACGGTGCGACGATCATGCCGGCGGTGCGACAAGAACCGCTGGCGATGCTTGCACCGATATTGTCGATCGAATGATGTCGCGCAGCCATCGCGGCAATGCGGGGCAGGGCATCTTCCCCGACCTCGTGGGCCAACGTCCGTTCGCCGCTTGGTGTCACCACAAGATGCAGCTCGCATTGTTTGGTCGCAGCCAACAATTCGACCACGCGCACGCCCAGTGCGGCGCCGGATGCGCCGCTGATGCCGACGACGATCCGCGGATGGTCAGTCATGGTACGCGCCCTCGCAGCGTGTCCTCAGGAAGCCCGAGGCGCTGCCATAAGGCGTCCACCCGCGCGATGATCGAGCTGTCCATGTCGAGAACGCGGCCCCATTCCCGCGTTGTCTCAGCCCCAACTTTGGTGGTCGCATCAATTCCGAGCTTGCCGCCGAGGCCCGGCTTGGGAGAAGCGAAGTCGAGGTAGTCGATAGGCGTATCGGTGAGCGAGACCAGATCGCGCGAGGGATCGGAGCGGGTCGAAATCGCCCACATCACATCGGCCCAGTTGCGTACGTCGATGTCGGCGTCAACAAGGATCAGGAATTTGGTATAGGTGAGCTGTGGCAGCAGCGACCACAGGGCGAGCATGACGCGGCGCGCCTGACCGGGATAGCGCTTGTTGATCGACGCAATCGCCATCCGATAGGAGCAAGCTTCCGGCGGTAGCCAAAGGTCCACGATTTCAGGCAACTGCCTTCTGACCAGAGGCACGAACAGCTCATTGAGCACTTCCCCGATACGCGACGGTTCGTCCGGCGGGCGGCCGGTGAATGTGGACAGATAGACCGGATTGCGACGCATCGTGATCGCGGTGACCCGCATCACCGGAAAATCCTCCACCGCATTGTAGTAGCCGGTGTGATCGCCAAATGGTCCCTCCGGCGCGGTGTCCTCAGGAGATACCAGGCCTTCGATGACGATCTCCGCGTCAGAGGGCACCATAAGGGGTACGGTGATGCACTTCGAAAGCCGCAGACGTTCGCCACGGATAAGGCCGGCGAAGCGGAACTCCGACAGCGTCTCCGGCAGCGGGAGGACGGCGGAAAGAATGGTTGCGGGATCGGCTCCAATCGCGACTGCGACCGGCATATCGGTCCCGCGCGCCTTCCACATATGATGGTGCCGCGCGCCGCCGCGATGGGCTAGCCAGCGCAGGATGGCGCGGTCCCGGTCGATGACCTGCATCCGGTAGATACCGACATTGATCTCGTCGCCAGCTTCATCGTCCGGCGTCCGGGTGATGACCATAGGCCAGGTGATCAGCGGGCCTGGTTCTCCTGGCCAGCAGACCTGCGCCGGAAGCCGAGTGAGATCGATCTGGTCTCCGCGCCATATAATCTCCTGCACCGGCGGCGCATTGACCTGTTTTGGTCGCATTGTCATAGCCGCATGGGCAAGCGGTAGTTTCGACATAACGTCGGCGAAATCGCGCGGCGGCCGCGGTTCACGGAGCTCCGCCAGCATCTCGCCGAATGCGCTTACCCGCGCCGGATCAACACCGAAGCCCCAGGCGACTCGCTCTGACGTGCCAAACAGATTGACGAGAACAGGCATCCCGGCTGCGGTCCTGTCGGGCATGACCGGCGCTTCAAACAGCAACGCCGGACCGTTGGCCTGCAAGGTGCGCCGGTGAATTTCGGTCATCTCGTGCACGACTGACACGGGCTCCCGGATGCGAACCAGCCGCCCTTGGCTTTCGAGGTGAGACATAAAACCGCGCAGGTCGCGGAATGGTGGCAAGTCGCGACTGGGCACGGATCCCTCATCAAAAAGAAAATGCTGTACGAGATTTTCGGCTCCGTCTTTGTTCCAGAACAAAGACCAGCGGCCGCGGGCGACAGTAAAGCGCTTATCGATGTGCCATTCTGGTCGCATGCGTCCTGCGGAGGGGCTGATAGTGTGAGGATGCCGCCCGTTCCGATGCTTCCGCGACTGATTGCTCGCAGCATCCAGCCGCTACCCCTCGCGCCGCTCCAATTACCATTGGCGTTGGTGCTGCGCTCCGTCGTTGCGCGTCACCCCCGCATTTTTGAGCGTCTTGGGCCTCACGCCAGCAAACGTTTCGGCATCGAACCCACCGATCTGCCATTCGCTTTCGTGCTAGAGCCGGATCCGCGAGCACCAACCGTGATCGCCGTACGCTGCTTGCCTGCTGACATTTCGATCCGGATCGCCGGTTCGATGATGGGACTTCTGGGACTGGTCGACGGGTCCTACGACGGTGACGCCCTGTTTTTCTCCCGCGATCTTGTCATCAAGGGCGATGTCGAGGCAGTTCTGGCGCTACGTAATGCGATTGACGATGCTGACCTCGACCTGGTCGCAGATACCGCGGCCCTGTTCGGGCCGCTGGCGCCACTGGGTCGGTGCCTGCTGGGTGGCGCGCTATCTCAACTGAAGGCTTTGGCGAGCGCAGCGCCGCGGACAGGGGCCGAATCGTGGAGCTGATCTGTCCCGCAGGAACGCCCGCGGCGTTGCGCACCGCAGTCGACGCCGGCGCCGACGCGGTCTATTGCGGGTTTGCCGACGCCACCAACGCACGCAATTTTCCGGGGTTGAATTTCAGCCGGCCAGAACTGCGGGAGGGAATCGCTTACGCCCACCGGCGCGACGCACGGGCGCTGGTGGCCATCAATACATTCCCGAGCGCGGGCGCCGAGGCGCTCTGGCATCGCGCTGTCGACGACGCGGTCGCCGCCAATGCGGATGCGCTCATTATTGCCGACGTCGGCCTCCTCGATTACGCCGCGCGCGCTCATCCGGGCCAGCGTCTGCACTTGTCGGTACAAGCGGCTGCTGCCAATCCGGACGCGATCGGCTTCTATGTGCGTCACTTCAGTATTCGGCGCGTGGTTCTGCCGCGCGTGCTCACAGTGTCGGAAATTGCCGCGGTCACCCGTGCCGTCGATTGCGAGACCGAAGTCTTCATCTTCGGCGGATTGTGCGTGATGGCGGAAGGTCGCTGCTCGCTGTCCTCTCATGTCACCGGACAATCGCCCAATATGAATGGCGTCTGTTCTCCCGCCAGTCACGTCGTTTATCGCGAAGAGAACGGCACACTGGTCTCGCGGCTTGGCGATTTTACCATTAACCGCTTTGCCAAGGGTGAGCCGGCTGCCTATCCGACCCTGTGCAAGGGCCGCTTCAAGACCACACTCGGTTCCGGTTACCTGTTCGAGGATCCCGTAAGTCTCGATGCCGCGGAAATCCTGCCCGGTCTGCGCGCCGCTGGCGTTACCGCGCTGAAAATCGAAGGGCGGCAGCGCAGCCGGGCCTATATTGAGGGCGTGGTTCGTGGCTTCCGCGAACAACTCAATGCCCTCGATGCCGGAGAGAAACTGCCGAAGGGTCGCCTCGCCGCCTTCACCGAGGGGCAAAGTTCTACACTAGGCGCGTACCGCAAGACCTGGCGCTGACAGTAGTGGCGCTGAACGAATATCCCGAACCGAGATAGAAGATTGATGAAGCTTACGCTTGGCCCGATCCTGTTCAACTGGCCGCCGGAAGTCTGGCGCGACTTCTATTTTCGTATCGCCGACGAGGCGGCGGTGGATGCGGTCGCGGTGGGCGAAGTGGTGTGCTCGAAGCGGATGCCATTCCTTGGAGAACACCTGCCGTCCGTCATCGAGCGTCTGATCGCCGGGGGAAAGCAGGTGCGATTGAGCTCGCTCGCGCTGATCACCCTGGAACGCGAAAGGCGGTGGACGGAGGAGCTCGCGCGCGACGCCAGTCTCATGGTCGAAGCCAATGACATAACCTGTATCGCCCACCTCGCCGGGCGACCTCATACTATCGGCCCGTTGGTCAATGTTTACAACGAAAGCACGGCAATCTGGTTCGAGGCCCAAGGCGCGCAAAGCATCTGTCTTCCACCCGAACTCCCGCTGGGCGCAATCGCGGCCATCGCGACAGCGGCACCGCAGCTCGAAATGGAGGTGTTTGCTTTCGGCCGGGCGCCACTCGCGATCTCTGCCCGTTGTTACCACGCGCGCCTGCACAAACTTTCCAAAGACAATTGCCGCTTCGTCTGCGCAACCGATCCGGATGGGCTGCCAGTCGATACACTGGACGACGAGCGCTTCCTGGTGGTGAATGGTCTCCAGACTCTTTCTTACGCTTGCACCAATCTGATCGGGGACATCGACGATCTCACTCAGGCCGGCGTTGCATCCCTGCGGTTATCGCCGCAGCACTGCGACATGGTCGCGGTTACCCGCACTTTCCGTGATGTGGTCGACGGCAAGCTCCAGCCCGAGGAGGGCCTGGATCGATTGACCACGGTCTATCCGAACGTACCGACAACCAACGGCTTTCTTCGCGGAAAGCGCGCGACGTCCCAATCTGCACCGGATCTCGCCGACAGAAGTGCTGCAGTCCTCGGGCAGTAACCAGTGGCTGGAATGATTCAGCGCGCCACGGTCGGCGGTTGGTTTTGTGACGATGATGCCTGACAGGTGATGAATGAGAACGACCAGCACCGCGCTGATGCCACTGTTCGGCAAAAGCATCCCGTCTTGCGCGGGCACAGCGGCCCCTCGCTTCATCTAGACGCTCAGCGGATGGGTATGATCCCGGAAGAGACCAGAAATGGCTGAGAGCAAGCGTCGACTTCCTCTTGTCTACTCATGCTCGGGCTGTTCGAGCGCCGCCCAAATGGCCAATCATGTGGCGGTTGGCCTCGATCGAGCCGTCGAGGCTGAAATGTCTTGCATTGCCGGGGTCGGCGGCGATGTCCCCTCTCTCGTGAAGATTGCAAAATCGGGAAGACCAATTCTGGCAATCGACGGCTGCTCTCTCCGTTGCGTGGAGCGCAGCCTAGCACGGCATGAGGTAAGCCCGGCGGTACATCTCATCTTAACCGACCTCGGCATAAAAAAGCGATTCCATGCGGAGTTTGATGAAAGCGATGCATCCGCCGTTTATCGCAGCGCGGTCGCCGCTATCGAATCGATTGAAGCCGATTCCGCAGGCGACAAGCTGATCTGCCAAATCAGCCCGAACGTCGACTCATAGGCAGGGTAGCGGGCGGACGAAGCCGCGTGGCAGCGGCTTCAGGTCGCCTGCGGCGCAGGGGCCGCGGGATGACGTCGATATTGACATGTTTGTCTTAGCCGCCTCCTGGGCGGAGGGCAGCATGTCGCGCGGCCTCTTCGCCGGCGAGACGCCCGAACACGGTCGAAAGCGTGATACCCAGACCCGCAAGATAGCCGTCGCCGAGCACGTTCGCCGCCATGATCATGCCGGCCGCGAAAACATCGCGTAGGGGCCTGCCATCGTTCCCCACGACCCGCATGCGATCATCGACGGCAACGCCGAAATGCATGAACGTCACGCCTGGCCACATCGGATAGGCCGCAAACGGCGGGACCGTAATCGCGACGGCGTGCGACTTCGGCGGGGTCAGCCCGGTGGTGCAATGTTCGTACACCGGCATATTGTCGGCGGCGCCGAGTGCAGCATTGAAGCTGCGTACCGTTGCTTCCAGCGTCGCCGGTTCGAGACCGAGCTTCGTTGCGAGCGCCGCGACGGTGTTGGCCCGGATCGGCTGCAGCGCGGTTGGCAAGGCGCGGCCGAGACCTTCCGCATCCAGGATTAGATAGGCAATCTGCCCCGGACAGGCTGCGATGCGCGCGCCCCATCGAGAAAAATGGGTTTTGCCTGTATCTTCTCCCTCATCGTGAAAGCGCTCGCCGCCGCGATCGACGACGATTCCGTGCGGAATCGCGGTGATGCGGGTAACGATTCCACCATCGAACTTTGGTCCTCGGGCATCGACGGCAACCATGTGACAGCGCTTGGGGTCGCCGACCGGCCTCGCGCCAGCGTCGAGCATCAGGCGCAATACCGAGCCGGTGAGGTTGGCGGCCCCACGGATCATGAAACCGTCGGCGACCGCGCCAAAACTTTTACGCAGCCAGTCGAGATTGGCCTGATGGCCCCCCGAACACAGCACCAGGGCTTTCGTCGCGACGCGTTCGACGCCGCCGTGATGAACGATGTGGACCTTGCAATGACGGTGGTCGCCGAAGTCGAACGCCACGACTTCGCTCTCGTAGTCGACGGCTACGCCAAGCTTCGCCGCGGTTGCGTAGAGCGCGTTGATCATAGCCTTGCCGCCGCCGAGGAAAAAGGCCGTACGCCGCGAATAGGGCATCGCGCCGCTTGCCGGATGCTGCAGGCGCACGCCATTATCGTCGAGCCATGCCGCGATCGTAGCAGAGCCGCGGATCAATATGCGCGCCAGTTGTTCGTCGGTAGCTGCGCGCGTGACGTGAAGCAGCTCCTTGAAAAAAGTATTCTCGCCATAGGCGTCGGGTACGTACCGTGTCGGCCCGTCATGCATTAAGCGGAAATTTCGCGCGTGGCGGGTATTGCCTCCGCGCAACGCGGCGGGCGCTTGTTCGACGATTCGCACCGAGGCACCACGGCGTCGGGCCGCGATCGCGGCGCACAACGCGGATGCGCCGCCGCCGACCACCAGAACGTCTGGGGTCTGCGGTCTGGCCGCGTCGCTCATGGCCGCTTTCGATCAATCATTGTTCCTATCGCGCGCCCTGCTCCTGAAATGATCTCGGTGTGTGTTTCGGCGCAGCTTTCGGACCATCTCTCGCAGACTATCTGCTTAGTCCTCAATGATCCGGCGCGCTTCGTCCAAGCGCGACGGCTTAGCGGATGGTGCATCCTGCGGTTCAGGGCGACCGCTTTCCGTGGCCTCGATTTGCCCGCTACCAGCCGGTAGGGATTGATCTATCTCAAGCGATTCGGCTCCACTTTTCGAAATAGAGGCCGCGCGCAGGTCTGCTGCAGGTCTCCTGCTCAGCGATGCCGCCGACGCCCAGCTTGCGCGAATGCTTGCATCCGTTGGATCGTTTGGTCGAGGTCACGATCGATACCACCGCCATCGCCAAGCCGCGCAGGGTGGACCAGATCGGAGCCCATTCTTCCGAGAGCTTACAGGCGCTTTTGACCCAAGACCGTCCTCAGCCCTTCGACGAAGCCGGTCTAAGATCGTCCGCTATCCTTATCGGGATCGACTCGTTCGTTGATCTTCGCGACCGGAAGCCGCCAACCGCGCCTGATCGCCACGACGCGAACCAGGAAACATGAAATCAGCGCCACCGCCGTGACCGGGGCCACCGGTAATTGCAGCATGTGGCCGATCACCACCATTGCTGCCGCGACCAATGCCGCGACGGCATAGAGATCCGCGCGCAGCACCGTGGGAATTTCTGCCAGCAGCACGTCTCGGACCATACCACCGCCGATGCCGGTCACCATCCCGAGGACGGTCGCCATCACCGGATTCAGCCCGAAGGCCAGCGCCTTCGAAGAGCCCGTAACGGCGAAGAGTGCAAGACCCGCCGCGTCGAAAATGAGGATCGCATTCGACATTCGCACAATGAGGAGCGAGCCGTAGAATGTTATGAGCCCGGCCAGGAGCGACACGCCAAGATAGCGCCAGTCGCTGATCGCGCCGGGTGGAACGGCGCCGATCAGGAGGTCGCGGGTGATCCCTCCCGAATTTCCCGCCGCAAATGACAAGACCAGAACGCCGAACAAATCCAGCTGCCGCCGAGCACCTGCCAACGCTCCGCTGAGAGCGAACACGAAAGTGCCGCTCAGATCGAGCACAAGCGGAAGCTTGTCCATGATCCAACTTTCCTTACCCTAGGAGAGGATGAACATGCTTTGACCGGCCGGGAGGTCGGCTCGCATTCTACGCCGGTAGCCACGCCCGAGCCGCGACGACCAGCGCTTCAACGCCCGTTCGTAGCGTGGGATGAAGAACCGGCGCAAATTTCGGACTGTGGTTCACAGGAAGTTCGTTGATTTTGTTCGCCTCCTTGGCCTGTGCGTACGTCTTGGGATCGGTGCCGCCGACGAACCAGAAGACCGATGGGACGTGCCACTCGGAGCCGAACGATCCGAAATCCTCGCTGGCGGGAGCCGGCCCCGTTTCCCGGACTCGCTCCGCTCCGAAATATTCGCGAAAGCTGTCGGCCACTCGCCTGGCGGCATCTTGATTGTTCACATTGAGGGGATAATGATCGATCGCCGTGATTTCCGGCGGCCGCGGCGCGCCCGAAGCAGCCGCCTCTGCATTGGCGATCCTCTCGATTGCTGCCAGAACGCGCTTACGCACGCCCGCATCGAAGGTCCGGACATTCAGTTTGATAATGGCCTCGTCCGGAATGACGTTCTCCTTGGTGCCAGCCTGCAGAACACCTACCGTCAGCACCGCAGCTTCGGCCGCAGCCACCTCGCGCGAAATGATTGTTTGCAGTCGCAGCACGGTCGAGGCCGCCATGACGACTGGATCGATGCTGGCCTGGGGCATCGATCCGTGTGCGCCGCGCCCGAACAGGCGAATTTGCAGGCTGTCCGCCGCCGATGTGATAGCGCCGGCACGCCCGGCGACGGTTCCCGAAGGGCCTACCATAACG
Source organism: Bradyrhizobium sp. (assembly GCF_049798375.1). Classification (GTDB taxonomy): domain Bacteria; phylum Pseudomonadota; class Alphaproteobacteria; order Rhizobiales; family Xanthobacteraceae; genus Bradyrhizobium. Next base: position 10,226 of record NZ_JBARGP010000293.1, read on the forward strand.
TGCTGACCTAAGATCACGTCTGGTTTTGGAAACCGCTTGAAGAG
>NZ_JBARGP010000294.1:0-8458 GCF_049798375.1 Bradyrhizobium sp.
GCTGGCGAACATTGGGGTGCGCGATTCCAGCCGCGCCTCGCGGTCCGGCGGCGCCGCGAAGATCACGGTGTCGCTGATCGGCGAGGGTTTTGGCGTCGAGGCATTGTTGAACGAGGTCGGATCGGAGACCACCGGCGCGCGCGGCGCCTGCGCCTGCGGGCGGATCGAGCCGGTGATGTCAGAGAGGCTGCCGAGCGTGGCGGCGCGACCCTCCAGCGCCGCCTGCCGCTTCAGGACCTGGTCGAGCTTGTGGTCGAACTGCTCCTGATCCAGCATCTGGCGGCTGGTGGCGCGGTCGACCTTGGCGCGCAATTCGGCGATGCGGTCCTCATAGGAATATTGCATCTCAGCCTGGCGCGCGATCAGTCGTGTCAGCACGTCGTCGCGGAACGCGAAATAGGTCGCGGTCGCTGCCGACCAGATGCCGAGCAGCGAGACGGTGCCGACCACGATCCAGAACACCACCGGTCCGAACCGGACCTGCTTGCCGGCATGAACCAGCGTATAGCCGTCCGAGGACGGCGCGGCCGGCGGAGGCGCAGCGTGGTTGACCGAGCCGCGGCGCGGCACGGTGCGTCCGCGATCATGGGCATGGTGCTGGGGATACTCGGCATACTGGCCGGAACGATGCGACATCGGCACTCCCGCCGATCTGACATCGGCACTCCCGTGCCGGGTCGGAGCATGCGTTCCTTACGGCCTCGTTGGTCGAGCGCGATTTGACCCGTGCATGGTTAATTTTCTGCCAATGGAACGCACGGCCGTTAAAGCGCGCGCGCCGCAGCGAGCACGGCTTCGGCATGGCCGTCGACTTTCACATTGCGCCAGATCTTGGCGATGCGGCCGTCGTCGCCGATCAGGATCGTGCTCCTGATGATGCCGAGGAACTTGCGGCCATATAAGGACTTTTCGCCCCAGACGCCGTACGCCTCGAGCATCTCGTGCTGCGGATCCGAGAGCAGGGGCACGGTCAGCTGATGCTTGTCGCGAAAACCGTCCTGGGCCTTGACGCTGTCGGCGGAGACGCCGAGCACCGTAGTTCCGCTGGTGGCAAAATCCTCACGCAACCGGGTGAAATCGATCGCCTCTCGGGTGCAGCCGGGGGTGTTGGCCTTGGGATAGAAGAACAGCACCAACTTGCGGCCGGCATAATCGGCTGACCGGACCGCGCCGCCGCCGTCGCGTGGCAATGTGAAGTCCGGCGCGGTTGCTCCTTCCTGTAGAATCACAGCCGAACCGGCGTCCGATTCGGTCCCGCCACCCGTAGTCGCCGGTGGTTTTGCGCGTTTGGCGGCGGGCTTCGAAGCAGCTACAGTGCGTCCGGACGACTTCGTACCAGCCTTCGCGGAACTGGGCTTGGTCGCAGCCTTCGCCTTGGTCGTGGCCTTCACTTTGGAAGTGGCTTGGACACGTGCTGCGGTCCTCGTTCCCGTCCGCGCGCCAGCCTTGCCGGAACGCGAGGCTTTGGCGGCTCGCTTGACAGATTGGCCGGCGGTGCTCTTGGAGGATTTCTTGCGCAATTCCTTTGACATACGCCTTCCTTTCGTCGCTTTCGGCAGATCAATCATTGGGGTATTTCGTGTCTTGTCCGGTGCGCCGGAATCGACGGGGCCACTGGGCAAGTCTGACGGCCCCGGGCTATGGTGACAAGAAATTCGACGCACCGTCCGGCGGGCTGACGCGAGCCGGATGCGCCCGACGACGAGCAACAGGATCAATCGAGGATTCGGAGCGATGCCGGCCAAGGAACGCTCGTTATCGGTCGACGGGCGAGGCCAAACGGACAAGCAAGCCGGGCATCAGGTCGGCATCACTCCATCCGAATTCGACATCAGGCGCCGGCACCGAGAGGCAATGGCAAGCAATACGTCATCCCACAGCCCCCCTTCGCATGAGAGCGCTCCGTCCGGGGCGTGGGAGGACGACGACTCACATTACGACTATGCGGATCACGATGATTCGGATCACGACTATGATCACGAGCACGACGATCATGAGCACGATGAAGCAGCGCATCGTCGGACACGGCGGCTGCTGGGTGGCAATTCCAGACCGCGCAGCTTGCCGCGCCGCGCCGGTGCCGTCCGCCGTCGGCTGAGCCGCTCGCGCTGGGTCGGCCGGCTCGCACGCTCGTTAGTCCTGCTGGTCGCGGTGTTCGCGCTGAGCTTCGCTGTGCTGTGGTGGTTGCTCGGCACCGGCCCGATCAATGTCGGCTTCTTAACGCCGTGGCTGGCCGCTGCGATCGAGGACAATATCGGCCACGGCAACACCGTCGAGGTTGGCGGCACCCAGATCGAGCGGGCCGGGCGAATCAGGATCGCGGTGCGCATCCGCGACATCATCGTGCGCGACCAGGACCATGCCGTGGTGGCGAGCGCGCCAAAGGCCGAGGTCCGGCTGTCAGGCGCAGCGCTCTTGATGGGCCGGCTGCGCGCCGAAAGCCTCAATCTGGTCGATGCCGAGCTTGCCGTCCGCATCACCCCCGACGGCACCGTGACCGTCTCCACCGGCGACACCTCTAAGCCGCTCGCCACCGGCGTCGCCTCCAAGCGCGCTGCCGGCCTGCCGCCGACCTTCACGCCGCCGGTTGGATCCGGGCCGCCACCGCCAGCCACGCCCGGCGTCCCCAGGCCGCAGATCAACATGCAGGCGCCGCTCGGCGCCGGCCCGGTTCCGGTGCCGACTGCGACCGCACAGAACGGTGTGCTCGCCGGTCTCGACTGGCTCGATAGTCTGAGCCTGACCGGGCTCGACGGCCAGAACCTCAACGAGATCGGCCTGAAGAACGGCGTGCTTGTCGTCGACGACCAGCAGCGCGGCAACAAATGGACCTTCGAGCACATCAGCCTCAGCATGCGCCGGCCCTCCAGCGGCGGCGTGGCGGTGAGCCTCGGCGAGGAGGGGGCCAAGCCCTGGTCGCTGAAGGTGCTGGTCGGGGCGCCGGCGAACGGCGTGCGCACCATCGACATCAAGGCCAACAAGGTCTCGACCAGCAACATCCTGCTGGCGCTGCGGCTCAAGGACTTGACCTACATGGCCGACCTGCCGATGTCCGGCGAGATCAAGGGCGAGCTCAGCCGTGATGGCCTGCCGACCTATCTCAGCGGCAAGATCACCGTCGGCGCCGGCAATATCATCGATACCGACACGCCCGATTATCCGATGGCAATCGATTCGGCGGAGCTGAGCCTGGATTGGGATTCCAACCGTCGCGTGCTGATGGCGCCGTTCAAGATCGTCTCCGGCGCCAACCGGATCACCTTGCTGGCTCACCTCGAGCCGCCGAACGACGTCGCCAACGACTGGCGGCTCGGCTTTTCCGGCGGCACCATCGTGCTTGCCGGCATCGACAGCGAGCCGGCGCTGATCTTCAACCGGATCTCGGTCAATGTCCGCTTCGATACCGAGGGCAAGCGCGTGCTGCTCTCGCAGGCCGATATCAGCAATGGCGAGATCGGCATCGCCGGGACCGGGAGCGTGGATTATTCCGGCGAGCCGCGGCTGAAGCTCGGCTTCGCCGGGACGCCGATGTCGGCCTCCAACCTGAAACGGATCTGGCCGACCCTGATCGTGCCGGAGGTGCGCGCCTGGGTGATCGAGCGCGTCGATCGCGGCTCGCTACAGCGGCTCGACGTCGCGGTCAACTCGCCGGTGAAGAACCTGCCGCGCAAGGGCCCACCGATCCCTGAGGATGGCCTCGACGTCAACATCGTCGCGTCAGGCGTGACGCTGCGTCCTGTCGATGGCCTGCCGTCGGTCCGCGATGCGGATCTGCGTGCGCACGTCAACGGCAAGACCGCGATCGTCAATATCGGGCAAGGTGCGGCCGACACCCCGGCCGGGCGCAAGCTCAACTTTTCCGACGTCGTGTTCGAGGTGCCGGATATGGCGCCGAAGCCGCCGCCATGCCGGATCAGGATGCGCGTCGACGGCCCGGTCGCGGCCGCCGCCGAAATGCTCGCCTCTGACCGGCTCAGCGACCTTGCGACCCCGCTTGATCCCAACACGGCAAAGGGCACGTTCCAGGCGGCGATCAGTCTCGGCATGCCGGTGAAGGGCGAACTGTCCAAGACCGACACGACCTACGCGGTCACCGCCGAGCTCAACGGCTTCTCGGCCGACAAGCTGGTGATGAACCAGAAGCTCGAGGCCAATCAGCTCAAGATCGCGGCCAACAATCAAGGCTACCAGGTCAAGGGCGACGTCAAGATCAGCGGCCAGCAGGCCGCGCTGGACTATCGCAAGCCCGCCGACGGCGACGCCGACATCAAGCTGCAGGCGACGCTGGACGATGCGAGCCGCGCCCGCCTTGGCGTTGATCTCGGTCCCGCCATCGTCGGCAACATCCCGCTGAAGCTGAGCGGCAAGATCGCCTCGTCCAACGATCGCGACAGCAAGCTCGGCGTCGAGGCCGATCTCACCCAGCTGAAGCTCGACAATGTGCTGCCGGGCTGGGTCAAGCTGGCGGGCAAGTCCGGCAAGGCAACCTTCAACGTGGTGCCCAAGCCGCAATCGACGCGGTTCGAGGATATCGTGATCGAAGGGGGCGGAGCCTCGATCAAGGGTTCGCTCGAGGTCGACCAGAACGGCGACTTGACGAACGTCAATTTCCCGACCTATTCGCCATCGGAGGGCGATAAGACCCAGCTCAAGGCCGAGCGCGGCCAGGACGGCGTGCTCAAGGTCACGATGCGCGGCGACGTGTTCGACGGCCGCGGCTTCATCAAGTCGGCGATGTCAGGCGCCAGCGGCAAGGATGCCGACAAGAGCAAGTCGAAGTCGCTCGATCTGGATGCCGATGTGAAGCTCGGCGCCATCGCCGGCTTCAACGGCGAAGCATTGCGTAGCATCGATCTCAAACTGTCGCGGCGCGGCGGCGCCTTCAAGAGCTTTAGCCTGAGCGGCAAGATCGGGCGCGACACGCCTGTGACCGCCGACCTGCGCTTCGGCCGCGATGCGCCTGCCGCCGCGGACCTTCGCGGCGGCCGCGCCCAGGGCCGCGAGGTGGTCTATCTGCAGACCAATGACGCCGGCGCGTTCCTGAATTTCACCGATACCTATACCAAGGTGACCGGCGGTCAGCTCGAACTGGCGATGGAGCCGCCGACGGCGGATTCCAGCCCCAAGGAGGGGCTGGTCAACATGCGCGACTTCACCGTCAAGGGCGAGCCTGCGCTCGACCGCGCGCTGGCCGGAGGAGGCGGCGTCGGCCAGGGCGTCGGTTTCACAGCGGCGCGCGCCGAATTCACGCGGCAGCCCGGGCTTCTCTCGGTGAGGGATGGTGTCGTGCAGGGGCCGGCGATCTGTCTCACGGTCGAAGGCAGTATCGACTACAATGCCAGTAAGGTCCGGATGAGTGGAACCATGATTCCGGCTTGCGGACTGAATGCTATCCCAGGCCAGATCCCGCTGTTCGGCCTCCTGCTCGGCAACGGCAGCAAGGAAGGGCTGTTCGGCGTCACCTATGAGGTGGTCGGCACGCCCGGCAAGCCGGTGGTGCATGTCAACCCGATCTCGGCGATGGCGCCCGGCGTGTTCCGCAACATCTTCAATTTCAACACCGGCAAGCAGCAGCCCGGCACTACGATGGACATGGCACCGAACAACTGAGCGGGCGCCGCGCATCATTTTGCGATGCGGCGGTCCATTCGCTGCCGGCTGGCCAGACGTGCTGCTGACCTGGTCGTGATTGCCGGACTGAAAAGATCGAACGCGGCCTGTTGACAGGCCGGCCTTGCGCGCGTTTGATCCGCGGCACGGGGATGTGCGATCTCCCCGCGAGGCGACATGCCCAAGAATCGCGTCCTGGTCACCAAGGGCGCAGCATGTCATCTTACACCTCGATTTCCCCTGACAAGCTATCTCGTCTGATCGGCACGCCGCACGTGCCTGTTCTCATCGATGTCCGTATCGATGAAGACTTCGACGCGGACCCGCGTCTCATTCCGGGCGCGGTGCGGCGTTCGCATCGCGATGTGAACGACTGGGCCGCGAGCGTTTCCGGCCAATCCGTTGTCATCATTTGTCACAAGGGACAAAAGTTGAGCGAGGGCGCGGCTGCCTGGCTGCGTCACGGCAACATTGCCGCCGAGAGCCTCGAAGGCGGGCAGGTTGGATGGAACGAGGCCGGTCTGCCGACTGTGCCCGCCGACAAGATCCCGAAGCGGGATCGGCGCGGTCGTACGGTATGGGTGACGCGCGCGCGTCCCAAGATCGACCGCATCGCCTGTCCGTGGTTGATCCGGCGCTTCATCGATCCCACCGCCGTCTTCCTGTTCGTCGCGCCGCCCGAAGTCGAAGCCGTAGCGGACCGCTTCGAGGCTACTCCCTTCGATATCGAGCACGTTTTCTGGAGTCATCGCGGCGAACTCTGCACGTTCGACGTGATGGTCAGCGAGTTCGGCCTGTCGATGCCGCCGCTCGAACGCCTGGCGACGATGGTGCGCGCCGCCGACACCGGGCGCCTCGATCTCTCGCCGGAGGCGTCGGGCCTTCTGGCCGCATCGCTGGGTTTATCGCGCATGTACGAGGACGATCTGGAGCAGTTGAGTGCCGGTATTCTGCTCTATGACGCCTTCTATCGCTGGTGCCGGGACGCCACCAGGGAAACCCACAACTGGCCGACCAACAAGGTGAGGCCGTGATCGGCGGATGACGGCGCCGCGATCATCGGCAATCGTTCGATCGACGAGGCGGCCATCGAGAGGCGGGGGCAAGGACGAACTCAACCAGCCAACCACCACGGAGACACACATGCGCAAAACTCTCTTGGCTGCGGCGTCGATCGTCTCGGCCGTGCTCATCACTGGCGTGGACGCACAGAAGGTCGATTGGCGCATTTTCACCGAGCCGTTCGTTTCCACCGCCCAGGCGCAGGACATCGATTGGCAGAAGGTCGACGACATTCTTGGCCGCAAACCCGCTGTCGGCGGTGACGTCCGCCGTTATGGATTTCCACGCAGCGACCTTGCTGTGACCCTGGACGGTGTGTCGATTAGGCCGGCCTTGGCGCTCGGCGGCTGGGTCGCGTTCAAGCCGATGCAGGGCGGCGCGATGGTGATGGGCGACCTGGTGTTACTGGACAGCGAGATCAATCCGGTGATGGCCAAGATGATCGCGAACGGTCTCGAGATTACCGCGGTCCACAACCATCTGCTGCGCGCCAAGCCTGAGACCTTCTACATGCATATCGGCGGCCACGGAGATCCGGTGAAGCTCGCGACCGCCATCCACGACGCGCTGGCCGAAAGCAAGACGCCGCTCACGGTCGCCGCGGCGACGGCGCCGCCGCCCGCAATCGATCTCGACACCGCCCAACTCGACCAGATCATCGGCGTGAAAGGTCAGGCGAATGGCGGGGTCTATCAGTTCAACGTGCCACGCCGCGATCCTATCACGGAGGACGGCATGCCGCTCAGTCCGGTCGGGCCGATGGGAGTCGCCATCGGTATCAATTTTCAGCCGACCGGCGGCGGCAAGGCGGCGATCACCGGCGACTTCGTCCTCACCAGCGATGAGGTGAACCCGGTGATCTCGGCGCTCCGGAGCCACGGCATCGACGTGTCGGCGCTTCACAGCCACATGCTGGATGAGCAGCCGCGCCTCTTCTTCATGCACTTCTGGGCCAATGACGACGCAATCCAGCTCGCAAAGGGGCTTCGTGCCGCGCTCGACAAGACGGCGAGCACGAAGAGCTGAGAACAACAAGGGGGCACGATGACGAGGAGCGTAAAGATAGAAAGCGGGCGGATCAGCGAGCTGGTCCGCTACTTCCTGCGGCTCGGTTGCCTTGGCTTCGGGGGGCCGGTGGCTCTCGTCGGGCAGATGGAGCGCGAGCTCGTCGACGACAAGAAATGGCTCACCAAGGAGCAGTTGCGCGAAGCGATCGCCATCTGCCAGTCGCTGCCGGGGCCGCTCGCGATCCAGGTCGGGGTCTACGTGTCCTACCTGCGCGGCGGCTTCTGGGGAGCCTGGGCGGGCGGCTGGGCGTTCATCCTACCGAACTTCGTCATCGTTGCCGCTCTTGGGGCGCTCTACGTCTACCTGGGAGACCTCAAGGCGATTACGGCCATCTTCTACGGCGTCAGTCCCGCCGTGATCGCGCTGATCCTGCATTCCTGCTACCGCCTCGCCAGGCTCGGCATGGAGGATCGGCTGCAATGGGTAATTGCCGCGGTCTGCCTGGCCGTGACGGTGGTCCTTCAGGCCGAAGTCGCGCTGCTGTTCATCGGCGCCGGCATTGTCGGCATTCTCTGGTACGGCGATCTGATCCGGAAAACACCGGCCGCTTTCTCACTGACGGCCCCCGTGCTGGCGCAGCTCGTGCCGCACACATCAAGCTCGATCCTCGGCAAGCTGCTGCTGTTTTTCCTCAAGGCGGGCTCTCTCACCTTTGGCAGCGGGCTGGTGATCGTGCCGTTCCTCGAGCAGGGGCTTGTTCAGCAATTCGGCTGGCTCG
>NZ_JBARGP010000295.1:0-2600 GCF_049798375.1 Bradyrhizobium sp.
CCTTCGCGCTCTTGATCATCTCGACCTTCGTCGAGGGCGAGCCCGGCTCGCTGGGTGCGGGCACGGGCTGGACCATGTATGCGCCGCTGTCGACCTCGGGCCATCCGGGACCGGCGGTCGATTTCGCGATCCTGTCGATCCACATCGCCGGCGCGTCGTCGATCCTCGGCGCCATCAACTTCATCACCACCATCTTCAACATGCGCGCGCCGGGCATGACCCTGCACAAGATGCCGCTGTTCGTGTGGTCGATCCTGGTGACGGTGTTCCTGCTGCTGCTGTCGCTGCCGGTGCTCGCGGGTGCGATCACCATGCTGCTGACCGATCGTAATTTCGGCACCACCTTCTTCTCGGCCGAGGGCGGCGGCGACCCGATCCTGTTCCAGCATCTGTTCTGGTTCTTCGGTCACCCCGAAGTGTACATCCTGATTCTGCCGGGCTTCGGCATGATCAGCCAGATCGTCTCGACCTTCTCGCGCAAGCCGGTGTTCGGCTATCTCGGCATGGCCTACGCCATGGTCGCGATCGGCGGCATCGGCTTCGTGGTGTGGGCGCACCACATGTACACGGTCGGCATGAACTCGGCGACGCAGGCCTATTTCGTCGCCGCCACCATGGTGATCGCGGTACCCACCGGCGTGAAGATCTTCTCCTGGATCGCCACGATGTGGGGCGGCTCGATCGAGTTCCGGGCCCCGATGCTGTGGGCGATCGGCTTCATCTTCCTGTTCACGGTCGGTGGCGTCACCGGCGTCGTGCTGGCGAACGCCGGCGTCGACCGCGTGCTGCAGGACACCTACTACGTCGTCGCGCACTTCCATTACGTGCTGTCGCTCGGCGCCGTGTTCGCGATCTTCGCCGGCTGGTACTACTGGTTCCCGAAGATGTTCGGCTACATGTACAACGAGACCAACGCCAAGGCGCACTTCTGGGTTACCTTCATCGGCGTCAACCTCGTGTTCTTCCCGCAGCACTTCCTCGGCCTGTCGGGCATGCCGCGCCGCTACATCGACTATCCGGACGCGTTCGCCGGTTGGAACCTGGTGTCGTCGATCGGCTCCTACATCTCGGGCTTCGGCGTCCTGATCTTCCTCTACGGCGTAATCGAGGCCTTCATGCGCAAGGAGCGGGCGGCCAACAATCCGTGGGGGCCGGGTGCTACGACGCTGGAGTGGACGCTGTCCTCACCGCCGCCGTTCCACCAGTTCGAGACGCTGCCGAAGGTGCAGTGATCAAGTCCTGATATCGCGGCGTCTCTCTGGGAGGCGCCGCGCTTGACCTCAGCCGGACCATCGGCCCGGCTGGACTACTGAAGCAAAACATCGGAATTTATCGTGTCGGTCATCGAGCATAACGCCATTGCCGCAGGTCCCCGGATTTCGGAGGCCGATGTCGCCGATTATCTCGCGCTGTTGAAGCCGCGGGTGATGTCGCTCGTGATCTTCACGGCCCTGGTCGGGATGCTGATCGCGCCCGGCCATTTCCACCCCGTGCTCGCGATCACCTCGCTGCTGTGCATCGCCGTCGGCGCCGGCGCCTCCGGTGCGCTCAACATGGCGCTGGAAGGCGACATCGACGCCAAGATGACGCGCACCGCCAACCGTCCGATTCCGCGCGGCCGCATCACCCGCTCCGAGGCGCTCGCCTTCGGCTCGACGCTGTCCTTCTTCTCGGTGATGACGCTCGGCATCCTCGTCAACTGGTATGCCGGAGCGCTGCTCGCCTTCACCATCTTCTTCTACGTCGTGATCTACACCATCTGCCTGAAGCGCTGGACCGCGCAGAACATCGTGATCGGCGGCGCCGCCGGTGCGTTGCCGCCTGTCGTGGCCTGGGTCGCGGCGACCGGTTCGATTGCGCCCGAACCGCTCTGGCTGTTCCTGATCATCTTCTTCTGGACCCCGCCGCATTTCTGGGCGCTGGCGCTGTTCCGCTCCGACGATTACGCCCGCGCCGGCATTCCGATGCTGCCGGTGGTCGCCGGTCCCGATGCGACGCGGCTGCAGATCCTGCTCTACACCATCGTGCTGGTCGCCATCGCGCTCGCGCCCTGGCCACTCGGTTATTTCGATGCGGTCTATGGCGCGGTGTCGCTGGCGCTCGGCGCCGGCATGATGTGGCTCGCCATCGAGGTCTACCGCAAGCGTGAACGCTCGGCCTCGCTGCGCGCCAACAAGAAGTTGTTCGCCTTCTCGATCGTGTATCTGTTCGCGCTGTTCGCGACGTTGGGCGTCGAGGCCGTCGTGCGCATGATTGCGCCGTTGTTCTGGTAAGGGAGCGGGTGGCACCGACATGGCGGAGCCGAACCAGCCAGAAGACGGAATCGTCCTGACCGAGGCGCAGCTGCGTTCGCGGCGGCGGCGCTCGATCGCGATTGCGCTCGCGCTCGGCGTGCTGGTCGTGTTGTTCTTCGCGGTCACCCTGGTCAAGGGACCCGCGGTATTGAGGCGACCGATCTGATGGACAAGCCCGACCAATCCCCGAATGCAGAGCTCACGAGGCAGGCGCCGCCAGCGGTACAGGCGCCGGCAGCAGTAGAAGCGTCGCCAGCAGGAGAAGCGCCGCAGCCGCGCCGCGCGACCCGGCGTGACGCGCTGGTC
>NZ_JBARGP010000296.1:0-7011 GCF_049798375.1 Bradyrhizobium sp.
CGAGCGGACGCGGCTTGTCGTAGCCCATGTAGACGGCGACCGCGAGATCCGGCGAGAAGCCGACGAACCAGGCGTCCTTGGCTTCGTTGGTGGTGCCGGTCTTGCCGGCGATCGGCTTGCCGACCTCCTTCAGCACGGTGGCGGTGCCAGCCTGGACCACGCCTTCCAGCATCGAGGTGATCTGGTAGGCGGTCATGGTGTCCAGCACCTGCTCGCGACGGTCGACGAGCTGCGGCTCCGACTGGTTGTGCCAGCCGTCCGGCGCGTCGCAGCCGCGGCACTCGCGGGCGTCGTGCTTGAAGATGGTGTGGCCGTAGCGGTCCTGGATGCGGTCGATCAGGGTCGGTTTCACCCGGCGGCCGCCATTGGCGAGCATCGAATAGGCCGTGACCATCCGCATCGTGGTGGTTTCACCGGCGCCGAGTGCATAGGACAGATAGTTCGGCAGCTCGTCATAGACCCCGAAGCGCTTGGCGTATTCGGAGATCAGGGGCATGCCGATGTCCTGCGCGAGGCGCACCGTCACGGTGTTCAGCGACAGCCGCAACGCGTTGCGCAGCGTGGTCGGTCCGAGATACTTGCCGCTCGAGAAATTGTCCGGACGCCAGGTTCCGCCGCCCTGCCCTTGGTCGATCTCGATCGGCGCGTCCACCACCTGGGTCGACGGCGTGTAGCCGTTGTCGAGCGCCGACGAATAGACGATCGGTTTGAACGACGAGCCCGGCTGCCGATAGGCCTGGGTGGCGCGGTTGAACTGGCTCTGGTCGAACGAGAAGCCGCCAACCATGGCCAGCACGCGGCCAGTGTTCGGATCCATCGCCACCATGGCGCCGGAGACCTCAGGCAACTGCTCCAGTCGGTACTGGCCCTCGACCGGATTGCCTTCCTTGTAGAGCGGATCGGCGTAGATCACGTCGCCCGGCTGCAGCACCTGCGAGACCGAGGTCGGCGTCCGGCCGCGCCCGTTGCCGGATGAAGCGCGCGCCCATTTGACGCCATCGACCGTGATCAGGCCGGTCTGCCGTTCCTTGCTGATCGCGCCACCGAGTTCATGCCCCGGCTGGAACCCGATTCGCGCCGACTGCTCGCTGGTTTCCAGCACCACGGCCATCCGCCATGGAGAGATGTCGGTGAGCGACTTGATGTCGGCGAGCTTGACGCCCCAGTCCCCGGAGATGTCGAGCTTGCTGACCGCGCCGCGGTAGCCTTGCTCCTGATCATATTTCACCAGGCCGGCCACCATGGCCTTGCGCGCCATCACCTGGACCTTCGGATCAAGCGTGGTGTGGACCGAGAGCCCACCCTCATAGAGCTTCTTCTCGCCATAGCGCTCGAACAAATCGCGACGGACCTCCTCGGCGAAATATTCGCCTGCGAAGGTGTGGGCGCCGTTGTTGCGGCTGGCCACGGTCAGCGGGTCCTTGCGCGCCTTGTCGGCGTCGGCCTTGCTGATCCAGCCGTTCTCCTGCAGGCGGTCGACCACGTAATTGCGCCGCTCGATCGCGCGGTCATGGTTGCGGATCGGATGCAGGCTGCCCGGCATCTTGGGCAGCGCGGCGAGATAGGACGCCTCGGCGACCGTGAGCTCGTTGACCGATTTGTCGAAATAGACCAGCGAGGCCGCCGCCACGCCATAGGCGCCCGATCCCAGATAGATCTCGTTCAGATAGAGCTCGAGAATCTTGTCCTTGGAATACGCGCGCTCGATTCGCATCGCGAGCAGCGCTTCCTTGATCTTGCGTGTGAACGACACTTCGTTGGTCAGCAGGAAGTTCTTGGCGACCTGCTGAGTGATGGTCGAGGCGCCCTGCGGACGGCGGTTGGAACCGAAGTTCTGCAAGAACACGACGGCCGCGCGCGCCATGCCGGTGTAGTCGATGCCGCCGTGCTCGTAGAAATTCTTGTCCTCCGCGGCCAGGAATGCGTTGATCACGAGCTTCGGCACGGCCTGGATCGGCAGATAGAGCCTGCGTTCCTTGGCGTATTCGCCAACCAGGGAACCGTCGACCGCGTGCACGCGGGTCATCACCGGCGGCTCATAGTCCTGCAGCTGCGAGTAATCAGGCAGGTCTTTGGAGAAGTGCCAGATCAGGCCGGCTGCCGCGGCGACGCCGACCAGGAAAACCACTGTGCCGGCGGCAAACAGGAAGCCCAAAAACCGGACGATGAAGCGCATAGGCGAATATCCGTTCCAAACTTTTGTTCAACGCTCGGCTGGGCGCACCGCGCCGCGAGGGACGCATTTGATCAAAACCGCGCGGGTATCAGCGCGAGCCGCATCAGGGACCTCGCCCTGCAGGCCATCATAAGTCGATCGAGGGAAAATCTCACCCGATTCCAAGCATCTTGCGGGTCAGTTTATAGGGCGGTTGCTGTGGCCAAACTAGGGCTTTGCGCGCACACCGGGCTTCTCGGGGCGCTCACCCGCAGCCGTCGCTATCCGCTTGGCCAGGAAGGAATCGATGGCGCGCGCCATCGCCTCCGCCGTCCGCCCTCGCCAGGCCTCCGAGACCAGGTGCTCCATATCCGCCTTGTTGGAGGTATAGCCGAGCTCCACCAGCACCGACGGCACGTCCGGCGCCTTTAGAACCCGGAATCCGGCCGACTTCAACGGCCGCTTATGCAGCGGCGTCGCGGGCCTCATGTCGGTCATCAACAGACGCGCGAACCTATTGGAAAATGTGCGGGTTTCCCGCCTGACCAGATCGATCAGGATGTCGGCGACGTCGGTCGGCTCGTCGGTCAAATTGATGCCGGCGATGGCGTCCGCGCGGTTTTCGGCATCTGCCAGGTGCTCGGCCTCGGCGTCGGACGCCTTGTCGGACAGTGTATAGATGGTCGCGCCCTGGGCCTCCCCCTCCTTGCGCGGCAGCGCATCGGCATGGATCGAGACGAACAGGGACGCCGACTGGTTGCGGGCGATACGCACGCGGTCGTCCAGAGGGATAAAGGTGTCGTCGGATCGGGTCATCACCACCCGGTATTTGCCGGTCCGCTCCAGGCGGTCGCGCAAGGCGAGACCGAACGCCAGCACGACCTCTTTCTCGGGAACCTCGCCACCGGACTGGGTGCCATTGTCGACCCCGCCATGGCCGGGATCGATGACCACGACAGGCCGCGAATCCGGCGCGGCGTTCGGCGGCGCCGCGTTGGCCGGCAGCATTGCCGATGGCGGCTGGATGGTCGGCGGGCCCGACGGAATGGTCGCTGTCACAGTGACGCCAGGCGTAGATGTCTGCGGGTCCTGGCCGTCGGCACCGAGCGACCTGGCGAAGCTCGCCTGGTCGACCTCTTCGAGCTCCAGCACCAGCCGCGGCGGCTGGCCATTGGCCGAATCGAGCACCGACGCGTTGGCGATGCGGACCGGCCCCGTGAGATCGAACACAATCCGGGAGCCGCCGGGCATCACCAGGCCGTAACGGAACGCCTTGACCAGGCCACGCCCGCCGCCGGTCCCGATCCCGGTTGGCAGATGAAAGCTGACCTGGGGCAGATCCACCACCACGCGAAAAGGGTCGCTGAGCACGAAGGCCCGGAACTGAACCGGCTTGTCGAGATCGAGCACGAAGCGTGTCTGGCGAGAATCACCCGCCAGACGCGCGTCGGAGGCGATGGGGTAGGCCGGCATCTGCACCGGCAGTTGCCCCGGCGCAACCGCCATCGTCTGCGCGCGGAGCCCAGCACCGCCGCACCATAACATTTCCGTGACGCACAGCAGTGCGCATCCCAGTAAAAAGGGGTGATTTGCCCGGCCAGCCAACGAATCCGTGCCTCCGCGCCGCTTCCTTACCGCAACCAAATCGAGGGGTTAACCGCCAACTCCAGCATTTCTCTTAAAACCGATCGATTGTTGCAGCCCCGCGACGCTTCCCTTGCACCCTCCCCCCAATCCACGTATGTACGGAGGGCTGAAGGCTAATACTTACGGCCAGTTGTGTCGCGTTCAGCCTCCCGGTGCAACGCCGGAAACTTTCGGGGTTCGAGAATTGCAACCCCAGGGATTCCAGCGCCGTATCCGTTCTCTACCGTCTGACCAGCGCGGATCGCGCGGCCGGAAGGTGGAAGCGGGTTCGCTGCCCGCGCGAGGCCGGTTTTCAGGGCGACTCGTTACAGAGGATTGCCCGGGAATCGAGCCGGACACGGCATAGCTGGATACCTGACCTCGACGGGGCGGTATCCGATCAAAGGCACGCGTTTCGGCGCGATCTGGCCTTCAGCAAAAGAGAAGCGGCACTTGTGGCCGCCACGTGTTCCAGACGGGCCGACGCTTGATGCGCCAGACTGTATTGCCGACCAAGACCAGCGGGAGATCCGTGCCGCAGCGGGGCCAAGCCCACGCCCGGCCGATGACACCGCAGGCACCGGGCTCGGCACGGCGCGACCGTTTGCGTTTAGGCCTTCCCCTCACCCCCGAATCAGGTGGACCGTCGCACCGTCCGACAGCGCGTCACGCGCTCGCGGCCCAACGCGCCCGTCGCCTCCAAGAGTTCCAATATGCCCAACAAGATGTTGATCGATGCTACCCACCCGGAAGAGACCCGGGTCGTTGTCGTTCGCGGCAACCGCGTCGAGGAATTTGATTTCGAGACTGCCCAGCGCAAGCAACTGCGCGGCAATATCTACCTCGCCAAGGTCACGCGGGTCGAACCCTCGCTCCAGGCCGCCTTCGTCGAATATGGCGGCAACCGCCACGGCTTCCTCGCCTTCAGTGAAATTCACCCGGATTATTATCAGATCCCGGTCGCCGACCGTCAGGCGCTGATCGAGGCCGAAGAACGCGCGCACCGCGAGGCCGAGGAAGAGAACGAGAACCGCTCGAATCGCCGCCGCAACCGGCATCGCAGCTCGCGCCGCCGTGGCAGCGGAGACCGCGTGCAGAGCGAGATCGTCGAGGCTGCGGCACCGCCGCCCGACGGCCATGAGCACGAAGGTCACGAGCACGAGGGCCACGAGGCGCATACGTCCGAGGCTCACGCCTATGACAGTGAGCATGGCGATCACGCCGACGGCTTCGGCGAGGCGTATGCCGAGCACCACACCCATCACCATGATGACGACGATCATCATGAGGACGAGCACGCACATGGCGATGATCATCACGAGGATGATCACCATGATGACGAGCACCGTGATAACGATCATTACGAGCCGGCCGATCGGGCTGCGCCCGAGCCGGTGGCGGCCGGCGAACCGGCCGAGACGCCGGTTGTCATCTCCGAGGAGCCGGCTCCTGCCCTGATCGCGGCGCATGGGCCGCACGCGCATGAGGACGACGAGCACGCCCATGCCGAGCACGAGCACGACGAATATCACGATCATGACAACCACCATGAGCATGACGAGCAGCCGGGTCGTGATGCTGTCGCAGCGGACAGTGAAGCCGTTGCCGAACAGGAAGGCAACGAGGTCACCATCGTCCCGGCGGACGAAAACGGCGCCGCGCATGGCGACGAGCACGACGACGAGGACGACGAGGCCGAGGAAGAGCACGTCGAATCCGTCGGCGGCGACGACGTGCTGGAGGAAGTGCCGGAGCGCACCTTCCGACCGCGCCGTCAGTATAAGATCCAGGAGGTCATCAAGCGCCGCCAGGTGATGCTGGTGCAGGTGGTCAAGGAAGAGCGCGGCAACAAGGGCGCGGCGCTGACGACCTATCTGTCGCTCGCCGGCCGCTATGCCGTGCTGATGCCCAACACCGCGCGTGGCGGCGGCATCAGCCGCAAGATCACCTCGGCGCAGGACCGTTCGCGGCTCAAGGAAGTGGTGCAGGATCTCGACGTGCCCGAGGGCATGGGCGTCATCCTGCGTACCGCGGGCGCCAACCGCACCAAGCCCGAGATCAAGCGCGACTTCGAATATCTGCTGCGGCTGTGGGAAACCGTCCGCGACATGACGCTGAAGTCGCAGGCGCCGACCCTGGTCTATGAAGAAGGCTCGCTGATCAAGCGCTCGCTGCGCGACCTCTACAACAAGGAGATCGACGAAATCCTGGTTGCCGGCGAGGAAGGTTACCGCGAAGCGCACGATTTCATGAAGATGCTGATGCCGTCCAATGTGCGGGCGGTGAAGCAGTATCGCGACGGCCAGCCGCTGTTCTCGCGAATGGGGGTCGAAAGCCAGCTCGACGCGATGTTCTCGCCAACCGTGCAGCTGCGGTCCGGCGGCTATATCGTCCTCAATCAGACCGAGGCCCTGGTCTCGATCGACGTCAATTCCGGCCGCGCCACCCGCGAGCACCATATCGAGGACACCGCGCTCAAGACCAATCTCGAAGCCTCCGAGGAAGTCGCCCGCCAGCTTCGCCTGCGCGACCTCGCCGGGCTGATCGTCATCGACTTCATCGACATGGACGAGAAGCGCAACAACCGCGCGGTCGAACGCAAGCTCTCCGACTGCCTGCGGCAGGACCGCGCCCGCATCCAGGTCGGCCGTATCTCGCATTTCGGCCTGCTGGAGATGTCGCGCCAGCGTATCCGCGCCAGCGTGCTGGAGAGCTCGACCGAGCCGTGCCCGCAATGCGGCGGCACTGGCCATGTGCGCTCAGTGTCCTCGGTGGCGCTGCAGCTGCTGCGCAGCCTGGAAGAGACGCTGATGAAAGGCGCGACCCACAATCTCGTGGTCCGCACCCGCACCGAGGTCGCGCTCTACGTGCTGAACCACAAGCGCGGCCATCTGCGCGATCTCGAGAACAGCTTCAAGGTTGCGCTCGCGGTCATCGCCGACCCGACCGTCAGCGCCCAGCAGTCGTTCGTGATCGATCGCGGCGAGCAGGTGCACACGCTGGAGGCTGCCAAGGCGCTGCTGGTGGCGCAGGCTTCCGCGCCGTCGCTGGTCGCCGAAGAGGTCTATGACGAGGACGAGCCGTTCGACGTCGAGACCGAATCCGAGGTCGAGACCGACGAGAGCGAGGCGCTGACAGACGATGCGGCCGGCGACAGCGAGCGTGACGGACAGCGGCGCAAGCGGCGCCGGCGTCGGCGCGGCCGGGGCGAGGCGCGCGAAGGCGCAGCG
>NZ_JBARGP010000297.1:0-2175 GCF_049798375.1 Bradyrhizobium sp.
CCTTGGCCGACCCCATCGGCACGGTCACCTCGGGCGGCTTCGGCCCAACGCTGAATGCGCCGGTCGCGATGGGCTACCTGCCGGCCGCGCAGGCGGCCGTCGGCACCCAGGTTTTTGCCGATGTGCGCGGCCAGCGCTTGGCCGTGCGCGTCGCGACCACGCCGTTCGTTCCGAACACTTACAAACGCTGAGGACACCGATGACCACCACGCTCTACACGTCAGACCATGAATGGCTCGGCATCGACGGCGATGTCGCCACCATCGGCATCACCGATTACGCGCAGGCGCAGCTCGGCGACGTCGTGTTCATAGAGCTGCCCAAAGTCGGCCGCACGCTGGCAAAGGCGGAAGCCGCCGCCGTGGTCGAATCGGTGAAGGCCGCCTCCGACGTCTATGCGCCGATCTCCGGCGAGGTGATCGAGGTCAACCAGGCAGTGGTCGACGAGCCGGCGCTGGTCAATAGCGATGCGGCTGGCAAGGCGTGGTTCTTCAAGCTGAGGATTGCCAACAAAAGCGAGCTCGGCGGGCTGATGGATGAGGCCGCCTACAAGGCGCACACGGCGTAATGGGATGATGCAAAACGCGGCAACACACTCCGCTGTCATCGAGCGGCTTGACCGGGCGATCCGGTACGCCGCGCTTTTCCCGCATCACCGTGCCGCCAGTGTGTACTGGATCGTCCGCCGAAGCCTGTCATCGGGCTCGCCGAAGGCGAGACCCGTTGGCGGACAATGACTCCGAATTTGAATGATCTTGCGAGGCCACCCATGAACGCGCCGTTCAAACCGATCGATGACGCCGCCTTAAGCTTCGTCCGCCGCCATATCGGCCCCTCGCCACGCGACGTCGCCGCGATGCTGGAGACGGTGGGCGCGAAAAGCCTGTCGGAGCTGGTCAGCCAGACCATGCCGGCTGCGATCCGGCAGGCCGCGCCGCTGGATCTTGGAACCGGTTTGAGCGAGACCGAGGCGCTCGGCCATATGCGCGAGCTCGCCGCGCAAAATCGCGTGTTCACCTCGCTGATCGGCCAAGGTTACTCCGGCACCATCATGCCGGCGGTGATCCAGCGTAACATCCTGGAGAACCCGGCCTGGTACACGGCCTACACGCCCTATCAGCCGGAGATCAGTCAGGGCCGGCTGGAGGCGCTGTTCAACTTCCAGACCATGATCTGCGATCTTGCCGGGCTCGATGTCGCCAATGCCTCGCTGCTCGATGAAGGCACGGCGGCGGCGGAAGCGATGGCGCTTGCCGAACGTTCGGCCAAAGCTAAGACCAAGGCATTCTTCGTCGACCGCAACGTGCATCCGCAGACGCTGGCCGTGCTGCGCACCCGCGCCAAGCCGCTCGGCTGGAGCCTGATCGTCGGCGATCCCGCTGTCGATCTCGACAGCGCCGACGTATTCGGCGGCATCCTGCAATATCCTGACACGACCGGCGCCCTGCGTGACCCGCGCGCCGCCATCGCCAAGCTGCACGACAAGGGCGCGCTGGCGATCCTCGCCGCTGACCTGCTCGCGCTCACCTTAATCGCCTCGCCCGGCGAGCTTGGCGCCGACATCGCGATCGGCTCCGCGCAGCGCTACGGCGTGCCGATGGGCTATGGCGGGCCGCATGCAGCCTATATGGCGGTGCGTGATGCGCTGAAGCGCTCGCTGCCCGGCCGCATCGTCGGCCTTTCCGTCGATTCGCGTGGCGCGCCGGCGTATCGGCTGGCGCTGCAGACCCGCGAGCAGCATATCCGTCGCGAGAAGGCGACCTCGAACATCTGCACCGCGCAGGTGCTGCTTGCCGTGATCGCGGCGATGTATGCGGTCTATCACGGCCCCGAAGGGCTCTCTGCGATTGCGCGCACCACGCACCGCCGCGCCGCCGTGCTGGCCGCGGGCCTGCGCAAGCTCGGCTTCACGCTCGCAAGCGAGACCTTCTTCGACACGGTGTCGGTCGATGCCGGCAACAAGCGTGAGGATATTGTCGCCCGCGCGCTCAAGGAGAAGATCAATCTCGGACGCGGTGATCGCGCCTTGCGGATCGCGGTGGACGAGACCACGACACCAGAGATCGTCGAGGCGGTGTGGCGCGCCTTCGGCGGCAGCCTTTCTTATGCTTCGATCGACGCCGAGACCCGCGAGGCGCTGCCGCCGGAGCTGAAACGGCAGAGCCGTTTCCTGAC
>NZ_JBARGP010000298.1:0-17962 GCF_049798375.1 Bradyrhizobium sp.
CGTACCAGCGATCAGCTCGCGCTCTACCGCGCCGTGCTGGATGCGGCGGGCAGCAAGCCGGTCACGTTCCGCACCCTCGACATCGGTGGCGACAAGGCGCTGCCCTATATGGAGACGGTGATCGAGGAGAATCCGGCGCTCGGCTGGCGCGCGATCCGACTCGGGCTGGATCGTCCCGGTCTCTTGCGCGGTCAGATCCGCGCGCTGCTGCGCGCCGGCGGCGGCCGCGCGCTGCGCATCATGTTCCCGATGATCTCGGAGATTTCGGAGTTCGACACCGCCAAGGGCATCGTCGAGCGCGAGCTGACCTATCTGCGCCAGCACGGCCACACCCTGCCGGAACGGATCGATGTCGGCACCATGCTGGAGGTGCCGGCGCTGCTCTATCAGCTCGATGAGCTCCTGACCAAGGTCGACTTCATCTCGGTCGGCTCCAACGATCTGTTCCAGTTCCTGTTCGCGGTCGACCGCGGCAATGCCAAGGTCTCGGAACGGTTCGACACGCTGTCGGTGCCGATCCTGCGCGCGCTGCGTGACATCGTGCGCAAGTCGCAGGCCGCAAGGAAGTCGGTCTCGCTGTGCGGCGAGATGGCCTCCAAGCCGATCGGCGCGCTGGCGCTGATCGGGCTCGGCTACCGTTCTCTGTCCTTGTCCGCAACGGCCCACGGCCCGGTCAAGGCGATGATCCTGGAACTCGACGCCAAGAAGGCCGAGGCGCGGATGGACGAACTGCTCGCCGCGCCCTCCGGCAGCATCTCGATCCGGCAGAAGCTGACCGAGTTCGCCGAGGCCGAAGGCTTGGCGTTGTAGCGAGACTCATTCGTCGTCCGCTCTGCCTCCTTGAAACTGCCTGCTTGAGATTTTTGATGTCGTCACTGCCCGAAGCCAAACTGGACGTCCTGCTCGCGCACCACGCCTCGCTGGAGGCGGCGCTGCTGGGCCAGGTCAATTCCGACAAATATGTCCAGATCACCCGCGAGCTTGCCGAGCTCAACCCGCTGATCGATGCGGTGAAGGCTTATCGTGCGGCAGTCAAAGAGCTCGCCGACGCCGAGGCGCTGATTGCTGATCCCGCGACCGATGCCGAGATGCGCGGCATGGCCGAGGCCGAGCGCGACACGCTGGTCGCGCGCCGCGGCGAGCTCGAGCAGGAGATCCGCGTCGCACTGCTGCCCAAGGACGCGATGGACGACCGTAACGTGGTGCTGGAAGTCCGCGCCGGCACCGGCGGCGACGAGGCCTCTTTGTTCGCAGGCGACCTGTTTCGGATGTATGAGCGTTTCGCCGCCTTGCAGGGCTGGAAGGTCGAGGTGATCTCGGCTTCCGAAGGCGCCGTCGGCGGCTACAAGGAAATCATCGCCGAGGTGCAGGGCCGCGGTGCCTTCGCGAAGCTGAAATTCGAATCCGGCGTGCACCGGGTGCAGCGCGTGCCCGACACCGAGACGCAGGGGCGCATCCACACCTCGGCGGCGACAGTCGCCGTGCTGCCCGAAGTCGAGGAGGTCGACGTCGACATCAAGAACGACGATCTGCGCATCGAGACCATGCGCGCGCAGGGCGCCGGCGGCCAGCACGTCAACAAGACGGAATCGGCCATCCGCATCACCCACATTCCGACCGGCATCGTGGTGATGATGCAGGACAGCCGCTCGCAGCACAAGAATCGCGCATCCGCGATGAACATTCTGCGCTCGCGCATCTATGACGCCGAGCAGCAGAAGGTGGATGCGGCACGCTCGGCCGACCGCAAGGAGAAGGTCGGCTCCGGCGACAGAAGCGAGCGCATCCGCACCTATAATTTCCCACAAGGGCGCGTTACCGACCACCGCATCAATTTGACGCTCTACAAGCTGCCGCAAGTCATCGCGGGCGAGGCGCTGGGCGAACTGATCGACGCGCTAACCACCGAGCACCAGGCTGCACAGCTCGCCGCCCAGGGCGCGGCGGCGTGATCGCCATGAACGCATTGCTTGAAGCGATGCGAGGTCGCAGCAACACAAACGGTGTCGTCCCGGCGAACGCCGGGATCCATAATCACCGGCTTTTGATGTTGCGGGAGAAGGCAACTCCGACCTCCCTAATCGTTCCGCGGCGGCGTCTGGGTCCCGGCGTACACCGGGACGACAGCTGGGGTGCAGCTCGCACTGAAGGGCTCATGCTGGCCGAGTTGGCGGGATGAACAATTCATCGCACGGTCAGACAATCGACGCCGCGCGCCGCGCGCTGGCAGCGCGCTTTGCGTCCGCCGGGCTTGATTCGCCCGAGCTCGATGCACGGATGCTGATGGGGGCCGCGCTGAACCTCGATCTCACCGGACTGGTCGCGCAAGGCGCGCGCCGTCTCACCGCAGACGATACGGCGCGGCTTGACGCGCTGACGCTGCGGCGGCTCGCGGGCGAGCCGGTCGCACGCATCCTCGGCGTGAAAGAGTTCTGGGGCCTGCCGTTCAGGCTTTCTGCCGAGACGCTGGTGCCACGGCCGGACACCGAAACCGTGGTGGAAGCCGCACTCGAGCATCTCCGTGACGCTGACAGCATCGCGCAGCCCCTGCGCATCGCCGATCTCGGCACCGGCTCCGGCGCCATCCTGCTCGCGCTGTTGTCCGAGCTGCCGCAGGCCTTCGGCATCGGCACCGACATCAGCGAGGGCGCGTTGCGCACCGCGCGCGGTAATGCCGCCGCGCTCGGGCTCAGTAGCCGTGCGGCGTTCGTCGCCTGCTCCTATGCCGTAGCGCTGTCACGGCCATTCGACCTCATCATCTCGAACCCGCCCTATATCCCGCGAGGCGACATCGCAGGGCTTGCCATCGAGGTCCGGCAGCACGATCCTGCTCGCGCGCTGGATGGCGGTGGTGACGGGCTCGACGCCTATCGCGCGCTGATCCCGCAAGCCATCAGCCTGCTGCGTCCGGACGGCGCCGTCGTCGTCGAGGTCGGCCAGGGGCAGGCAGGCGATGTTGAAGCCTTGATGACAAAGGCGGGATTGTCAGCAGATTTGACCGCTATCCGGGCGGACCTGGCCGGGATTTCCCGGGTGGTTTTGGGTCGCAAAAAGCCCATATAAAGCCAAAGTTAGACGTAAAAACCTCTTGGAATTATCCCCCGGAGCGACTACGTTTCCCGTGACAGCATCGGCGCAGGCCCCGTAGACTGCTACGGATCACGAGTTTGAAGAGCCACGCCGGGCGAAAGGTTCCGAAACGCAGGTCAGTTGAGCGCGATGGCCGACAGGGCTGCGCAGCTCGCGACTGCAGAGCGAACGAAAGCCTGATTTGCGCTTGACGTCTGACGTGAACAAACTGGGTCTGCCTCGGCAGGATCAATCCTGACGGGCAGCATGACATGGTTCGCCGGCATTTGAGCTGGTGGGTGGGGAACGCGTGTTGAACGCGCTTTTGTCGAGATACTCGACTGTCGATCAAATCGACATGGGTCGGATTGCAAAAGGGGACCGCGCCGTGGCGCGTGCAGCCCGGCCGATCTGCATTGGCATCACAGCGACATCCACGGCGGCAGTACAAGATTCCTAACGTAGGGTTGGAATAAAGGCAGGACATGAGAAACGGTCAAAACAACAAGCGGATGCGCAACCGCAATAGCGGCGGTGGTGGTGGTGGTGGTGGCGGTAATAACAACCGGCGCGGCCAGAATCCGCTGACCAGGGTGTTCGAGTCGAACGGGCCGGACATCAAGATCCGCGGTACGGCTTCCCACGTCGCCGAGAAATACGTTCAGCTTGCGCGCGATGCCCGCTCCTCGGGTGATCCGGTCGCGGCCGAGAACTACTACCAGCATGCCGAGCATTATTTCCGCTTGATCGCCGCCGCTCAGGAGCAGTTCCGCCAGAACCAGCCACAGCCGCGCAACATCGACGACGTGCCGTCGCCGGATGATCTCGAGGATGACGGCGAGAGCTTCTCGAATTTCGGCCAGGAGCCGGGCTTCGTTCCGGTGCAACAGCAGCCGCCGCAGCCCTACATGCGCGACGGCCGTGATCGCGATAATAGCCCGCGCGATCGCGACGGCCAGCCCTATCAGCGCGATCAGCAGCAGCCGCGTGAGCATCGCGAGCAGCGTGAACCTCGCGAGCAGCGTGAGCCACGCGACCAACGCGAGCCCCGTGAACCGCGCGAGCATCGTGAGCCCCGCGAACCCCGTGAACAGCGCGAGCGTCCGCAGCCGCAATTTCAGCCGCAACCGCAGCCCCAGCCGGTGGTCGCGGAGTCTGGCGTCGACCGCCTGCCGTCCTTCATCACCGGTCCGCAGCCGCAGATCACCAACGCGCCGGCAGCCTTCGAGGGCAGTGGCGAACGCTATCCGCGGCGCCGTCGGCGCCCGAATGGCCCGCGCACGGAGGCCGCAGCCGCTCCGGCGCCGAGCGAGGACTTCAATCCCGGCGAATAATTCTAGCCGGCATCCATCAGGCGGGTGGGCATGACCGTGCCCGCCCGCCTTTTTCTTTTGGAAGGCGGCTCGCGTTCCGGCGCCGGTATTTGTCCTCGGCAGCGGTTCATGCGCGCCTGAGCGCCAGGGAACACCAGGGGAGCACCGGCCAAGCCATGTCGCGAGCAGCGCCTCGGATTCGCGGTCGGCGTGCTGCGACACTGCTGTCAGCACAGAGTCACAGTCTGTGTGCTAGCAGCGCGTATGACCTATGTCCCGCTCGCCATCGCGATTCTCGCCGAGGTGTTCGCGACCACAGCCCTGAAACACACGGACGGTTTCAGCCGTCCGCTCTGGGTCGTGCTGACTGTGGCCGGCTACGCGATCGCGTTCTACTGCCTGTCACTGGCCTTGAAGAGTATCCCGACCGGCGTCGCCTACGCGATCTGGTCCGGTGTCGGCATCATCCTGATCTCGCTGTTCGCCTGGCTGTCGCGTGGCGAGCGGCTGGATACGCCGGCCATGATCGGCATGACCTTCATCATCACCGGCGTCGTCGTGATGAACCTGTTCTCCGGCGCATCCGCGCAGTAGACGGCCACGCGCTCGCCATGACCTCCTTCCGCAAGAACGGGGAGAGGAGGCGCACCAGCTCCTGCGCGACAGCTTTGCGATTCATTTAGCCCAGCCCTCACTTCCGTCGGGACGGCGACGGCACCAGCACCGGCTCGAGCCGCGGGATCAGCCTGACGCGTTCGCGGCGCGCCGGAATCACGCGATAGACCTGTTTGGTGGCCTCGACGATGTGAACGCCGGCAAATGGCAGCGACAGCGTCGCGCCGGCCTTCTCCCAGGCCAGCGCCGAGCGCAGAAACCAGCCGACGGCAAACGGCGGCATGAACAGCGCCTCGCCCCAGGCCGTCGGCGTGAACCAGGTCTGCCGCAACAGCTGCGTGATCTGGGAGCGCGAATAGGGCCGGCCGTGGCCAAACGGCGTGGTGTCGGTACGCGTCCATACGCCGCGCCGATTCGGGATCACGATGATCATGCGCCCGGACGGCGCCATCACCCGCCACACCTCGCGCAGCAGGCCTGCCGGGTCGTCCGACATCTCCAGCGCATGCACCAACAGGATGCGGTCGGCCACCGCATCGGGCAAGGGCAGCGAGAATTCGTCGACCAGCGAGGCCAGGGTCGGCCGCGCCGTCGGCCATTTCAATACGCCTTGCGCGGCCGGCATGAAGGCGATGCAGCGCTCGGAATCCTCGCGAAACAGGCCGAGATAGGGCGTGGGATAGCCGATGCCGAGCACGCGCTGGCCGCTCGCGCTCGGCCAACGCGCCCGGATGCCGCGGTTGATCAGGAGACGCGCCACGATGCCGAGGCGCTGCGAGTAGAAGTCGCGGAGATCGATGACGTCCATGGCGCCAGCCTACCATGCGGAAGCATGATCGTAAAAAACGAGCGCGTGGCCTTCGATACGACGATGGCCCGCGAGGCAGCCGCGCCCTCAATATGGCGTTGCGCCTGTGGCGTGAACGCCATATCTCTGGCCCCGTCAGCCGCTTCCTGGGACCGCCAATGCCCCGCAAGGCCTTAGGTCCGCTCGCGTCACCGACGTGACGTTCGTACCCGCCGATGGAGACATCATGGCCGCCGAAATCCGCGTCTTTTCCTGCCTGTCCGACAATTTCGGCTATCTGATCCACGATCCCGAGACCGATGCCACCGCCTCGGTCGATGCGCCGGAGGCGGCGCCGATCATCCGCCAGCTCGAAACCGAGGGCTGGCAGCTCACCGAGATCCTGATCACCCACCATCATCACGATCATGTCGGCGGCGTCGCCGAGCTGAAGCAGAAATATGGCTGCCGCGTCGTCGCGCCGCATGACCGCGCGGCGAAGATTGCCGATGTCGACCAGCGCGTCGCCCATGGCGACATCGTCAAGGTCGGCAATTTGCTGGCGCGCGTGCTGGAGACGCCCGGCCACACGCTTGACCACATCTCCTATGTGTTCGACAGCGAGAAGGCGTTGTTCGCCGCCGACACGCTGTTCTCGATCGGCTGCGGCCGGGTGTTCGAGGGCACCTATCCGGTGATGTGGGACTCGCTGCTGAAGCTGCGCGCTTTGCCCGACGATTTCCGCCTCTATTGCGGCCACGAATACACGGCGTCGAACGTCAAGTTCGCGCTGTCAGTCGAGCCCGACAACGAGGCGCTGAAGGTCCGCGCCGAGGAGGTGACGCGCCTGCGTGCGGCCAACCAGGCTACGATTCCCACGCTGCTCGGCGACGAGAAGAAGGCCAATGTGTTCCTGCGTGCGGACGATCCGGCGGTCGCCGCCAAGCTGCGCATGAAGGGCGCCGGTCCCGAGCAGGTGTTCGCCGAGCTGCGCGAACGCAAGAACAAGTCCTGAGGCGACGCAGGTGCTGTCCGCCGCCGAGATCATCGCGCGCCTTGACCTGAAGCCGCATCCCGAGGGCGGGTATTTTCGCGAGACGTTTCGCGACCCCCACACTGATGCGAGCAGCCGCGCCGCCTCGACTTTGATCTACTTCCTGCTGGCGCGCGGCGAGCGCTCGCATTGGCACCGGGTCGATGCCACCGAGATCTGGCACTATTACGCCGGCAGCGCGCTCTCGTTGCGGATCGCCGGGGATGGTCTGTTGGCGCAGACGGTTGCGCTCGGCATCGATCTCGCAGCCGGCGAACGGCCGCAAGCGATCGTCCCGGCGCATGCCTGGCAATCGGCCGAGAGCACCGGCGACTGGACCTTGGTCGGCTGCACCGTCGCGCCGGGCTTCGAGTTCGCGAAATTCGAACTGGCCCCTCCAGGCTGGGCGCCGGGCGGCTAGCCCTGGCAGAAGCCAACCGCGCCGCATGTCGCGGTGGCTGCGGCGTCAACCGGCTGCCGTACGCTGCTCCTGCAAGCGCTTGCTTCCTTGGCTCAGAAAACCAAGCACCGCATCGGCCGGCATCGGTTTGGCGAAGTAATAACCTTGCACGAAGTCACATCCCAAGCGGCGCAGGCTGTCGAGCTGCGCCGCGGTCTCGACGCCTTCGACGATGCAGGCAATCTCCATGTCGGCGCACAGCC
The DNA here is from genome assembly GCF_049798375.1 of Bradyrhizobium sp. Classification (GTDB taxonomy): domain Bacteria; phylum Pseudomonadota; class Alphaproteobacteria; order Rhizobiales; family Xanthobacteraceae; genus Bradyrhizobium. Next base: position 7,481 of record NZ_JBARGP010000298.1, read on the forward strand.
CGGTCAGCGACTTGACGATCTTGTGGCTGACCGGATTGGTGTCGATGCTGGCGACGAAGCTGCGGTCGACCTTCAGCTTGTCGAGCGGCAGCCGGTGGACGTGGCTGAGCGACGAATAGCCGGTGCCGAAATCGTCCAGCGAGATGCTGCAGCCCATGGTCTTGAGCGTCGCGATCGAGCGTTCGGCACGGGCGAAATCATAGGTGACCGCCGTCTCGGTGATCTCGAACTCGATTCGGTGCGATGCGACGCCGCTCGCCTCGATCGCCGAGATCAGGTGCAAAACGCCCTCCGGCGAGCAGATGTCGTGAGCCGAAAGGTTGAACGAGAGGCGGATGTGCTCCGGCCAGGTCGCGGCAGCAGCGAGCGCCTTGACCAGCAGGACCCGGGTCAGGCTGCGAATGACGCCGGTGCGCTCGGCTGCGGGGATGAAGTCCCCCGGTGACACCAGCCCGAGCCTTGGGCTTTGCCAGCGCGCCAGCACCTCGAATCCGGTCGCCCGCTCGTCCCTCGCATCGATGATCGGCTGGAACGCCAGCTGCATCTCCTGCACGAAATCGGCGGTGCGCAACAGGTGCTCGATCATGCCGCGACTGCGAATTTCAGAGTCGTGTTCGGTCGAGAAGATCACGGCGGCGCCGCGCGCGTGGCGCTTGGCGTGATAGAGCGCATAGTCGGCGCATTCATAGAGCGGATCGGCCGCTGCCGCCGAGCGCGGATAGAGCGCGAAGCCCATCGAGCAGCCAAGTCCGGTATGTGCGGTGTCGAGCTGATAAGGCAGCTTGATGCGCTCGGTGATCTGACGTCCCAGCGCAAGCAGATCGTCGTCGGTGGGATCGCCGCCGACCACCAGACCGAATTCATCACCGCCGAGGCGGGCGAGATGAACCGCCAAGCCCCAGGTAGCACAGACCTCGGACAGCCGGCGCGCCGCCTCGATCAGGACGCGATCGCCGACCGTGTGTCCATAGGTGTCGTTGATCGGCTTGAAGCCGTCGAGATCGATGATGCCGACCGCGAGCCGCGTGCCGTCCTGCTCGGCCTCCGCGAAGAAGCTCGCAAGCTCGGAGAAGAAGCGCCGGCGATTGGGAAGCTCGGTCAAGGAGTCGAGATTGGCGAGGCGGAAGTTCTCATCCGAGAGAGCCTGCGTCGCAGCCTGTTCCGCGACCAGCGACTTGCGGCTGGCGACCAGCGCGGCAAAGTCGCGATAATAGATGAAAAGCACCGTCACCATCGCACCGGTGACCAGCAACTGGTTGACGGCGATCGCCTGCAGCGTCGTCTCGCCGGTCGTGATGAAGAAGGCGACGAAGGGAACGATGACGACCAGCGTCACCATCAATGCCGCGGAGCGCAGGTGCATCAGGCAGAAGATGATGCCGATGACGGTGACCGCCATGTAGAAGGCAATCTGGCCCTTCGCATAGGGATCGCCATAGGGAAACAGCGCCAGCGACCAGGCCACGAACAACGCACCGATCGGGCCGGCAATCCGGTTGGTGAGGCGCAGATTGCGCAGGATGTCGGCGTCGACATGGACGCTGTCGCGCTGGCGCAACCACCAGATCATCCGGAACCCGGTCAGAGAGATCAACACCAGGGGAATGACCATCGTCAGCCATGCCGGCGCCATCGGCCAAAACGTATAAGCTATGGCGGCGCTATTGGTGATCAGGATGAAATAGAGCAGCGGCACCTGCTTGGAGAATGCCTGGAACTGGGCGCGCGTGAGCTCGGGATTGTCCGCCGGGACACGAAACAGGTCGCGCGCAAGCACCAAGTCACGTTTCAGGTCCCGCATGTGCTACCTCGCTCAACATCGAGACGCCAACTTGCGCATCGCAGGTAAACGCGAGGTTAGGTGCAGCGGACAAAACGAGCTACGCAGCGGTTGTAGCGACGATGCAGCGGCTCGAACTTCCATCAAAAAATATGAGATCAAATGATACGAACGCTGGTACCGAAAACCAGCCAATGCGAACCTACCGGCGCAGCCTGAACATGTCTTTCGCTGCGACGAGGCCGCCGCCGGCGATCAGCACGGCGGCGAGCGCGATATCGGTGCTGGCCTTGGCAAAGCCGGCGAGGATCAGGAATGCGGTCGAAAGCAGTGGCGTCGCGTAGGACGCCGCGCCGAGCACGCGGATGTCACCACGTTTGATGCCGATGTCCCAGGTGTAGAACGCGGCTCCCACGGGCCCGATGCCGAGCCCGATGACGGCCAGCCATTGCAGAGAATTCTGCGGCCACACCGTAGTTTCCACGGTGAAGTGCATCAGCGCGGCAAGCACGGCGGTGGCGAGACAGAAGCCCGCCACGGCATCGGTCGGTACGCCCTTAAGCCGGCGCGACAGCACCGAATATGTCGCCCAGACAAAGGCGGCGATGAAGGCCGCGAGCAGGCCCGGCACCTGGCCGGCAGCGAAGCTCGCGCCATTGCCGACGAACAACAGCACGGTGCCGGCCAGTCCGAGCGCCGCGCCGATGACATGATGCGGTGCCAGCCGCTCGCCGGGGAGAAATGCGGAGAACAGCACGATCAGCAGCGGCCAGAGATAATTCAGCAGGCCGGCCTCTGCGGGTGGCGCGAACCGCAGCGCCAGGAAATACAGCGCGTGGTAACCAAACAGGCCGCCGACGCCGACGACCCAGGCGACCACCGGCTGCCGCAGTGCCTTCAGTGCGCCGGGCCGACCGATCCAGGTCAGACAACCCACTCCGCCCCCGATCGCAAAGGTCATGGCCGCAAGCTGGAATGCCGGGATGGTGCCGGTGGCCACCGTCATCACCGACAGCAGCGACCACATCAGGATCGCAGTCAGGCCGATCAGGGTCGCGGTGCGTGAGGACATGGGCACACTGTCTCCGTCATGGCCGGGCTTGTCCCGGCCATCCACGCCCATGAGCAGTTCAGAGGTTGGAAAGACGTGGATGCCCGCGACAAGCGCGGGCATGACTAATCATTTGCAGCATCCAACGTCGCGAGGCAACGCTCTTCGGCGTCACACCATGTACTGTCCGCCATTGACCGTCAGCGTCGAGCCGGTGATGGCGCCAGCATCATCGGCGGCGAGGAAGACGACCGCGCGCGCGATCTCCTCGGGTTCGCCGAGACGGCCGACCGGAATCAGCGGCAGGATATTCTTCTCCAGCACGTCCTTCGGCACCGCCTGCACCATCTCGGTGTTGATGTAGCCCGGGCAGATCGCGTTCACGGTGATGCCGGCCTTGGCCGTCTCCAGCGCCAGCGCCTTGGTGAAGCCGATGTCGCCGGCCTTGGCCGCGGAATAGTTAACTTGGCCGAACTGCCCCTTCTGGCCATTGATCGAGGAGATGTTGATGACGCGGCCGAACTTGCGGCCGCGCATGCCCTCAATCACCTGGCGCGTCATGTTGAACAGCGAGCCGAGATTGGTGTTGATGACGGCATTCCACTGCTCCAGCGACATCTTGTGAAACGCGGTGTCGCGGGTGATGCCGGCATTGTTGACGAGGATCTCAATCGGACCGAGCTCTTCCTCGACCTTCTTGACCCCTTCGGCACAGGCTTCGAACGAGCTGACGTCCCATTTGTGGACGGGAATGCCGGTCTCGCTCTTGAACTTCTCCGCAGCGGTATCGTTGCCGCCGTAATTGGCCGCGACCTTGTATCCGGCGGCCTTCAGCGCCTTGCAGATCGACGCTCCGATGCCTCGCGTTCCGCCCGTCACCAACGCAACCCGTGCCATGTCGAATCCTTCCCTTAACCTTCCCTGCCCGCGCAACCTGATGTCATCAGCGCGCTTCGAGGGGGTTGTTGTTTGAACGATCGCCGCCGAAGACGGTATTCACGTTTCCGGATCGGACTTACGCAGCACACTCCTTTTAGTTTCGAATTATGCGACCGGTTTGACGAACATCAAGAACAAAACGCCCGGCAATTTAGCCGGGCGTTTCTTTAGTCGACTATGGTGCGGTTGCGAAGGATATTTGCTTCGCAACCGCTGCCGCATTTCTAGTCGCGTGCGACGCACATCGCGATGCCCATGCCGCCGCCGATGCACAGCGTGGCGAGGCCCTTCTTCGCATCGCGCTTCTGCATCTCATGCAGCAAGGTCACGAGTACGCGCGCCCCCGATGCGCCGATCGGATGACCGATCGCGATCGCGCCGCCATTGACGTTGACCTTGGCCGGATCCCAGCCGAGGTCCTTGTTGACTGCGCAAGCCTGTGCGGCAAACGCTTCGTTGGCTTCGATCAGGTCGAGATCGGCGATATTCCAGCCGGCCTTCTTCAGCGCCGTGCGCGACGCCGGGATCGGGCCGGTGCCCATGATCTTCGGATCGACGCCGGCCTGGCCCCAGGACACGATGCGCGCCAGCGGCGTCTTGCCTTCCTTGGCGGCCTGCTTGGCGGTCATCAGCACCACGGCGGCGGCGCCGTCATTGATGCCCGAGGCATTGCCGGCGGTCACCGAGCCGTCCTTCTCGAAGGCCGGGCGCAGCTTGCCCATCGCGTCGATCGTGGCGCCGTGACGCGGATATTCGTCCGCATCGACGACGGTGTCGCCCTTACGACCCTTGATCGTGACCGGGACGATCTCATCCTTGAACCGGCCTGCCTTCTGCGCTGCCTCGGCCTTGTTCTGCGAGCCGACCGCGAACTCGTCCTGCTGCGCGCGGGTGATCTGGTATTGCTTGGCGACGTTCTCGGCGGTGTTGCCCATGTGATAGCCGTTGAAGGCATCCCAGAGCCCGTCCTTGATCATGGTGTCGACGAACTCGAGCGGGCCCATCTTGACCCCGCCGCGCAGATATTGCGCGTGCGGCGCCATGCTCATGGATTCCTGGCCGCCGGCGACCACGATGTCGGAGTCGCCATTGAGCAGCGCCTGATAGCCGAGCGCCACCGTGCGCAGGCCGGAGCCGCAGAGCTGGTTGACGCCCCAGGCTGGGCTCTCGACCGGAATGCCGGCCGCGATCGCAGCCTGACGCGCCGGGTTCTGGCCCTGCGCCGCGGTCAGGATCTGGCCCATGATGACTTCGGAGACGCGGCCGGGCTCGACGCCGGCCCGCTCCAGCGCCGCCTTGATGGCAATGGCGCCGAGATCATGGGCGGGCAAGGTGGCAAAGGCACCGTTGAAGCTGCCGACCGGGGTGCGGGCGGCGCTGACGATGACGACATCGTCTGACATGGGCATCTCCTGGAGCTGGTTTCTTGGACTGAAAGTTTTCGACTTGAGGCTGGAGAATGAGCGTCCGGCGGCCTGCAGTCCCGAGACAGGCCGGGGAGGGGGAATGATCAATCTTCAAGCCCCATCCTGTTAACGTCGTTGAGGCATGTCAATTGGCCGGAGCCGTAAATCTCGCTGCAGCGCATTCAATTCGCGCGCGTCTGGCAATTTGCTGCGCAATAAGTTCTGCCCTCGAATTAACCTTTGCGCACAAAACCGTAGCCGAACTCGCTCGAAAGTGATTACTTTATTGCATTGCGTAGCTCGTTCGCCCTGCGGCGAAAGCCGCCGGGTTCCCCGTCCTCGGTCCTTGTGTGAGCCCCCTTATGGCGAAATCCGACCAACCGACCACAATCAAGAAATACGCGAACCGGCGGCTCTATAATACCGGGACAAGCACATATGTGACCCTGGAAGACCTCGCAGCGATGGTGAAGAACGGCGAGGATTTCCTGGTCTATGACGCCAAGACTGGCGACGACATTACCCGTTCGGTGCTGGCGCAGATCATCTTCGAGCAGGAGAACAAGGCCGGCCAGAACCTGCTGCCGACCACCTTCCTGCGCCAGCTGATCCGCTTCTATGGCGACAGCATGCAGATGGTGGTGCCGAAATATCTCGAGCAGTCGATCGATACGCTGACGCGCGAGCAGGAGAAATTTCGCAAGCAGATGGTCGACACGTTCAGTGGCACTCCCTTTGCTCCGTTGGAAGAACACGTCCGCCGCAACATGGAGCTGTTCCAGCAGACCTTCTCGATGTTCAAGCCGTTTTCGCCGGGGCGCACCGGTGCCGAGGAGAAGGCGCCCGAGCCAGCAACGGGTGGCCACGACAACATCGACGATTTGCGCCGCCAGATGCGCGAGATGCAGGACCGGCTCGACCGCATGTCGACCGAGCCGAAGAAGGAAGAAGGCGGCTAGTTATTCGCTGCCCGGCGGGAGCGGCTGACGCGCGCTCTCGCGCTTATATGGTTGTCGTCCCCGCGCACGCGGGGACCCATACCGCGTGATCACCGAACGGGCACGCGGTTAGTACCGCGCACTATCATCAAATCCTGTGGTTGTGGATTCCCGGATCGGCGCTCGCATCCGCTCGCTTGTCCGGGACGACAGCGGGGTCTGTGGCCGCGCCTCAGTAGCAAACAATGGTCAAATTGATCTCGGAGCCCCTACCCGACTGCGGGCCGAGCCTGGTCGCCGGCCGGCCGCCACGGCCGCTCGCTTGAGGCGAGTCCGATCAGCCGGCCCTGGATGTAGTCGCAGCCCCAGGTCTGCAGCAGCGCGGCGGACTCCTCGTCCTGCACCCATTCCGCCACCGTCTCGATCTTCAGGCGCTGCGCCAGCTCGAGCAGCGATTGCACGAAGGCGCGGTCATCCGTCGAGCGCGCCAGGTTCTGCACGAACGCGCCGTCGATCTTGACGATGTCGACGCCAAGCTTGCGCAGGTTGCGGAACGAGGTGTAGCCGGCGCCGAAATCGTCGATCGCGATCCGGCTGCCGAAATCCTTCAGCCGCGTCACGAAGCCGCGGAGGTCGTCGATATCCTGGATCTCGACCGTTTCGGTGATCTCGATGATCAGCCGTTCGGCAACGCCGGGATGCGCGCGCATCATCGATTCGATCGAGGCCCACCACACCGGATCCATGGTGGTATCGGGTGAGATGTTGAGGCTGAGCCGCGCCTCGGGCGCGCTGGCGAGCTCGGCGACCACGAGCTCGAGCACCCGATGATCGACCAGGCGAATCAGGCCGAGCCGCTCGGCGACCGGCACGATGTCAGGCGCCAGCAGCACCCGTCCGTCATCCTGCTCCATCCGCACCAGGCATTCGTAGAAGGCCGCATCGCGGGTTGCGATCCGGACCACAGGCTCGAACGCCGTGACGATGCGCCGCTCGTTGAGCGCGGTGACGATTTCGTCGGTGACGCGGATATTGACCCGGCGCTGCGCGTCGCGCTCGACATTCGGACGCCAGGTCGCAAACGAGCCGGCGCGACGACGCTTGGCGGCGTCGAGGGTCTCATGGGCGCGGTTGATGGCCTCGTCGGCCGAGCGCGCATGGCGCGGCACGCTGACCGCGCCAATCGAGGCGGTGACCGCGACCGGGCCCGAGCTGGTCGGCACCACCTCGTCGCGAATCCCGGCGAGAAAGCGCTCGGCCGCGATGGTCATGTCGTCGACTGAGCAGTTCTTCAGGATCAGGCCGAACTTGTTGCCGGAGAAACGGCCGAGCACGTCGCCGCCGCGCAGGCGGGCCCGGATCCGCTGGGCGACTTCCAGGATCACACCGTCGGCGATGTCGAAGCCGAAGGCTTCGTTGATGCGGGCCAGATGGTCGATGCAGATCAGCATGAACGCGCAGGAGGTGCGGAAACGCTGTGCCTCCTCGATCGTCTCCGCCAGGGTCGCGATCAGATGCGTGCGGTTGTGCTCGCCGGTCAGCGGATCGTGCTGCGCCAGCTTCAACAGCTGCTCGTCGCGCGCATGGCGCTCATTGTTGATGCGGACGATGCCCTGCACCCGCGACGGCCGGCCGCCGGGACCGGCGAACCAGCGTCCGGTCTCCTCGATCTGGATCAGCGGCGCAGCCGAGCTGACCCGGACGCCGTATTCGATGCGATAGGGCGTGCCATCCTCGCCGTGAACGGGGGCAGACTGCAGCAGGACATTGGCGCGGATCGATTGCTCCGGCTCGATCAGCTTGGCGAATCCCGCACCACCAGACAGTTGCTCCGGCGGAATGTCGGCGAACACGGCGGCAGCGTGGTCGCTCCAGACGATGGCGTCGGTCGCAATATCCCACACGAAGGCGGCTTGGCCGAGCGAGGCCAGGATCAGCGAGGTCTGTGGCACGTCGGATATCAAGATCGCCTCGTTTCGGGACAGGACCGGGCTTCGCCTCGGCACCGAGATGTGGACGTGGCCGTTTCCATCCGCGAGCTGGCAGCGGCGCCGGCCTTTACGAATCAGGTTACGCATATTTGCGTTAACGGACAGCATGTCCTTGCAACAAGCCGACGTCAGCTTGGCGAAGGAAAATTTAAGCGGCTCTGTCGGCCGCGCACGGTCAGTTTACTGGGGCCGTGGGAACGACTTAACCGCCGCCGGCATCAGTCTTGCGAGGTGTTCGGCAGGAAAGGATCCGGCGTCCCGGAATGCGACAGGTCAGCCGGATATGGGTCGCTCAATGTTAACGATTGATCGAACCGCGATGGCAGGCGACGATGCGGACACCCGGCCCGCCAGCACGGCTCTCGTGCCGACGACCGCCTCCTCGTACCGCGCCCCGGCGAGCCGAATGTCGCGGCCGGATCCGAGCTTCGTGGCCCATCTGATCGCGACCGCTCAGCAGCTGCCGCAGACCCGTCACCTGCGTCGCGCGGCACCGCAAGAGGCGCTCTCGGCCTACGCGGCGCATCTCGCGCCGGCGCGGCGCATTGGCCGGCAGACCCGACAGACCATCTGACAGAATAAAGCGATGCCGCGGGCCTAATCAGCGTTTCGGCGCGTCGTTCTCGCTCGGTGGCTCCGGCGGCGTGACCGTCGTGGCCTGCAGTCCAGGCGCCTCGACCTCTCGCGGCGGCTCCGCCGCGACGGGCGCAGGGTGGGGAGCGGGATGATCTGACAGGACCGATTCCGCAACCGATGTCGCCGGCGGCACCTGCATCACATCAGGCGCAGGCTCGGCTTCAACATGCGCTGGAACCACGGGCGCCGGAACCACAGGCGCAGGCTCGGGCGCCACGACGACAGGGGCCGCTGCGACCGCACGCGCCCGTGCGCTGCGCTTGGCGCGCAGCGCAATGCCGGAAATGAATTCGACCATTGCCAGCAGCGCCAGCAGGAAGAAGATCGAGTTGGCGAATTTCGGCCACATCACGAATTCGGCCGCCGCGCCGCCGAACACCAAGAGCGACAGCAAATGGTCGGTGAGATATTTGCCGCGCGCCGCCTTGATGACCTCAAGCAGCAGCAACAGCACGCTGAGCGTCACCAGCATGTCGCCGAGCGACACCGCCCAGACCTCGCCCGACACCAGCGGGAGGCGCACCAGCGGCTCGGTGAAGCCGACCCCCGGCATCAAGAACACGATGATGTTGTAGATCGCGAGCGGGATCAGCAGCAGCGGGAAACCGACCATGGACATCGGCGAGGCCCTGAGTGGCACGCGAGCAGACGCCCGGCGCAGTTTCAACCAGACCGGCGCGCCGCGCAGGCAAACGGGCGCAGCGCTCAGTCCACGCACAACGGTCCCGGCGAACCTTTTCGCGCGGGACCGGTCTCAACCTCATCAATGGCTGAATTCGGGCAAAACCGCAGCCGGCCCGCGCCTCACGGCGCGGTGCAGGACGTCAGACGTCCTTCTTGGCCTTCAGAACCTGCCGGCCCTTGTACATACCGGTCTTCAGGTCGAGATGGTGCGGACGGCGCAGTTCGCCGGAGTCCTTGTCCTCGACATAGGTCGGCTTCGCGATCGCGTCGGCCGAGCGACGCATGCCGCGGCGCGACGGCGAGGTTTTTCTTCTGGGGACGGCCATATCGGTATCCTCTAGGGTGATTTGCAAGGCATCGTCCGCAAAGGGACGGCCGGAGCCAGTGGAAGCCCGCAAGCCCGGATGCCGATCAAGGCCGCGCTTATAGGGGATGAAGACCGGCAATGCTAGGCCCGATTGCGGCAATTGGGGCCAAAATTCGCGCTGCCGACCGGCTATCGGCCACCGCCCCAGCAGGTCTGCAACGCCGGCGACACCGCCCGCGCCATATAGGTCGCTGACAGCCGCCGCACCCCGGGCCCCGGCGCGCGGGCACTGCGCTTGACCGGATTGGGCAGGATCGCGGCCATCAGGGCCGCCTCCCGCGACGACAGCGATGCCGCCGACTTGCCGAAGGCGTAATTGGCGCCCGCCTCGGCCCCGAATTGGCCCGAAGGCCCGAGCTCGGCGATGTTGAGATAGAGTTCCAGGATCCGCCGCTTCGGCAGCACGGCGTCGATCCACAGCGCCAGCGGCAGCTCCAACGCCTTGCGCACCACGCTGCGTCCCGGCCACAGGAACAGGTTCTTCGCCACCTGCTGGGTGATGGTCGAGCCGCCCCGCGTCACCTCGCCGTCCTCGGCATCGTCCACCACCTCGCGCAGTGCGTCCCAATCGATGCCATGATGGCTGCAGAATTTGGCATCCTCCGCCGAGACCACCGAGCGCGGCAGGTAAGGCGACATCGCCGACAGTTCGATCCAGCGCCGCTCGACCGGCCTGCCCGTCACCGAGCG
>NZ_JBARGP010000299.1:0-2031 GCF_049798375.1 Bradyrhizobium sp.
GCTCGGCGCTGCGCTGCTGCTGCCCTCGATCCTGGAAGCGGTGCTGCGCGCCGGCGAACGCAGTGCGCGACGCGCGCTGACGCTGTGGTTCTGGGCCGACAGCCGCCAGCAGATCTCCGGGCTCTCGCTGGCGTTGATGGCGCTGCTGCTCGCGCTCGCAGTCAATGTCGGCGTTTCCACCATGGTCGAGACCTTCAGCCGCACCTTCCTGGTCTGGCTCGACGGCCGGCTCGCCGCCGACATCTATGTCAGCGCTGCCGACGACAAGCAGGCCCGCGAGGTGCGCGACTGGCTGAGCGCGCGCCAGGATGTGCAGGCGGTGCTGTTGGGCGGCCGCGCCGAGACCCAACTCGGCGGCGCGCCAATCGACGTGCTCGGCCTGCCCGACCACGCCACCTATCGCGACCATTGGCCGGTGCTGCAATCCGTATCAGATGCATGGAAGCAATTGGTGCCGGGCGAAGCCGGCTTCGTCAGCGAGCAATTGTCGCGCCGGCTGAATCTCGCCATCGGCGATCACGTCAATATCCCCGCGCCCGGCGGCGACTGGCCGATCAGCATCGTCGGCATCTACGCCGACTACGGCAATCCCAAGGGGCAGATCGCGGTCAATGTCGCGGCGCTGTCGCGGCACTTTCCGGCGGTGCCGCTGACGCGCATCGCGGTGCGCACCGATCCCGCCAACATCCCGGCGCTGATCTTGGCGCTGTCTGACAAATTCGGCCTCGATGGCCGCAATCTGATGGACCAGGCCACGGTGAAGCGGGAGTCGACCGAGATCTTCAATCGTACCTTCGCGGTGACGGGCGCGCTGAACACGTTCACGCTCGGCGTCGCTGGCATCGCGCTGCTGACGAGCCTGTTGACCTTGGCCAATTCGCGGCTGCCGCAGTTGGCGCCGCTCTGGGCGATCGGCATCACGCGGCGTCGACTCGCAGTGATCGAGCTGTTGAAGACGCTGGCGGTCGCGGCGATCACCTCGCTCTTGGCGCTGCCGCTCGGGCTGTTGGTCGCCTGGTGCCTGATCGCGATCGTCAATGTGAAGGCGTTCGGCTGGCGACTACCATTCCATGTGTTCCCGCTCGAGCTTATTAAACTGCTTGTCGTTGCCGTGTTAGCCGCGCTGCTGGCGTCGCTGCTGCCGGTGATCCGGCTAGCGCGGATGCAGCCGGCCCATCTGGTGAGGATCTTCACCGTTGAGCGCTGAGCCGAAACTCTCCCGTCGTGCCTTTGCGGCCGGCCTCGTGCTCGCCGGGCTCAACGCCCGGGCGCGCGCGCAAGGCTTTGCGGGCCTCGGCGAAAACGGCAACGGCTTTGCACAGGTGGTACCGGGCAAGCTGTTCAGCTTTCCCGGGGATCACGGACCGCATCCGGACTTCCGCATCGAATGGTGGTATGTCACCGCCAATCTCAACGACGCCAATGGACAGGCCTACGGCCTGCAATGGACCCTGTTCCGGCAATCGGCGCGGCCGGGATCGCAAGGCGCGGGCTGGGCCAGCCAGCAGATCTGGATGGCGCATGCCGCGGTGACCCGGGCCGACACCCATCGTTCAGCGGAGAAATTCGCACGCGGCGGTGTCGGGCAGGCCGGTGTTGAAGCCAAGCCATTCCAGGCCTGGATCGATGCCTGGCAGATGACGGCGCCAAGCGAAAGCGACGATCAGGCGCTGTCGCCGCTCGAGATGACGGCAGCAGCGAACGACTTCTCCTATACGCTCGAGCTCAGTGCCGATCAGCCGGTGGTGCTGCAGGGCGACCACGGCTACAGCAAGAAGTCCGAGCGCAACCAGGCCTCCTATTACTACAGCCAGCCGTTCTATCGCGCCCACGGCCAGCTTGCGATCGACGACAAACCGGTCGAGGTCACCGGCCAAGCCTGGCTCGACCGCGAATGGAGCAGCCAGCCGCTGAGCTCAGACCAGACCGGCTGGGACTGGTTCTCATTGCATTTCGCCTCCGGCGGCAAGCTGATGCTGTACCGGATGCGGCAGACCGACGGCCACGACTACGCATCGGGCACCTGGATCG
>NZ_JBARGP010000300.1:0-11218 GCF_049798375.1 Bradyrhizobium sp.
GTCATCTGGTTCGGATCGTGGCTCTTGTCGCTCATGGTGGGCTCCGGATCGCTGGTCTCAGCGGCTTCGTGGGTCTCGTGGTCTCGCGGGATCATCAAAACAGGGGCGTCAGACATTCGGGCAATAAAAAAGGGCCCCGAAGAGGACCCTGCGCACCGCCCGAATTCGGGATGACGTTAGCCATCCCCGGCGGTGCGCCTGGCTACTACGATAAGGAGGATGGTAATAATATTGCGCATGACGCCGTGCTAACTTCCCAAAGGTTGCGCGATAGATACCGACGGCCACCCTTTTGTCAAGGCCAAGCCGCTTGTTCGCGCGATTTTGTCAGCGTACCCGGGTTTTTGCGGTTCGGCGAGAGGGAATTTGAAGAGAGAGCAAACTCTCACTCAGCCGTCATTTCGGGGCCGCCGCCGTATTACGTTGTTAGGAAAGCGATAACTTTTGCGTTTTAGGCTCCGACTTATGAGCAAATCAGTCATCTCATTTCGGCTTTCCGAGGAGGAGTTGTGCCTCCTCGATCAGGCTTGTCATCGCTTCTCTGAGAGTCGATCGCAAGTGATCAGCAGAGCCCTTAGAGGCTTACTGACTGAATATATTGAGCGGGATGGGAAGATGATCCGCCGACCGTATTGGCTGCCGAACATGGACGGGGTGTATAATGCGCCTGAATCCTAATAAGCTAGTCGTCGCAATCGCGGTCGTTATTTTGGCAGCTTTGGCAATTCACGGCGGTTATCGCCTGGAGATAGGCGCAGGCGGGCTAAAGCTGGAAAATAATGCAGTTTCTTTGGCCGGAAATAACTGAGCCTCGACTGATCAAACCATCCACGGGTTGATCAGCGTCAGCCCCAATCCTTCGAAGTCACCAACGTTGCGAGTCGCAAGACTAAGCCCGTAGGCCGACGCGATGCCGGCGATCTGAAGATCGGCGAGCTTACCTGGAATCTGATGCAACGGCAGGCCCTGCCTGCGCGCCCGCGCCAGAATTTGCGCCGCAGACTGGGCGGCCGGGGCATCGAACGCATACACGCGGGTGCCGAACCGCCTGATCGTTCTTGCTATCGCATTCTGCAGCACATCTTTGCGTCGTCCCGCATCGAGGAACGCCAATCCGGCGCCAAGCTCGAAGATCGTGATGCTCGATATGGTGGCGTCTGAAAAATTAGCGTTGAGCCAATTCACGACTTGGGGCGCGGGCGCAGGCCTCAGCGCTTCCGAGACCACGTTCGTGTCGAGCAGGATCATTCCAAGAGTGCCGGTCGGATGGGCGCGGATCGGAGCAATTCGAGCGCTTGGTCGAGGTCCACACCCGGCCTGGAAATCGCAACAAGCCAGCTGCCGAACGGCTCTGTATCATCAGGCGATTCCGCTTCCTCGCGGGCCAGCTTTTCGAGCGTTTCGCGAAGGTCTGCCTCGAGGCTTTTGCCGCGCCGTTCAGCGCGAAGCCGGAGCAATTCTTTCGTGGTCTCGTCGACCTTTCGGATCAAGATGTCAGCCATCAGAGCACCTCGCTAAACAACACGATATCACGATATCACTGCACTTTCAATGCCGCCTCCGTCCACGCCCCCGCCGCCTCCGGCGTCAGCCATCCAAATTCCGGCAGCTGGTGCCGGAACCAGGTAAACTGCCGCTTGGCGTAATGGCGGGTGTCGGCCTTGCCGATCGTGGCAGCCTCGTCTCGCGTGATCTCGCCTCTGAGATAACGGATCAGCGCCGGCACGCCGTGGGCCTTCATCGCCGGCAGCAGCGGATCGAGCCTGCGCGCGGCAAGCCGCTCGACCTCCTCCAGCGCGCCTTTGGTCAGCATCGCGTCGAAGCGCGCGTCGATCCGCGCGTAGAGCGTGTCGCGGTCCGGCGCAAGGAACAGCGCTTGATAGCCGCCTTCGGCCAGCAGCGGCGGCTGGCCCTCGCGATGCCAGTCGGCGAGCGGCCGCCCCGTCGCCTCGATCACCTCGATCGCGCGGGCGACGCGGGTACGGTCGCGCGGCTTCAGCCGCGCGCCAGCCTCCGGATCGCGCCGAGCCAGCTCCGCATGCAGCGCCTCGACACCGTCGCGCTCCAGCCGCGCCCGCACCGCGTCGCGGATTTCGTTGGGCACCGGCGGCACCGCCGACAGCCCGCGCGTGAGCGCCTTGAAATAAAGCCCGGTGCCGCCGATGAAGATCGGGCGCCTGCCTTCTCGACGCGCCTCCGCGAGCACTGACGCGGCGTCCGTGACATAGCTGCCGGCGGAGTAGTTCACGCTCGCATCGACATGGCCGTAGAGACAGTGCGGCACCCGCGCCTCCTCCTCCGGAGTCGGCCGCGCGGTGATGACGCAGAGGTCGCGATAGACCTGCATGGAGTCGGTATTGATGATGATGCCGCCGGTCTGTTCCGCCAGCAGCAAGGCCAGGGCCGACTTGCCGCTGGCGGTCGGCCCTGCGATAAGCACCGCCTTGTTGTCCGTCAGCGCAACCACCCCAGAAACCCTCAATGTCCCTTGTCGCGACCTTCATCTGCAATCCCGCCAATCCCGCGCTCGAGAGCACGATCGTGGACGGCTTGCTCGCCGTGCTGCCCTCGCCGGATAAGCCGCACTGGCTGTTCAATGAGGTCGCGGTCGACATCCCCTTTAGCGGCGCAGAGAACGCTCATGCCGAGGTGCATAACATAGAAGCGCATCTGCGCGAGGTCCGCGCCGACCTGCCGATCGACATCGTGGTGCAGCCAATAGCGTTCAGGCGCAAGAAGCTTTTTCTGGCCGACATGGATTCCACCATGATCGGCCAGGAATGCATCGATGAGCTCGCCGACTTCGCCGGGCTTAAAGAGCACGTCGCCGGGATCACCGAGCGGGCGATGCGCGGCGAGATCGCGTTCGAGCCGGCGCTGCGCGAGCGCGTGGCGCTATTGAAGGATCTGCCGGCCAGCGTAGTCGACGAGGTGCTCGCCAGCCGGATCGTGCCGACGCCCGGCGGCCGCGAGCTTGTGATGACGATGCGCGCGCATGGCGCCTACACCTGCCTGGTCTCCGGCGGCTTCACGCTGTTCACCGGCGCGATCGCGCAAAAACTCGGCTTCCAGGAAAACCGCGCCAACGAACTCGTGATCGCGGATGGCAAATTCACCGGCGTGGTCCGCGAGCCGATCGTCGGCCGTGCCGCCAAGCTCGACACCCTGGTGGAACTACGTGAGTCCTTCGATCTCGACGAAATCGACACGTTGGCGGTCGGCGACGGCGCCAATGATCTCGGCATGATCCAGGCTGCGGGCCTCGGCGTCGCCTATCACGCCAAGCCCGCGGTCTCGGCCGCGGCCGCCGCGCGCATCGATCATGGCGACCTCACCGCGCTGCTGTATGCGCAAGGCTACCGGCGCGACGAGTTCGTGGCATAATCGCCACGTGGCGTTCAGCGATGAGCGCGAGAGCGTGGCCATCCGGCAACGCTGATCTCGAATTGCGATCGGATCATTTGCCAATCGCATCACGGGTATCACGCTGCCGCGTTCATCACATCGACAATCAATGGATTGTCAAACACGCGTGGCATGGTTAGGTAGAGAGACGTCAGGGAGTGTCCAGGGAAGGCGAAGCACGATTGCGGATCCACGCAATCGGACCATCGCCACAAAAGGACCTCACCATGTCGCATCACCTCCACAAGCATCTCCTGACCGCCGCCGCGCTCACGTTCGCCATCGCCGGTGGCACGACTGCCATCGCCGGCGAGCTGCCCAGCTACGAGCGCGCGTCGCTTCCGGCCACGCCAGTCCAGCTCTCCGTGCTCGGCTCGGCCGGGGTGCAGCAGCAGTCGCCTGCCGTGACCCTGACCCGCGACGGCATGCCGGCCACGCCGCTTCAGCTGTCGGTGCTCGCCCCGCACCATCATCGCAGCGCTGCTGCGGGCGCCACGACCACGGTCGGCGCCGCGCGGAACTAATCGTTAGAAGAATCGAGCGATCGTGTAGGCCCCTGCGCCCTCTCGATCGTTCGAAGGGCATGTCGATCGCAAAGCTCGGGCGTGATTCTCCGCGGAAATGCGAGATCATGCCCGATGCTGTTGAAACGTGATCCGGGATGAAGCCACTGCGCACGCAATGCGTCGGGTAGGCATTGCGAGGAGCGCAAGCGACGAAGCAATCCAGACTTTCTTTTTAGCTCTGGATTGCTTCCGCCGTCGCCCTTCGGGCTATGGCGGACACGTCGCTGCGCTCGCAATGACGGCTGAGGACTGAGCTTGCCTTACTGCAAGCTCAGCGCCACGAAGCGTAGCTCGCCGTCGCCGTTGGAGACGAGCAGCAGCGCCGACTTCTTGCCGTCCTTCTTGAGCTGATCGACCCGTTTCTTGATGTCGGCGCCGCTGGAGACCGCCTCCTGTGCCACCTCGACGATGACGTCGCCGGCGGAGAGCCGCTTGTCGGCGGCGTCAGAGGTCGCGTCCACGCTGGTGATCACCACGCCCTTGACGCTGTCCTTGATCTTGTAGCGCGTGCGCAGATCCTTGCTCAGCGTCGCCAGGTCGAGTCCGAGCGCCTTCTGCGTCACCGGCTTGTCGGCGGGCTGGTCGTCGCTCTTGGCGGCGGCCGGCTGCACCTTGTCATTGTCCTCCAGCCGGCCGAGCGTGACCTTGTGGGTCTCTTCCTGACCCTTGCGGATGATGATGACGTCGACCTCCTTGCCGACGGCGGTGTCCGCGACGATGCGCGACAGGTCCTTCGGATCCTTGATGTCGTGGCCGTCGAACTTGACGACGACGTCGCCGGGCTCGATTCCGGCGGGCTTGGCCGGTCCCTTGTCGTCGACGCCGGCGACCAGCGCGCCGCGCGCCGGCTTGATGTTGAGGCTCTCGGCGATCTCGTCGGTCACGCCCTGGATGCGCACCCCGAGCCAGCCGCGGCGCAGTTCGCCGAACTGACGAAGCTGATCGACGACGCCGGCCACGGTCTTGGACGGCACGGCAAAGCCGATGCCGATCGAGCCGCCGGAGGGCGAGATGATCAGCGTGTTGACGCCGATGACGTCGCCCTCGAGATTGAACAGCGGGCCGCCGGAATTGCCGCGGTTGATGGCCGCGTCGGTCTGGATGTAGCTGTCATAAGGGCCATTGGAGATGTCGCGGTTCTTGGCCGAGACGATGCCGGCCGTCACCGTGCCGCCGAGGCTGAAGGGATTTCCGATCGCGACCACCCAGTCGCCGAGCCGGAGCTTGTCGGAATCGCCGAACTTCACCGCGGTCAGCGGCCGCGGCGGCTTGAACTTTAGGACCGCAAGGTCGGTCTTCTTGTCGACGCCGACGATATCGGCCTTGATCTTGGTGCCGTCATTCATGATGACGTTGATCTCATCGGCGTCGGCAATGACGTGGTTGTTAGTGACCACGACGCCGGATTCGTCGATGATGAAACCGGAGCCGAGCGAGTTGGTGCGGTGCGGCTGCAGATCGCCGCCGCCCTTGCCGCCCTTTCCACCCTGTCGGTTCTTGAAGAAGTCGTCGAAGAACTCCTCGAACGGCGAGCCCGGCGGCAGCTGAGGCATCGCGCCCTTGCCGTCGCCACCGCCCTTGGCTTCGACGGTCTGCGAGGTCGAGATGTTGACGACCGCGTCGATCACCTTCTCGGCGACGTCGGCAATGCCTTCCGGTCCCCGCGCCGACGCCGGCGCCGATACCATCGCGCCGGCCATGGCGAGGCAGGCAGCGGTCAGGATCGGGCGCAGGCGATGGCTGAAGCTTGCGGTCGCTGTCATATCGGCGGATCTCCAAAAGGCAACGGTCTACGGGGGCGGTCTGCGGTTGACAGTGCGCCCGAACCGGGCGACGGCGCAAGCGGTCCGCCCTTGTAGGGGCTTGGCAGAGCCCTCGCGAAAACGACCCGGCGCGCCTGGGCCTCGGTCAATTACACATTGAAGGCCACTCAATACGGCAAAATGCCGACGCGTACGCCTCACAAGCGCGTTGATAACACCGATGGTGCGGACCACAGCCCGGGTGCAGACGGAGGATGCCGACCGTTCCGCTTAGATCGGGCGCCGGATCACCCAGATCAGGATCAGGCCCGCCACCGCAGAGCCGAACCCGACCGCCCGCAGCACGTTGTCGGGCATTGCGAGCGCGCTCTTCATGGCGCGCCGCATATATTCGGGACTGGCCGCGAACATCAAGCCTTCCAGCACGAACAGGACGCCGAGACCGATGAGGAAGTCGGAGAACGCAATTGACCTCATCGGCTTGGAACCTCCCGTGTGACCGCTCTTGACGACGGCGGGGCGAAGCAATGATTGCTTCGACCCTGTCGACCTCTATTGATCTGTTGTCGATGACGTCGTCAATCCGAACAATTTCGATCAGGGCTTTACCGCCGGTGCGGCGGCCGGCTCCGCTGCCGCGGCCTTGCCGGCTTCCTTGGCTTCTCCCTTGCCTTCCGGCTTTCCTTGGGGATCGGCGAAGAAGCGGAAGAACGGCGAATCGGGCCGCAACAAATACCGCGTATCGCCGCCCTTGAGGCCGGTCTCATAGGCCGACATCGAGCGGTAGAAGGCGAAGAAGTTCGGGTCCTGGCCATAGGCCTCCGCAAACAGGCGGTTGCGCTCGGCATCGCCCTCGCCGCGGGTCTGCTCCGCCGTCGAATTGGCATCGGCGACGATCACGGTCGCCTCGCGGTCGGCCTTGGCCCTGATCTCCTGCGCCTTCTGATCGCCCTGCGCCCGGAACTGCGCCGCCTCCTGTGCGCGTTCGGACTGCATGCGGGTATAAACCGCCTTGCTGTTGGCCTCGGGCAGATCGGCGCGGCGGATGCGGACGTCGACCACCTGGATGCCGTAGGCGGCGGCCTCGCTGGTGAGTTGGTCGCGGATCCTGCCCATCAGCGCCTCGCGCTGGTCGCGCACCACCTGGATGAAGGTGACCTCGCCGAGCACGCGACGCAGCGCCGCATTCAGCAGCGAGGCAAGCTGCAGATTGGCGGTCTGGACCGAGCCGACGCTCTGGTAGAACTTCAACGCGTCCTTGATCCGGTAGCGCGCGAAGGCATCGACCACGAGCCGCTTCTGGTCGGAGGCGATCACCTCCTGCGAGGGATTCTCGAGATCGAGAATGCGCTTGTCGATCGTGACCACGGTGTCGATGAACGGCGCCTTGAAGTGCAGTCCAGGCTCGGTGGCGACATCGACCATCTCGCCGAAGCGCAACACCAAGGCCTGCTCGGTCTGCTGCACGGTGAAGACCGTGCTGTAGCCGACGATCACGAGCACGAGCAGCGCGACCAGCGCGACGATGCCTGCAAGGGGGGACCTCATCGGCTGCCTCCGTTCTGCAGCGTCGAAGGCGCAGCCGAAGCCGAGCTGGGCGAGCCGGCCGGCGGCTGCCGCCGCGGCGCGAGATCGCCGAGCGGCAACAGCGGCACCACGCCCTGCTGGGAGGCGCCGCCGTCATAGATCAGCTTGTCGGAGCCGCCGAGCAGGCGCTCCATGGTTTCCAGATAGATGCGTTCGCGCGTCACGTCGGGCGCCTTCTTGTATTCGTCGTAGACCTTGAGGAAGCGCGCGCTCTGGCCCCTGGCTTCGGCCACCGCCTGCTCCTTGTAGCCCTCGGCGGCCTGCACGATCTTCGATGCCTGTCCGCGAGCGCCGGGGACGACACTGTTGGCGTAGCTCTGCGCCTCGTTCTGCTTGCGTTCGAGGTCGGCGCGGGCGGCCTGCACATCGCGGAAGGATTCGATCACCTCCGCCGGCGGGTCAACCTTCTGCATCTGCACCTGTGCGATCTGGATGCCGGCGCCGTAATTGTCGAGCGTCTTCTGCATCAGCTCCTGCACGTTCTGCTCGGTCGTGGTGCGGGCCCCGGTCAGGATCGGCTGGATGTCGGAGCGGCCGATCGCCTCACGCATCGCGCTCTCGGCCACCGCTTTCACCGTGCCTTCGGGATTTTGAATGTTGAAGAGGTAATCAGCAGTGCCCTTCGGCTTGACGCGCCACAGCACGGTGAAGTCGACGTCGACGATGTTCTCGTCGCCGGTCAGCATCAGGCTTTCTTCCGGGACATCGCGCGCCGCACGGCCGCGTCGCGCGCCGTCATCGCCGCCGCCGGGGGTGATGCCGATCGAGATCGAATTGACGCGCTGCGCCTTGGGCAGCAGCACCGTCTCGATCGGATAAGGCAGATGATAGCGCAGGCCCGGCTGCTCCTCGCGGACATATTTGCCGAAGCGCAGCACCGCGCCGAGCTCTTCCGACTGCACGCGGTAGAAGCCGGACAACAGCCAGATCGCCAACGCGCCAATCACGATCAGCACCACACCGACGCTTCCGAAATGGCCGCCGGGGAGGATCTGCTGCAGCCGGTCCTGGCCGCGCCGCAAAAGGTCTTCCAGGTCGGGGGGCCTTGGACCGACCGGTTGCGGTCCGGAGCCCCAGGGTCCCTTTGGACCGGGGCCCCACGGGCCTCCGCCCTGATTCTTCCACGGCATCGATCGATCTCCTTCGAGAGGCCCAAAGCAGTTTGGGGCCCCACAACGCAGGCGGGCTTTATACGGGACGGCCAAGCCCCTTACAATGTAGGCTTCCAGCTAAGCCCGAACCGGCTTTTGTCAATGTAAACAGCGGGGCAGCGCCGGTTTGACGCGGGTGGCACAGCCATCGCGCGTTCGATCACACAAGTTCATCCTTAATGGATTTTGCCGCGGATGCGTGGACGCTGACATTACCGGCCGTCCAGCCGGCGCCACGTCACATAAGAGAAAGCGGCATTATCATCTGCACCCGACGGATGATTTTCGCGTGCAACCTCCTGCCACAGCATGCGGTCGATCGCCGGAAACACGGTGTCGCCTTGAGGCTGCGCGTGGACCTCGGTGATCTCCAGCCGGTCGGCGAACGGCATCGCCTGCGCATAGATCTCGGCGCCGCCGATCACCGCGATCTCCGCGGCTGAACGCCGCAGCGCGTCGGCGCGGGCTATTGTCAGCGCCTCGTTAACTGACGTCGTGACGACCGCGCCGGGCGCGCGAAAACCTGGATCGCGGGTGACGACGATATTGGTGCGGCCGGGCAGCGGCCGGCGCGGAAGCGACTCGAAGGTTTTGCGGCCCATCAGGATCGGCTTTGCCATCGTGATCGCCTTCAGGCGCTGCATGTCGCTCTTTTGGCGCCAAGGGATCGCGCCCTGCGCGCCGATGACGCCGTTGTCGGCAACTGCCACGACCAGCACGACCTCGATCATGGCGCGCGCTCCGCAAGCGCAGAAAGCGCCGCGCCAGTGACCTTGCACAAGGTCCAGTCGTCCATCAGCTCAGCGCCGAGCGATTTGTAGAATGTGATCGAGGGCGTATTCCAGTCGAGCACCGACCATTGCAGCCGCGCCCAGCCATTGTCGACGCAGGTCCTGGCGAGATGGCCGAGCAGTGCCTGGCCGATGCCGTGGCGGCGAAACGCCGGCCTCACGAACAGGTCTTCGAGATAGATGCCGGGCTTGCCTGCAAAGGTGGAGAAATTGACGAACCAGGCGGCGAAGCCGGCTACCTCGCCGTCCCATTCGGCAAGATCGCAGACGAGCCGCGGCGCTTCGCTGAACAGCGCCGCGCTGACATCGGCCGCAGAGGCTTCGACCTCGTGCGTCAGCTTCTCGTATTCGGCCAATTCCCTGATCAGCGCGAACACGGTGCCGACATCGTCTGGGCGGGCGCGACGAATGGCGAGCGACATGCTCAGACCGCGACTTCTGCTTTGATGTGCGGATGCGGATCGTAGCCGTGAAGCGCGAAATCCTCGTACCGGAAACCGAAGATGTCGGTCACGTCGGGATTGATCGTCATGGTCGGCAGCGCCCGCGGCGCGCGCGTCAATTGCAGCCGCGCCTGTTCGATATGGTTGGAGTAGAGATGCGCGTCGCCGAGCGAGTGCACGAAATCGCCAGGCTTCAGGCCCGTCACCTGCGCCACCATCATCGTCAACAGCGCGTAGGAGGCGATGTTGAACGGCACGCCCAGGAACGCGTCGGCCGAGCGCTGATAGAGTTGGCAGGACAGCTTGCCGTCAGCGACATAGAACTGGAACAGGCAGTGGCACGGCGGCAGCGCCATTTTCTCGACATCGGCCGGATTCCAGGCCGAGACGATCAGGCGCCGCGAATCCGGATTGCGCCTGATCATGTCGACGACATTCTTGATCTGGTCGATCTTGCCGCCGTCGGGCGTCGGCCATGAGCGCCACTGATAGCCATAGACGGGGCCGAGATCGCCATTGGCGTCCGCCCACTCGTCCCAGATGGTGACGCCGTGGTCGTGCAGATATTTGATGTTGGTGTCGCCCTTCAGGAACCAGAGCAGCTCGTACACGATCGCCTTCAGCGGCAGCCGCTTGGTGGTCAGCATCGGGAAGCCGGCTGCAAGGTCGAAGCGCATCTGATGGCCGAACACCGAGAACGTGCCGGTCCCGGTGCGGTCGTGCTTCGCGGCGCCATCAGCGAGGATGCGTTCGAGCAGGTCGTGATACTGGTGCATGGCCGTGCCTGCCGTTTCAAAGGCTGAGGTTTAGCGGACCGGCCCGTTCGCGGACAGCAACGAGTCGGCACTCTCCCCAACAAATATACCCGAAAAGACCCGGCAACAGCCCCGCCAGCCGGCACGGAACCGGCTGGTATCGGTATCGCTGTCTTGTCCCCTAGGACTCCGATTCGACGAACACCTCGTCGCGCTTGCGGCGAAGCGTCGGCAGCACCGCAAGCAGCAGCAGAAACGTGGCGATGGCAAGTAGCACCGCGGATAGCGGCCGACTGACAAACACCGACCAGTCGCCGCGCGAGATCAGCAGCGCCCGCCGCAGGTTCTCCTCCATCAGCGGTCCCAGCACCATGCCGAGCAGCAGCGGCGCCGGCTCGAATTCGTGCTTGATCAGCCAATAGCCGACCAGGCCGAAGGCACCGGCCAGGACGACGTCGACCGGCGCATTGTTCACCGAGTAGATGCCGATCGAGCAGAAGATCACGATCGAGGGGAACATCAGCCGGTACGGCACCCGCAGCAGCCGCACCCAGATGCCGACCAGCGGCAAATTGATGATGATCAGCATCAAATTGCCGATCCACATCGAGGCAATCATGCCCCAGACCAGATCGGGCTGCTTCTGCATCACCTGCGGCCCCGGCACGATGCCGTGAATGGTCATGGCGCCGACCATCAGCGCCATCACCGCATTCGGCGGGATGCCGAGCGTGAGCAGCGGGATGAAGGAGGTCTG
>NZ_JBARGP010000301.1:0-8511 GCF_049798375.1 Bradyrhizobium sp.
GACTTCTCGAGGATGGTGGTGAGGCCGCCGGCCTTGTTGCCCGGGCTTGGATTGGCATTCATCTCCGCGCCCTCGCGCTGGGTGTACTCTTCCCACCAGCGCATCAAGGCAACCAGCTTCTCGCCGACCTCGCGGCTGACCGCGCGCCGCGTCAACAGGTGCTCGGCGCCGTAGGTCTCCGGCGTCTCCGACAAGATCACCGTGCCGCCATGGCGCACCAAGAGATCGCTCGCTGCACCCAATGCAGGATTGGCCGAGACCCCCGAATAGCCGTCGGAGCCGCCGCATTGCAGGGCAACCGTCAACTCGCTGGCCGAGACGGTTTCGCGCCTGACCTTGTTGGCGTCTGCGAGCGCCTCCTTGACGAAGGCAATGCCGGCCTCGACGGTCTTGCGGGTGCCACCGACCTCCTGGATGTCCATCGCACGCAGCCGGCCGGCAAGCTTCTGCTCGTCCATCAACCCGCCGATCTGGTTGACCTCACAACCGAGGCCGAGCACGACGACGGCGGAAAAATTGACATGGCGCGCGTAGCCGCCGAGCGTCCGCCGCAGCAGCTTCAGCGGCTCGTCCTGGGTCATGCCACAACCGGTCTTGTGGGTCAGCGCCACCACGCCGTCGACGTTGGGGAAGTCGGCCAGCGGATTGTCGCCGGAGAACGGGTTCTTCTTGAAGACGTCAGCGACCAGGCTCGCGACATGCGCGCTGCAATTCACCGAGGTCAGGATGCCGATATAGTTGCGGGTGGCGACACGGCCGTCCGGACGGCGGATGCCCTCGAAGGTCGCGGGCAAATCGAAATTCGGCACCGGCTTGACGTCGACGCCGTAGGCATAGTCCTTGGCGAAATCGCCCATACCGCAATTCTGGGTATGCACATGCTGGCCGGGCGCGATCGGCGCGGTCGCGAAGCCGATGATCTGGCCGTAGCGCTTGATCGGCTCGCCCAGCGCGATCGGCCTGATGGCGACCTTGTGACCGGCCGGAATCCGCTCCGACGTCGTGACGCCGTCCGCGACGACGAGCCCCGGCGGCAGGCTCGCACGGGCGATCAGCACGCTGTCTTCGGGATGCAGGCGGATCACGGGGACCGGTGTCATGGTTGTGTCTCTCAGTTGAGTTTGTCGACGGAGCGGGACTAGGCGAATGGTGAGTGGCGAATAGCGAATAGCGAATAGAAGCTTCCCTACTCGCTACTCCCCATCCGCCATTCGCCCTTTACGCTTTGCCGCCGGAATCCTTGCGGGTCTGGTTCACCTGCATCTTGGCATAGGTCATCATCAGGCCGACCTCGTTCGAGAGCGTCACCAGCTTGAAGCCCATGTTGATGGCGCGCACTGCGCCCTCGGCGCCGCTGCAGTGGATGCCGGGGTTGAGGCCGCGCTTGCCGCACTCCTTGACGATCTTCTCGTAGATCTTGAGGATCTCCGGCTCGTCGCGATCGAGCTTCGGCACCAGGCCATAGGAGAAGCCGAGATCGGATGGGCCGACATAGACGCCGTCGATGCCCTCGACATCGAGGATCGCTTCCATGTTCTCGACCGCCGTTTTTGTCTCCATCATCGGCAGCAGCACGATCTCGTCATTGGCGGTCTTCTGATACTCGCCGGCGCCACCATACATGCCCGAGCGGATCGGGCCGTTGGAGCGCGTGCCCTTCGGCGGATATTTGGCATAGGAGACTAGGTTCCTCGCTTCCTGCGGCGTATTGACCATCGGGCAGATCACGCCATAGGCACCGCCATCGAGCACCTTGCCGATGACTCCGGGCTCGTTCCACGGCACACGCACCATCGGCGTCACCGGATGGCCGCCCATCGCTTGGAAGCATTGCACCATCGAGAGGTAGTCCTGGACGCCGTGCTGCATGTCGACGGTGACGCTGTCGAAACCGCATTGCGCCACCACTTCGGCCGAGAAGCCGGAGGGGATCGCGAGCCACGCGTTGACCACCGCCTTGCCTTCTGCCCAGACCTGCTTGACCTTGTTCTTTGCCACGTGTGCGTTCCTTCCTTGTTATCGAATGTGTTATTATTGTGCGGAGCTTGAACGACGAAGCACCCCAGCGTTGGGTACCATTCTGGATTGCTTCGCTGGCGCTCGCAATGACGACAACTGGTTAGCTCGTCGCCCGCTGGATGCTTGCCTCGCTGACGCCGACCTCGCGTGCCGTGTTCACTATCGCCGCCCAGGTGTCGTCCGGCAAGGGCACACCATTCTTGGTGCGCTCCGCACGCGTCGCCCGTTCGGTATCACCGGGGACCAGCACCTTGTCGACCCCGGCAACCGGCTTGGTGGCCCGGATGAAATCGGTATAGCGCGTGACCTCGCCGTCGAAGAAATGGGCGGGGTCGACCACCTTGGGGTCGATGTAGAACGCCAGCATGCCATTGGCGAAACGCCGGTCCGCCGAGGTCGCGCCGGTGCCGGTCAAGGCGCCGCCTAACAGCTCGCAGATGAAGGCGAGCCCTGAGCCCTTGTGGTCGCCGAAGGCACGGATCGCGCCGGTGCCCTTGGTGTGGTCGCGCGGACCATCCGGCTCATAGGGGCCGTACAGCACCGCGGGGTCCTCGCTTAGCGTGCCGTCGCTGTCGATCAGCGCGCCCTTGGGCAGCTTCTTGCCGCCGCGACTGGCGACAAGCACCTTGCCTTCGGCAACAATCGACGTGGCGAAATCGAGCACGATGGGATCCTGGCCCTCGCGTGGAATGCCGACGCAATAGGGCGCGGTCGACAACCGCTTCTCGACGCCGCCATAAGGTGCGACCAGCAGCGAGCCGGCGGCCGTCACGAAATGAATAGACACCAGGCCTTCGGCGGCGGCCATCTCGGCCCAGTCGCCGACACGGCCGAGATGTGCGGAATTGCGCAGTGCAAGCGCGGTCACGCCGGCCTTCTTGCACTTCTCGATGCCCAGCCTGACGGCCTGCGGCGTCACCGTCTGGCCATAGCCGAACTTACCGTCGACGACCACGAGCGACGGCGTATCGACCACGACCTCGGCGGTCTGGTTCGGCACGATCGAGCCCATCTTCTTCCATCTGATGTAGACGGGAACGCGAATCACGCCGTGGCTGTCATGCCCGGTCAGATTGGCCGTCGTGAGATAGGTCGCGATGCGCCGCGCCTCTTCAGCTGATGAATCCGCGTGCGCAAATACATCGGCAACGAAATCGATGAGGTTTTCAACCTTGATGGTGACCATGATAGCTCACAGTGTTGGATCAGACGGGCACTTTGGCGTGGCCGCCGAGATAGGCGGCGGCGATCGCCTCGTTGCCCCACAATTCGTCGGGCTTGCCACCCAGCACAATACGCCCGGTCTCCAGCACATAGCCATAGTCGGCTACGGATAGGCCCATGCGCGCATTCTGCTCGACAAGCAGGACGGTGGTGTTGCGGCGGATTTCCGAGATGATCTTGAACACCGCCTGCACGATAACGGGCGCAAGGCCGAGCGACGGCTCGTCGAGCAGCAGGAGCTTCGGCTTGGCCATCAGCCCGCGCGCCACCGCGACCATTTGAAGCTGACCGCCGGACAAGGTCCAGCCGAGCACGCCTGAGAACTTCCGGATGTCCGGGAACAGGTCGAACATCGCATCTGCCTCGCGGGACAGCTGCGCCTTCGATGCCCGGCGGTTGGAGGCGCCGAGCATGATGTTCTCTTTCACCGTCAGGCCGGGAAACACCCGCCGCCCTTCCGGCACGTGCGAGATGCCGAGCCGCACGATCGCCTCGGGTCCAAGTCCCGAGATGGTCTCGCCGTTGAATACGATCTCGCCAGAAGTCGGCTTCGAAAGACCCGAGATCGCACGCAAGGTGGTCGACTTGCCGGCGCCGTTGGCGCCGAGCAAGGTGACGACCTTGCCCTCCTCGACGCTGAAGGAGACGCCGCGCAGCGCTTCGATTTCGCCGTAGCGGACGACGAGGTTGCGGACTTCGAGCAACGCCATCATTCGCTCCCGAGATAGGCGGACATCACGTCGGGATGCCGCAGCACCGCCAGCGATTCGCCGTCCGCGATGCGGCGACCGAAATTGAGCACGGTGATGTGCTGAGCCGCCTCGGAGACCAGCGTCATATCGTGATCGATGATCAGGATGGTGAGGCCCTGTGCCGCGATGCGCTTGAGCAGCTCGTGCAGCTCGAGCTTCTCCGTCGAGTTGAGGCCTGCCGCGGGCTCGTCGAGCAGCAGCAAGGTCGGGTTCGAGGCGAGCGCGCGGGCGATCTCGATCAGCCGCTGGTGGCCGTAGGAGAAGCTCGTGATCAGCTCGTTGGCGCGGTTGCCGAGGCCGACGAAGGTTAGCGCCTCCATGGCGCGCTCGGTGAGCGCAGCCGCGCCCCCTGCCCCGATCATGGTGTTGCCGGGACGCTCGGCGCCGATCTCGACATTCTCCAGCGCCGTCATCGAGCGGAACAGGCGGATGTTCTGGAACGTGCGTCCCAAGCCCGAAGCGGTGCGCTGATGCGGCGGCATCGTGGTGATGTCGGTGCCGTCGAGCGTGATCGAGCCCGAGGTCGCCTTGTAGAGGCCGGAGAGCACGTTCAGCGTCGTGGTCTTGCCGGAGCCGTTCGGCCCGATCAGCGCGTGCACGCCGCCGCGCCTGACCGCGATATCGACATTGTCGACCGCCTTGAGGCCGCCGAAGTGCTTGGACAGGCCCTTGACCTCGAGCACGATGTCGCCGCCGACCGTGGCCGGCTTGAGCTGCAGCGGCTTGGCCGCCGGCGGCGCCTTGGTCTTGGCACGCCAGCGTTCGAAACCTGTCGTGACGAAGCCCCAGATGCCGTCGGGCATGAAGCGGATGATCAGGATCACGAACAGGCCGTAGATCGCGAGATACAGCCCCGGCACGCTCTTCAGGAAGCGCAGCCATTCCGGGATCAGGATCAGCAGGCCGGTGCCGATCACCGAGCCGATCGGCGACGCCACGCCGCCGAGCAGCGACATGGTCAGGAACACGATGGAATCGGCGAACGAGAACTGGTCCGGACTGACATAGGCGAAGCCACCCGCGAACAGGCCGCCGGCGAGACCACCGAGCACGGCGCAGATCGCAAACGCGTAGACCTTGGTCTTGAACACGTCGATGCCGTTGACGCCGGCGGCGAGCTCGTTGTCGCGCACCGCGCGCATGGCGCGGCCGATCCTGGTATCCGGCAAATGCCAGACCAGGTAGCCGACGATCGCAAGCATCGCAACGCAGAACGCCAGATAGCTTTGCGACGTCCTAAACAGCTCGGGCCGTCCGATGTTGGAAACGCCGTCCGGACCATGGGTGATGCCGATCGCGTTGATCATGACCAAGGTCACGATCTGCTGGAACGAGATCGTCACCATGGCGAGGTAATGGCCGCCGAGCCGCAGGGTCGATGCGCCGAGGAAGGCGCCCGCAACCAACGCCACGCCGCAGCCCGCAACCAGGCAGAGCCAATAGCTCATATGAAGATCGGCGGTGCCGAGCCCGACCGCATAGGCACCGAACCCGAAGAATGTCGCCTGCGCCAGGTTGATCTGGCCGCAGAGACCGAGCACGACGCAAAGCCCGAACACGGCGATCGAGAACGTGGTCGCCTGCAGCAGGATGTTGAGGACGTAGCCGTCGAAGCTCATGCTGGCGGCAACCGCCACCAGGATGGCAGCGGCGATGAAATACGGCACATGACGGACCAAGGCGAACCGCGTGCGCAGGACAGGCGTCGTTGCCTGCATGTTGTCGCTCCCCACGCTCATGCCTTCTCCGCCACGCGTTCGCCGAACAGCCCTTGCGGCCGGAGAATAAGGAAGGCGATCAGCACCAGGAAGGCGAAGCCGTCCTTGTAGGGCACTGAAATATAGGCGGCGCCAAACGTCTCGATCACCCCGATGGCGAGGCCGCCGATGATCGCCCCGGCAACGTCGCCAAAGCCGCCGATGATGGTGGCGGCAAAGGCCTTCAGCGCGATGGTCGATCCCATCTGGATCGACACGAACAGCACCGGCGCCACCAGGATGCCGGCGAGCCCGCCGAGTACGGCAGAGTAGATGAAGGTGATCATGATCATGCTGGTCACGGAGATGCCGAGCAGCGAGGCCATCTCCTTGTCCTGCGAGGTCGCCTGCAGCTTCTTGCCGAGCATCGTGTGCTCGAAGAACCAGTAGTTGAAGATCACCAGCGCGACCGTCACAGCGATGATCAGGAGATATTGGCTATCCAGATAGACCGGGCCGAGCTGGATGCCGGGCGTGTCGAACCAGCCCTGCAGCACCTGCGGCTGCGGCCCATAGATCGCCAGCACCGAATTGGCGAGCAGGATCGAGGCGCCGATGGTCGCGATGATGACAGGCAGATAGCTGCGGTGGCGCAGCGGGTAGTAGACGCCGAGATTGAAGATGACACCGAGCAGCGCCATGCCGGCGAGCGCGAGCAGGAACGACAGCCAGTAAGGCCAGCCGAGATCGACGGAGAACACCACCATCAGGTAGGCCGCGACCATGGAAAACTCGCCTTGCGCGAAGTTCACCACATTGGTGGCGCGGAAGATCAGCACGAAGCCGAGCGCCACCAGCGCGTAGACGGCACCAATGCCGATGCCCGTGAAGAGCAGTTGCAGAACGAGATCCATGAGAGGCCAGAAGACCTTTGAGGGTACAGATACCTTAGGGAACGACGCCGCCTCCCGCGCGATGCGGGAGGCCGTTGTCGCGGATCAGTTGTCGAATTCGATATGCTTGTCGAAGACGATCTTGCCCTTGTCATTCTTCACGATGTTATAGCCGTGCAGGCCATCGCCGTTCTGGTCGAAATTGTACTCGCCCTCGGCACCCGGGAACTTCTTGGTCGCCAGGATCGCCTCGCGGATCTTGCCGGGATCGGTCGAGCCGGCCTTGTTGATCGCCGCGGACAGCACGTTGATGGCGTCGTAGGTCCAGGAGCTCTGGTTGTCGGGCGCAACCTTGGTGGCGTCGCGATAGAGTTTGCCGAACGCCTTGGAGGCGTCGCTGGAATCCTCTGCATAATCGGCAACACCATAGGTGTTGTAGAGCGCGGGACCGGCGAGCTTCAGCGCGGTGATGTTGACGATCGAGGGCGAGCCAACCCAGGGGATGTTGACACCGAGCTGGCGCAGCTGCCGGGCAAAGATGCCAAGATCGTTCTCGAAGGTGAAGTAGGAACCGAGGATATCGGCGCCGGACTGCTTGATGGCGAGCACGACCGGGGTGAAATCCTGGCTGTTGTTAGCATAGCCCTGATCGAGCACCGAGGAGGCGCCGAGTTTTTCCAGCGCCGCGCTGAGCGCCTTGCCGCCGGCGGTCCCGAACGCGTCGGTCGAATGCAGCACGGCCCACTTCTTCTTGCCCAAGGTGTTGGTGCCGTATTCGGCGATCACGCCGCCGGAATAACTGTCATTGGGGCGGAAGCGGAACAGCCACTGATTGCCCATGTGGGTGAGGTTCGGGTCGGTCCCGCCGATCATCACCGGCTTGCCGAGCTTGAGCACGTCGGGCGCCATCGCATGCACCTGGGTGGAGCGGATCGAGCCCAGGAAAGCGACGATATCGGACTGCGAGGCGAGCTTGGAGAAGGCCAGCACGATGCCGGGATTGGTGGTCTGATCGTCCTCGACGATGAGTTCGGCCTGCTTGCCGAGGATGCCGCCGGCCTTGTTGACGGCATCAAGCGCAATCTTGGCGCCTTTGATCGCATATCCCCCGGATTCCGCGGCCGGGCCGGTCACCGGCGCGCACATGCCGATCTTGATGGTTGCGCCCTGCGCGCGGGCACGTCCGATGATGGCAGGCGCCGCAAGGCCGGCGACGATACCGGCCGCGAAATCACGTCTCGTCAAACTCATCTATGTCCTCCCTGACCGCGATTCTTGGGCGGTCTTCATTGATCTTCGCGTGTCGTCCGACCGCAGAGTCCAAGGCTGTTTAAGGGCTCTTGCGGCCGGAGTAAATTGCCAACCGACGATATCGACCACAGGCCACAATCACTCCGCTTCAATCATTAACGCCGCAATCAGCGCCTCATTCCCTGCTCAAGCGCTGGGCATGAACAGCTATGCGCCGGGGCTGGAGGGCTCATGCAAAAAACGTCATTCAGACGCATCGGAACGCGACGCCCGTCCGGCAAGGCTTACCTCCAGCTCGCCCAGCATCTTCTGCAATTCACCGAGCCTGCGGACGCCATAACGCGCGGCGATTTCCGCGTAGATCTCCTCTGAATGCGGCGCGACCTGCCCGATCAGCTTCAATCCCTTGGGCGCGATCGAGAGCACGCTGCGCCGCTGGTCACGCTCTACAAGTTTGCGTGTCACCAGGCCGCGCGCCTCCAGGTCGCGTAGGATACGTGACAGGCTCGGCCCGAGCAGGAAGGCGAGATGCGCAAGCTCCGTGACCTCGATGGCATCCACTGCGGCCAATGCCCGCAAGATCCGCCATTGCTGCTCGGTGAGATCATGCTTGCGCAAGGACGGCCGGAACTGCCGCATCACCGCCTCGCGTGCACGCAGCAGCGCCATCGGCAG
>NZ_JBARGP010000302.1:0-18096 GCF_049798375.1 Bradyrhizobium sp.
GTCAGAATCTGATTGGCCTGATCGAGGGTCAATGATGGGAATGCGGCAGTCAGAAGATAGCCCGCCTCCGGCGCAAGCTGGCCGACGTCCTCGCGCCTGCCGACGTTCTCTCGGTAGACCACAGGCAGTCCATAGGTTTGCGTCGCATGATATGACGTCTCGTTCATTTCAGCGTTGTTGAACCGGCTGGCGTCGTGCTCAGCACAGGTCCTGATCGAATCGCCACAGGTAGTCCTAAGGAAAGCAGTCACATCGTCGCGGGCTGCCTTCAGCGCAGCCTGATAGTCGTTGATGACGGGAGCGCCCCTGAGCGAAAGCTTCATGTAGGTTGGATCATTGGGGGCTGATAGTGCCGGTTTGAATTCCGCCTGTGACGGTGAAGTTCGAGCCCAACGCTGCTTTGCCGACCTCGGAATGATCGAGGATCGTCAGCGGCGCCAGCCCCTTGAGCACCGCGATATTCGTTACCGTCTGTGCGCCGGCTTTAGGGCTGATCAGCATGATCGCCAGTGCGATGAAGAATTCGCTTGAGCATCCTTCTCTCCATTCTGCTTTTGTGAAAATGTCTTGAACATGACTTCCGGACGATCAGACGACGCGCTCCAGTTTTCGCTGTCTGCACCATTCTTCATATCACAGGCTGGCTCTAGCGATGAAGGCAAATGCAATCTGAGATCGCGTCGACGGACCTGCTCGCGTCGTCGCGCGGTCCGGGCATCAGGCGGTCCATGGCTTCGCGCAGAAACGGTGTTCGCACCGGCGTCGGTCATTCCGATCGCGCTTGCTGGAGCGCCGCGGCCGGAAATGTTCGGTTAATAACTCGTTAAAGACGCTCGGGCGGGATCAACCGGGAATTCCCGGTGAGACCGAGACGCCACGTCCATGCACGATCGTTACCGGCCTATGCCCCTCGGAGGCCACCTGGCCGCGAAATTAAGAGGCCATTAACCACGCCCTGATCTTAATCGCTGCATCAGAGACCCAGATCACGGACGCGATCAGCGCGATGGATTTGAGTTTCTCGCGAGAATTAAGGGTGCCCCGCGGTCAGATTCCAACTCGGCTTGAAGTGGCACCGGGAACGTCAGTTGTGAGTGGCCCTTTGCCTGCGAAGTTCGTGCAGGGGGTCTGCAAGGTCACGAATTTCAGACACAAAAGAGAACTGACATATGGCGACCATCATTGAATTTCCGGCGAATGCGGTCTCGCGGCGCTCGCGCTCGGGCACATCGCAGGAGGCGATGGGCACGATCGTGATCCTGCCGGTCGTGCGCATCGAGCGCGAGACCACCACCAGCACCACAAGCGACGATCGCGGTCCGCGCGAGGGCGCCGCTCCCAGCCGCCGCCGTCGCCGTCGCTGACAGCGAGTGGCAATGGGAATGCCGGGCATCATCGTTCCAGTCCGGCGCGCCGTGCCGGTCCTCGCGCTCATGGTCGCCGGCGTCATGCTCGGAGCCTGCAGCGGTGGCGATTTCGGGCGCACGCGCGCCGACTTCCGCAACGACGACATGCACAAATGGATCGGTCAGGAGGCGACCGCCAGCGTCGGCGTGCCGCCGTCGCAGTTCCAGTTGACCGACAATGAGCGGCAGCTGCGCGATCTTGCCTATCCGCTAATCGAGGCGCCACACTCGCGTCCCGCCTGGAAGAGCGTGTTCGGCGACTATCAGCCGTCGGCTTCACCGTGGCGGCAGAAGGTGGCGTTCGACCGCACGGCCTATGGGCGCGCGCTGATCGACGAGCCGCATCGCTCGCATTCTTCGCGCTATGCACAGTTGATCGACGACGTGCGCGACGACATCACGCGGTTCGAGCCGTTCTTCGGCTCTGCGATTCGCGTCCTCGATCTCGACCGCAAGCGCCAAGCCAGCATGCGCTACATGTCCGATATCTCGCCGCGCGAGAAGGGCGACGCGGTCGCGCGCATGGAAGAGAACTCGCTGATCGTGCAGTGGGTGCAGATCAGCCTGCAGCAGCGCGTCGCGTCCTATCGCTGGGCGCTGGAACGGCTGGTGCTGCAGGCGCCAGATCCGATGGCCGCCGATGCCGACCGGCTGATCGGCGAGCTCGCCTCACAGACGGCCAATCCCCCGGTCGTCGCGCGGCCGGTGATCGGACAGCCGCTGACGACGCGGGGCTGATCACGCTCTAACCGTCATTGCGAGCGCAAGCGAAGCAATCCAGTGTCACGCGACAGGTCTGGATTGCTTCGGAGCTTGCGCTGCTCGCAATGACGTGCGGTAAGCTCGGTGCTCAGAAACCGATACCAGGTGACACCGGCTGAATGACCTTAAACGCCTCCTCCAGCAGATGCGGCGTGTGCTTGCCGGGCGAGAGTCGGCAGGCTCGCTCGAAGTAATCCGAGAGCGCCGGGCGGAACGTCGGATGCGCGGTCTTGTCGATGATGATACGGGCCCGCTGTCTCGGCGACAGGCCACGGAGATCGGCGAGCCCCTGTTCAGTGACCAGGATCTGCACGTCGTGCTCGGTGTGATCGACATGGGTTGCCATCGGCACGATGCAGGAAACGGCACCGTGCTTGGCCGTCGAGGGCGTCATGAAGATCGAGAGATAGGCGTTGCGGGCGAAGTCGCCGGAGCCGCCGATCCCATTCATGATGCTGGTGCCGCGCACATGGGTGGAGTTGACGTTGCCATAGATGTCGGCCTCGATCAGGCCGTTCATGGCGATCACGCCGAGCCTGCGGATCACTTCCGGATGGTTGGAGATTTCCTGCGGCCGCAGCACGATACGGTCGCGCAGGAATTCGATCTCGTGATTGAATGTCACGGCCGCCTCCGTACTAAGCGACAGCGCGGTCGCCGAGGCGAAGTCCATCCGGCCCGACCGAAGCAGGTTGAGCATGCCGTCCTGCAGGACCTCGGTATAGGCGGTCAAATGCGGGAAGGGACCGTCGTCGAGCCCGGCCATGACCGCGTTGGCGACGTTGCCGACACCGGATTGCAGCGGCAGCAAATTACGCGGCAAGCGGCCCTGGCGTACTTCGTGTTCGAAGAATTCGAGGATGTGGCCGGCGATCGCGCGCGATACCGGATCGGGCGCGGCGAAACTCGTGTTTCGGTCGGGTGCGTGAGTCTCGACGATGGCAATAACCTTGTCGGGCTCGCAGCGATAGGTTGTTTCGCCGATCCGGTCGCTCGGCGTCAGGATCGGGATCGGCTTACGGTGCGGCGGCAGCTGGGTGCCATAGTAGATGTCGTGCATGCCGAGCAGCGCCGGATTCATCCATGAATTGACCTCGAGGATGATCCGGTCGGCCTGGTCCAGCCAAGTCTTGTTGTTGCCGATCGAGGTCGAAGGAATTAATCGCCCATCGGGCAGGATGCCGGCGACCTCGACCACGGCGACGTCGAGATGCCCCAGGAAGCCGAACCAGACGAACTGCGCGACATGGCTGAGATGGATGTCGATATAGTCCATGTGGCCCGAATTGATGCGCTCGCGCGTGATCGGGTCAGACTGATAGGGCAACCGCAACTCGATGCCATTGACCTTCGCGAGCGCGCCATCGAGCTCGGGCGCGGTGGAAGCGCCGGTCCACACCCCGATGCGAAACTGCTCGCCGCGCGCATGCGCGGCCTCGATGCGGCGGGCCAGTGCCAGCGGTACGGCTTTCGGATAGCCGGAGCCGGTAAAGCCGCTCATCCCGACATTGGAACCGGCGGGCACGAGTGCCGCCGCGTCATCGGCGGACATGATTTTCGCGCGCAGGGCCTGCGACATCACCGGTGATGAATTCATGCAGTCCTCCTCCCGTACGCGGCCGACGGCACGCGTGGCGAGAGTTATCTAATACGCGGATTGCGGGGCCATCTTGACCCGCATCAACTATACAGCCGAGAAGAGGTTCAATTTGGCGTTGCAAGGCACGCGGGTGGCGGCCTTGTGCGATGTGGGCGAGACCGCTTCCAGCATGCTGGTCTTGCTGTAGCGCGGATCGCCGGTGATTTTCTCGCCGATCCAGTTCGGCAGATCGACCGGGGCCGTTTCGCTGTCCAGCTCGATCTCGGCAATGACGATGCCATCGAGCACGTCGTGATAGACGTCGATCTCCCAGAGGCCGCTTGGTCCGGGAACATAGTGCCGGGTCTTTTCGAGAATGCGTCCGGTGCAATGGGCGAAATAGCCTCGGCATGATCGCGCGGAATGTCGTATCGAATTCTTCGCGCGCCAGACCCCGCCGGCGACCCTTCACGCACAGTGTCGTACGATCGCCATAGCAGCGGACACGGACCTTGAGATCGTCCTCGCGTGCGACCAGTCCATCCCGTAATCGTTCGCTGCGTGTGACCTGGGCTCGCCAAGCGCCGTTCTTGACGAGAAACTTGCGTTCGATTTCGACAGGCATGACTCAACGCTAAGCGAACTTGATGCGCGCATTCTTACGTCATCCGGGGAGGGCGCCAACAGCAATGCATCCTGTAGTGAGTAGCGAATGGCGAATAGTTTTCCATTCGCTATCCTGTTCGCTATTCCCCATTCGCTATTCGCCCAGCGAACAGCAAGCGCTACCGCTTGGCGCGCGGTTTCTCCGCCGTTGCCGGCGGCTCGGTTTGCGGCCTGCAGCTCGCCGCGTTGAGCGAGGCCTGCGCTTGCGGCATCAGGCCCGGCTCGGCTGCGAGTGCCTTCAGCACGATCAGTCCGGTCGGGGTCGGCGAGTCGATGATCAAGCGGTCCGCGGAGGTCACTTCCTCGTCCTCGGGCAGCGCGTTGTGCTGCGCCTCGGTCATCAGATCGAGCTCGATCACCTTCTTGCCGGCGGAACGATCGTTGATGGCGTAGTAGGCGAGTTCGTTGCGCGTGTAGAATGATACCGACGTGTAGGCCTGGCTCACTGGCACCGTGAGCTTGAGCGGACCCTCCGACAGATCGTAGCGGCAGATCGCGGTCGCGAAGGCCGGGTCCATGAACGGCATCAGCGAATTGCCGGGCTCGGCGAGGGGAAGCTGCGTCACCGCATTGACTGTGGTTATCGGGGTCAGGCGCGAATAGGCGTCCTGCGTGCCGATCCGCGGCAGCGCCAGCACGCTGACGAGATGGACGACGCCGCCGAGCAGCACGCCGACGATGATGGTGAAGGCAAGCCGGATCATGGGCAGCCCACCGTCGCAATGGCGGGCATCGGCGCATCGCGCTGGGTGCGCGTGGCGACCCCGACCGGAGTGTCGTAGAGGCGAAGCATCAATGCGTAGCGCTCAATGCCGCCGGTCGGCAGCCAGTTGCCGGAGCGCGAGCGGGCAGCGATGTGGATCTCGAATAAGCCGTCCGCGCCGCGCACGATCTCTTGGCTGGTGAAGCCGTAGCGCTGCAGCGTGTTGGCGACCAGATGCCCTTTGTTGTCGTACAAGGTCAGCGTCCAGAACCTGGCCGGGGGCGTGATGCCGGAGACGACGACGTCGCAACGGCCGTCGAGCGGCTTCTTCTTGTCGTCTGATGTCGCCGTGAAGGCGACGCCGTCGCCGGTGCCGATCGGCAGTTCGCCGTTGCGGGTGATGGTGGCGCGCGAATAGGGGTCGACGTCGGAGGTGCCGGTCTTCGGACGCGCCGTCCAGGCGCCGATCGTCAGCGTACCGAATTCGGTGCCGCGCGTGGTCGTGATCCAGGTCGCGCCGAGGCCGACGCCGGTCGCGATCAGGAGCGTCGTAAGGGTGATGAAGAGCAGCCGCACGTTTCAGCCGGTGTCAGTTCTTGCGTGAGGCGGGATTGCCTGTGCCATCCGCGGCCGCGGCATAGTTCTCGGGGAACGCCAGCGCGCTCGACGAGACCGGCTTGGCGGGCTGCGATGGAGCGCCCGATGCACTCTTGTTGGTGGTGCGCGCGACGTCATCGAGCATCTTCTCGACCTGCACCAGGATCTCGGCGCCACGCCGTGTCAGCACCGGCGGCGGCCCCGGCTTGATCTCGAGCGTCTTCGGCTGGCCGGCCTGCGCCATCGCGGCGGAAGCGGCCTCGCGCGGCAGTTTCTCGCCCATGCCGACACCGGTCAATTCCTTGACCTCGACGCCCTGATGCGCGGCGACCATGATGTCGTGCCAGGTCTGCGCCGGCAGCGAGCCGCCGGTCATGCGGTTGGTCGGCGAGTAGTCGTCGTTGCCGAACCACACCGCGCAGGTGAAGTTGCCGGTGTAGCCGACGAACCAGGCGTCGCGATAATTGTTGGTGGTGCCGGTCTTGCCCGCGGTCGGGATGCCGTCGAGTTGAGCCCGGCGCGCGGTGCCCTCGCTGACGACGTGGCTCATCATCATGGCCATGTCGGCGGCGACCGAGGCGGGAATGATCTGCCGCGGCTTCGCGCCATCGCGGTCCCAGCGCCAGACCAGGTCGCCGGCGCCGGTGCGGACCTCGAGAATCGCATGCGGCGTCACCGCCTTGCCGCGGTTCGGGAAGGCGGCGTAGGCGACGGCGTGCTCGATCACCGTGACCTCGTCAGAGCCGATCGGCAGCGATGGCGTGTCCGGCAGCGGCGTCGCGATACCGAAGCGCCGCGCCACCTCGATGATCTTG
The DNA here is from genome assembly GCF_049798375.1 of Bradyrhizobium sp. Lineage (GTDB taxonomy): Bacteria > Pseudomonadota > Alphaproteobacteria > Rhizobiales > Xanthobacteraceae > Bradyrhizobium. The sequence continues at coordinate 6,529 of NZ_JBARGP010000302.1, forward strand.
GCGCGTCCGGCCTTCGGGCCGTTCGGCTTGCCAAGCTCGATCGACAGCTTGACCGGCACCACGTTGATCGAATGGGTGATCGCCTGGGTCAGCGTCACCCTGCCCGAGTAGGAGTGACCATAGTTCTGCGGGCACCAATTGCCGATGCAGACCGGGCCGTCGATGATGGTGGAGCTCGGCTTGTAGCCGTTCAGCAGCGCGGCGGTGTAGACGTAGGGCTTGAACGACGAACCGGGCTGCCGCATGGCATCGGTGGCGCGGTTGAACTGGCTGGCGCCGTAGTCGCGCCCGCCGACCATGGCGCGGATGCCGCCGTCGAGATCGGACACCACGGTCGCCGCTTGCGTGGCGTGATAGTCGCGGCCGAACTGCCGCAGCTCGTTCTCGATCGTCTCGTCGGCCGCGTGCTGCACGTTCATGTCGATCGAGGTGCGCACCACGAATACGCGCTCGGTGTAGGACTTCGGGAAGGTGTCGACCAGCTTGCGCATCTCGTCGAAGGCATAGTCGAGGAAGTAGTTCGGCGAGCTTTCGTCGCGGCGGTCGACCGCGACTGCCGGGTTGCGGCGGGCGCCGAACACTTGGCCCTCGGTCATGAAGCCGGCATCGACCAGATTGTCGAGCACCACATTGGCGCGGGCGCGCGCCGCCGGAAGGTTGACGTGGGGCGCGAATTTGGTCGGCGCCTTGAACAGGCCGGCCAGCATGGCGGCTTCCGCGAGGTTGATGTCGCGCACCGATTTGTTGAAGTAAAAATGCGCCGCGCCGTCGACGCCGAAGGTGCCGCCGCCCATATAGGCGCGGTCGAGATAGAGCTTGAGGATCTCGTTCTTGGTGAGCCGGGTCTCCAGCCAGATCGCCAGGAAGGCCTCGTTGATCTTGCGCTCGATGGTGCGCTCGTTCGACAGGAACAGGTTCTTGGCGAGCTGCTGGGTGATCGAGGAACCGCCCTGGCGCACGCCGCCGGCCTGGGCGTTGGTCACGAGTGCGCGCGCGAGGCCGGGGATGTCGATGCCGAAATGCTCGTAGAAGCGCCGGTCTTCGGTGGCGAGCGTCGCCTTGATCAGATTGTCCGGGAAATCTTCCAGGGGGATCGAGTCGTTGTGCTTGATGCCGCGGCTGCCGATCGGGTTGCCGTAGCGGTCGAGGAAGGTGACCGCGAGATCGGATTTCTTCAGCCAGTCCTCGTCAGCGGTTTCACGGAACGCCGGAACCGCCAGCGCCAGCAGCACCACGAGGCCACCGAGTCCGATGGTGGCGGCTTCCGAAAGCGGCTCGATGAACACCCAGCGCTTCCAGCCGCCGACATAGAAGCGGTCCATGAAGGCCGAATATCGCTCAAAGAGCTCGCGGGCACCACGGCCGGAAGAGAACAGGGTGGAGTCTATCCGCGCGTCCCAGTCCAGCATCATGTGCCGGATTTTAGCCTTCCAATTCGGCGGGATGATCTGGCGCACGGGAACCCTGGTGTTTTCGAAAGCCCGTCAGCTCTCTGCAAAAGTGCTCGACGGCCTGGCCTTGCGTACCGCGGACGTCTTGCGGGAATGTTGCGGCAAAGCCAAGGCGCGGGCCTGACAAAGACTCATCCTATCTAGCCGAGCAGGGGGCATAAACCAATGGCGCCGCTCACAATTTAATGCGCAAAGCTAACGCGGCGGCGGCATCCCGGAACCAGCGTTCGCCCTTGCGCCGAGACGAGGCGGCCGACTAGATGACGGCCAACTCGCCGCCTCAGGAATCTTTGATGACCGCGCCGCCCAAACGGCCCTCCGGACAGGAGGGATCCTTCTGGAAAACCAAGACGTTGGAAGAGATGTCCAACGCCGAATGGGAAAGCCTGTGCGACGGCTGCGGGCGCTGCTGCCTGGAGAAGCTGGAAGACGAGGACACCGGCGACATCTATTTCACCCATATTTCCTGCAAGCTCTTGGATGCGGGCCTATGCGCCTGCAAGGACTACCCGAATCGTTCCGACCAGGTGCCGGATTGCGTTCGCCTGACGCCTGAGAATGTCCGCACCATCAACTGGCTACCGCCGAGCTGCGGCTATCGACTGGTAGCCGAAGGGCGGGATCTCTACTGGTGGCATCCGCTGATCTCAGGCGATCCCGAGAGCGTGCATGAGGCCGGCGTCTCGGTGCGCGGCCGAATCGAAGGCACCGAGGATGATGTTCCCGACGAAGAGCTGGAAGATCACATCGTGCAATGGCCGCAGCTGCTGCCGAAGCGGGCGAAGCTGAAGCAGCGGCCGCGATAGACCGATTTCGTCGGTCTGTCGCACGACGAGCGGCTCTCGCTTCGTGTCGCAGGGGCTCGCGACAAGTCACATCCCCGCGACGGTTCGCGGCATTGCGGGACGCACCCATGCGCCGGACCCGCTGCCGCGCAGGGTATTTATTCCCTAGATTGGGATCAACTCAGCGAATCCCGCGCGATTTCACGCGCTTTGAAGACGCCATTCCTCATGAACAAGTACGATCGGCAGTATGCCCAGTCTGCCGCCAGTGAAACTCTGTCCGAAGAGCTCATTGCCGAACTGCCGGACCTGCCGCCGCAGGTGATGGCCGCCAGCGACGCGCCGCCGCTTGCGAGCGCGTCGCCGCTGACGCCTTCGGAGGTTCGTACCATCCTGATGAGCTTGTTGCTGACGATGTTCCTGGCCGCGCTTGACCAGACCATCGTGGCGACAGCGCTGCCGACCATCGGCCGCCAGTTCCAGGATGTCGCCAATCTCTCCTGGATCATCACCGCCTATCTGCTGGCCTCCACTGCGGTCGCGCCGGTGTTTGGCACGCTTTGCGACATCTATGGCCGCAAGGCCATGATCATCACCGCGCTCAGCCTGTTCATTGCGGGCTCGATCCTGTGCGCGGTGGCGCCAAGCATGCCGGTGCTGATTCTGGCGCGCGGCCTGCAGGGCCTGGGCGGCGGCGGCATCATGCCAGTGGTCCAGACGGTGATTTCGGACGTGGTCAGCCCGCGCGAGCGTGGGCAGTACCAGGCCTATTTCAGCGCGGTCTGGCTGGTGGCGGGCCTGCTTGGCCCCGTGGTCGGCGGCTTCTTCGCCGACCACCTGCACTGGTCGATGATCTTCTGGATCAACCTGCCGCTCGCCATCGCCGCCCTGGCGCTGCTGCTACCGAAGATGGGACGACTTCCGGTCTATCACCGGCTGCGCAAGGTCGACTGGACCGGCGGGTTGCTGCTGATGTCTTCCGCCGTGGTGTTCATGCTGGCGCTGAGTTGGGGCGGCCACCGGCTGCCGTGGCTGTCGCCGGCGCTGCTCGCGATGGTCGGCTGCGGCGTCGCGATGGCGCTAGCTTTCGTCTGGCATGCCAAGAGCGCCGACGAGCCGTTCCTGCCGCTGTCCCTGATCGGCGGCAGCGTGGTGCCCTATGGCATGCTGTCGAGCGGCTGCGCGCTGGGCGCCCTGATCGGGCTCACCGTCTATCTGCCGCTCTATTACGAGGTGGTGCATCACCTCTCGGCCAGCGAGGCCGGGCTCGGCCTGATTCCGCTCGCGGCGATCTCGACCTTCGGCGCCGGCGTGGCGGGGCGCACCATGGCCCGCGTCAAGCACTACAAGCGGGTTGCGATCATCGGCACCATCATTGCCACCGTCGCAGCAGCCGTCATGACCGTGATCACGCCGTCGCTGTTGACGCTGCTGGGGCTACTCTCGGTGTTTGGCATCGGGCTCGGCACCGCGTTTCCGATCTCGGTGGTGTCGCTGCAGAACGCGGTCGATCGCGCTCAGATCGGCACCATCACCGGCGCGATGAACTTCTTCCGCGCCATGATGTCGTCGTTCACGGTCGCGGCCTTCGGCGCCATCCTGCTGATGGTGCTCGGCGCCGACATCTCGCTGGCCGAGGGTGCGAGCGGCACCGTCAGCGGCATCGCGCCTGCCGACATGGTCCACGCCTTTCGCTTCGTGTTCGGAGCTGCCACCGCCATGCTCGCCTGCGCGGCGGTCTGCATGATCCTGATGGAGGAGCGCCCGCTGGCCGGCCCCGCGACACAGGCGGCTGTGGAGATGGCAGAGTAGGGCGACGGCTGGGAAATGCGCGGCAATCGCCGCGCTAAGTACCGGCCTGTTTTTATCCCCTTGTGGCCTAAGTTAATTTTCACAGTGGCTTAATATGCCACTATTCCGGGATGGAATCCTGGCCCGACCTAATGCGGAATATCCTTGCGTCAATTGCTTTGACTCGAACTCTCGTCGCGAGGACCAAGGGCGCAATTGAGCTAAGCCGCGCCATGATCAAAAGAAGCCGGGAGCATAGCGAGCGGACACGTCCTGAGAGCGGTTAACTGGAACATGATCGTCGCGCCGGGATTTGTGAGAAATGCCGCGATACTTTTTCAACGTTCATGACGTGAAGCCCAGCATCGACGAACATGGTGAAGAATTGCCGGACGACGAAGCTGCATGGAAAGAGGCTACGAGCTTCGCTGGCGCGCTCATCAAGGACATCGATGGCGAGTTTCGCCCGGGGCAGGAGTGGAGCCTGGAAGTCACCGATGATGCTGGAAAGTCGCTCTATCAGATCCACATAAGCGCGAAGGCGAAGAAGTAAGGCGGCCTCAGTCGGCGCTTGTCCGACCGCTGCCTGAGAGCCTCGCGACTTTAACGGAACTTGTGTTCACTTTAGCACTTAGTCAGTCGCTCAACGCCGCGGCATCGAAGTGCACAAGAATTTCAAAAAACAGGTCTTTAGCAGCTTCGACCCTCACCAGGTCCGATCCTGCAATGTTTGCGGCAAGACGCTCACGCTCGTCCGGACCATGCTGGATTCGATCGGCGGGCGAAGTGTGAGCATGTTCAAGTGCGAGTGCGGCGAGCAAACCTGGGTCGAGGAGAAGCGATAAGGCCGCCTGTGGGCGGCTTTTCATTCACGTCCCCGGACGTGACACCTCGGTCTCCTTGCTGGTGATGAACTCCAGCAGCACGGGAATGCCCTCTCTGGTCTTTTCGATGCCGCGCCGGATCGCGGGCACGATGTCCTCCGGCTTCGTGACGCGCTCGCCATGGCCGCCGAAGGCGCGCGCCATCGCCGCGTAGTCGCCGGAGATGTCGGTCGAGCGGTATTTTTCGGTCGAGACCGGCATCACCTTCAGCTCGATCGCCATCGAGAAGTTGTTCAGCAGGATCGATAGGATCGGGATGCGCTCGCGCACCGCGGTCTCGAAATCCATGCCGGTGAAACCGATCGCGGCGTCGCCCCAGACGTTGATGCAGAGCTTGTCGGGACAGGCGAGCTTGGCACCCATCGCAAGCCCCAGCCCATAGCCGAGTTGCGTGGTCTTGCCCCAGCCGAGATAGGACAGCGGCGTAACCGTTTTCCAGAACGGCGAGAGCTGGTCGCGCGGGCTGCCGGCATCGTGGGTGATGATGGTGTTCTCGATATCGACGGTGTGCTGCAGGTCCCAGAGCACGCGATAGGGGCTGAGCGGCGCGTCGTTCGACGTCAGCTTCGGTAGCCACTTCTCGAGCCAGGGCTGGTTGACGGCGACGATCTCAGCCGCGACCGACGACGCGTCGCGATCCGAGGTGACCAGCGCCTCGATCTCCGTAAGCAACGCGTCGAGCACCAGGCCGGCGTCACCGACCAGGCCGATCTTGGCCTCGATGTCCTTGTTGAGGTGGTTGGGATCGAGCGTGGCGTGGATGATGGTCGTGCCCTTCGGCATCGCGACGCCGAAATTGGTTTCGGTGAAGGAGCAGCCGATGCCGAAGATGACGTCGGCCTCCCTGAGGAACGTCGGCACGGCGCGCGGCATCGCGAGACCGCCGGAGCCAAGCGACAGCGGATGCCTCTCCGGAAATGACGACTTGCCACCGAGGCTGGTGGTGACGGGAATTGCCAGCCGTTCGGCGAGCCGCTTCAGTTGCGGCCAGGCGCGGGCATAGTGCACGCCCTGGCCGGCATAGATCACCGGCCGTTTGGCATCGATCAACAGCGCCGCCGCCTCTTTGACGTGAACCGGGTCGGCGCCGTAGCGGGTGCGCAGCACCGGCGTATAGTTCAAGGGCTCCAGCACCTCCTCGTTCCACATGTCGGAGGGGATCTCGACGATGACAGGGCCGCCGCGGCCGTTCTTCAACCGCGCGAAGGCGCGGCGGAAGATGTTGCAGAGCTCGCTTGCCAGGATGATCGGCTCGGCCGACTTGGCGAACGGCCGCATCGCCTGCGACGAATTGAAGTTCGGCTCGACATGCGCCAGCCGCCGCGCATAGCCCATCGGCAGTACCAGCACCGGGACGGATTCGCCAAAACATTGCGCGACGCCGCCCATCGCGTTTTCTGCGCCGGGACCGTGCTGCATGCAGAACGCGCCGATCTTGCGGCCCGAGGTGACGCGCGAGATCGCGTCGGCCATGTGGAGGCCGATCCGTTCCTGCCGCACCATCACCGGACGGATGTCGGCTGCCGCCGCAAACTCGATCAGATGGTTGACGGGATAGCCGGTGAGGATCTCGATGCCCTCCCGCTTCATGATCTCCGCGATCGCGGCGCCAAGCTTCATGGCGATGTCCTCCCATCCTCTATCGCAGCCGATGTCACGCCCGGCCTGGCAGATTGTTGGATCAGGAAAGGTGGCCTGGGTAAAGCGCACCGGCGGCATCAGCCCATGCGCGCGCGGCGCAAGGTCATGTCTTGGCCTACGCCGGCGGCTGCACGGCGAGCGCGTTTGCTGCAGATCGGCGGCACAGGGGGCGTTCTGGCCCGGAATCACCGGTCAAAAAGCGGCGCCGCAGTCTTTTTTTCGAGATGTGGCCGAGTGTGTCTGAATGAGTTAACGAATTGTTCAAGCCGATCGCCGAGGCTGTCACCGAGCTGGTGTTGCGCGCGATGATGTTGCGGTGGGTCAACGGTCGGCGGGAGTTTTGAATGCGCAATTTATTGTCGAGATTCTTGCAGGATCAGTCCGGCGCCACTGCGATCGAGTACGCGATCATTGCCGGCGGCATCAGCATTCTCATCGTGACCGCCGTCAACGGCATGGGCACCACGCTCAGCGGCAAGTTCACGTCGATCAACAGCTCGATCAAGTAACAGCGGCGATTGAAGCTGACCGGTATCGATCGCAGGCGCGGGCAGGGCTCGCGCTTTCGGCATTTTTAGTTCATGCGCAGCGGTAACGTCAGATCCTAGCCCGTATGAGCGATAGCGACATGCGGGGACCGAGAACCCCGGGATCGCTGCGCTCACCCGGGCTACGGCCTTGCACCAGGCTACGACCTTTCGCAGCGCGTATGCGGATCAGCTAGCCGGCTTTCCTGGAGCGGACGGTCGGGGCGCGTGCCGACTTCTGGGCCTTCTTCGGCTCCTCCGCCTTCTGCGTCTCGGTGGACTGCTTGTCAGTCTCCTTGGCCTTCTTGCCGCTGATCGGCAGCAGCATCTCGCGCTGGCCTTCGACACGCTTCTTCGGCTTCTTCGCTTTTGCCTTCGGCTCGGCAGCGGCGGGCGCCGACGCTTCGTTGGACAGGCTGCGCTTGAGCGCGTCCATCAGGTTGATGACGTTGCCGGTGGTCTTCGGCGCGGCCTTGGGTGCGATCTGCACCCCGGCGCGCTTCTTGTTGATGAGCTCGACCAGCGCGGCTTCGTAATGGTCCTCGAAGTTCTCCGGCTCGAAGTCGCCGGATTTCTTCTCGACGATGTGCTTGGCCAGATCCAGCATGTCCTTGGTGATCTTCACGTCCTGAATGTCGTCGAAATAGTCCTGCTCGCTACGGACCTCGTAGGGGTAGCGCAGCAGCGTTCCCATCAAGCCCTTGTCGAGCGGCTCCAGCGCGATGATGTGCTCGCGGTTGGTCAGCACGATGCGCCCGATCGCGACCTTGTTCATGCTGCGGATGGTCTCGCGGATCACTGCAAAGGCGTCGTGACCGACCTTGCCGTCCGGGACCAGATAATATGGACGGATCAGATAGCGGCTGTCGATGTCGCTGCGCGGCACGAATTCGTCAATCTCGATGGTGTGGGTCGAGTCGAGCGCGATCTCATCGAGCTCGTCCTTGGTGACCTCGATATAGGTATCGGTATCGACCTTGTAGCCCTTGACGATGTCGTCGGAGCCAACTTCCTCGCCGGTCTCCGCATCGACCTTGCTGTATTTGATGCGGTGGCCGGTCTTGCGATTGATCTGGTTGAACGAGACCTTCTCGGATTCCGACGTCGCGGGATAAAGCGCGACCGGGCAGGTCACGAGCGACAGGCGCAGAAAACCCTTCCAATTGGCGCGCGGGGCCATGAGCTACTCCGAACTGGACCCTAACGGGCCGCAAAGACGCGACGGACAATGCATGACGATAACACCGGCCATGACCGAATCATAGCAAGGCCCGGGACGGAATCTTGCAATGCCGTTAACCGGCCGCAGCGCGGGCCGCTGCCGGAACATCATTCCGGATCGGGCGTTGCCACGAACGGAACGAGAATGGCCATTTTACAGATACCAGGGAGCTGAGGCGCCATGGCAACCAGACGAGATCAGCAGATCATCGAGACTCCCACCGAGGCCCGTCAGGGAGAGCCCGGACCGTCCGTGCTCGCCATGTTGGCCATCTCCACCGGGCTGGCGCTTTTGATCCTCGGCCTGGTCTGGTTCGCGTTCTTCCACACCTGAGGTTTCGCGCGGCGCGGCGGGCGACCGGCTGGCATCGCTCCCCCGGAGGTCGTGCAGCGTCCTAGACATTGCACATGCAAGTGCACAAGCCGAGCCACTGCCTAGGAATGGTCCGAACGGACCTCGCTCGACGCGGCTGAGGGGCGACGGCCCGCCCCAGATGGAAAGGACTTCCCACATCGAAGCGCAGGCGCTTATAACCCACGCGATTTCCTGCTCGGCGCAGACGGTTTGATCTGTGCCGGAAGACCAAGCTGGATGACAAAAAAGTAACGTCGATTGTCGCGCGCCGTTCATGCACGGTTCACGGCAATCCGGATCATCTTGTGGGCAGAAATCGTGCAGTTCAGCTTTGGAGGCAAGGGTGCGCCTGCTCGTCGTCGAGGACGATCCCGATCTCAATCGTCAGCTCACCACCGCGTTGAGCGATGCCGGCTATGTCGTCGATCGCGCCTTTGATGGCGAGGAGGGACATTATCTCGGCGACAGCGAGCCCTATGATGCTGTCGTGCTCGACATCGGCCTGCCGAAGATGGACGGCATCTCGGTGCTGGAGGCGTGGCGTCGCAATGGCCGGTCGATGCCGGTGCTGATCCTGACCGCGCGCGACCGCTGGAGCGACAAGGTGCAGGGCTTCGATGCCGGCGCTGACGATTATGTCGCCAAGCCGTTTCATCTGGAGGAGGTGCTGGCGCGGATCCGTGCCCTGCTGCGCCGTTCCGCCGGTCATGCCCAGAGCGAACTGACCTGCGGGCCGGTCTCGCTCGACACCCGCACCGGCAAGGTCAGCGTGTCAGGCAACCCGGTCAAGATGACCTCGCACGAGTACCGGCTGCTGTCCTACCTGATGCACCATTCGGGGCGGGTGGTATCGCGCAGCGAGCTGGTCGAGCATCTCTACGATCAGGACTTCGACCGGGACTCAAACACCATCGAGGTGTTCGTCGGTCGCATCAGGAAGAAGCTCGACTGCGACGTGATCCAGACCGTGCGCGGGCTCGGCTATCTCCTGACCCCGCCGCCGGCCAGTGCGTGAGGCCATAGGGGTGGGAGTGGGGCAGGGGCGGCCGTTGCTGGTGGCCGAGCGCAGTTCCTTCCGCTAATTTGCGCATCATGCGTCAGAGCTCGCTTGCCACCCGGCTATTCCTGTCCGCGACCGCCTGGCTCGTGGTGATCCTGGCCATCACCGGCTTCGTGCTGTCCTCGGTCTATCGGGACGCGACCGAGCGCGCCTTCGACCGCCGGCTCAATCTCTATCTACGGACCTTGATCGCGGAGGTCGCGACCCCCGACGATCCGCCCGACCGCCAGTTCCAGTCGCTCGGCGAGCCCTTGTTCGAGCTGCCACTGTCCGGCTGGTACTGGCAGATCACCCGCACTGACACCGACAAGCCCGAAATGCGGGCCTCGCGCTCATTATGGGACAAGAAGCTGCCCAAACTGGAGGACGCCGGCGTCGAGCTGTCGCCGGCCGGGATCCGGATCGGCTATGTCGAGGGACCGGAGAACCAGGAGCTGCGCGTGGTGGAGCGGCCGGTTGATCTCGGCTCGGACGGCAAATTCCTGGTCAGCGTCGCCGGCGATGCCTCCGAGATCTTCGACGAGACGCGCAGCTTCGACTATTATCTCGGCGGCACCTTCACCGCGCTCGGCATCGTGCTGCTGCTGACCACGCTGTTCCAGGTCCGCTACGGCTTGGCGCCGTTGAAGCGCATTTCCGAGTCGATTGCCGATATCAGGTCCGGCCGGGCGGAGCGCCTGGAGGGCGCGTTTCCGGTCGAGATCGCGCCCCTGGCGCGCGAGACCAATGCGCTGATCGATGCCAATCGCGAGATCGTCGAGCGGGCCAGGACCCATGTCGGCAACCTCGCGCATGCCATCAAGACGCCGCTGTCGGTGATCATCAACGAGGCCACCGCGCATCGCGCCGATCCGATCGCGGCCAAGATCATGGAACAGGCGGACGTGATGCGCGACCAGGTCGCCCATCATCTGGAGCGGGCCAGGATTGCGGCCCGCGTCACCATCGTCAGCACGATCACGGAGGTGGCGCCGACGATCGAGGCGTTGCGGCGCACCATGGAGAAGATCCATCGCGATCGCGACCTCGTCATCGAGGCCAAGGCCGATCCGGCCGCGAAGTTTCGCGGCGAGCGCCAGGATCTCGAGGAGATGGCCGGCAACCTGGTCGATAATGCCTGCAAATGGGCATCCTCGCGGGTCTCGATCGAGGTGACGGTCGAGCCGCCGGCCCAGGCCGGCGCTCCACCGCACCTGCGGCTGATCGTCGACGATGATGGGCGCGGATTGTCGGCGACCGAGCGCGCGCAGGTGTCGCGGCGGGGCCAGCGCCTGGACGAATCGAAGCCGGGATCGGGCCTTGGGCTGTCGATCGTCAGCGACCTTGCGGCGTTGTATGGCGGTCATCTCGCGCTCAGTGACGCGCCGACCGGAGGCTTGCGCGCCGAACTGAAGCTGCCCTGCGTCTGATATTGCGCATGTGACGCTGTTCCCCTGGAGGCGCTTAACTGGGGGGTGCGAAGTCGGCCATCCTCAACGTGTTCTTAATATCGCTGCCCCTATGGTCGGGGTCCGGAGATGCGCGTCTTGCCGTCTCCAGCTTTGAAATTTGCGCGCCGGCCCATGGGTCAGACACTCGAGCGGTTAAGGGAATATCTGGGGCAACTGCCGCCAGCAGCGCAGGCGCTCCTGACGCGCGAATTCGAGCGCGCGATCGAGCGCGGCCAGGACGTGGCCGTCGCCACGATGGTGCTGGATCAGCTCCGCAAGGTGGCGCGCCCGGTGCCCGAGCCGCCTGCACGCCCCGCGCAGCCGTCGCACCCGAAGCTTTCGGATGAGGCACGGCAAAGTGTGGACGCGCCGCGCCGGCTGTTTCGTCCGCTCGAGCCCTTCATCACGGAAAGCACAGGCTCC
>NZ_JBARGP010000303.1:0-8187 GCF_049798375.1 Bradyrhizobium sp.
CGCGGACGCTCAGCGACGTGATCGGCGGCGCCGACATCTTTCTCGGCGTCTCGGCCGGCGGCGTGCTGAAGCCCGACATGGTCAAGCGGATGGCCGACAAGCCGCTGGTGATGGCGCTGGCCAATCCCAACCCCGAGATCATGCCGGACGAAGCGCGCGCGGCGCGGCCCGACGCGATGATCTGCACCGGGCGCTCGGACTTCCCGAACCAGGTCAACAACGTCTTGTGCTTTCCCTTCATCTTCCGCGGCGCGCTCGATGTCGGCGCCACCGCGATCAACGAGGCGATGAAGCACGCCGCGGTCGACGCCATCGCGCAATTGGCGCAGGACCCGCCGTCGGATGCGGTGGCGCACGGCTTCGACACCGGCGAGACGCAAGGGTTTGGCCCGGGCTCGCTGATCCCCTCGCCATTCGATCCCAGGCTGATCCTGCGCATCGCGCCTGCGGTCGCCAAGGCCGCGATGGAGTCCGGCGTCGCCACCAGGCCGATCAAGAATTTCGACGAATACACCGCGCTGCTGGAGCGCTTCGCGTTCCGCTCCGGCCTGGTCATGAAGCCGGTGTTTGCGAAGGCGAAGTCGCAGCCGGTCCGCGTCATCTATGCCGAGGGCGAGGACGAGCGGGTGCTGCGCGCCACGCAAGTCGTGCTCGAGGAGCAACTGGCGCGGCCGATCCTGGTCGGCCGTCCCTCGGTGGTGGAGGCGCGCATCGAGCGCTTCGGCCTGTCGATCAAGGCGGGGCAGGATTTCGACCTGGTCAATCCGGAAGACGATCCGCGCTACCGCTCCTATGTGCAGACCTATATCGACACCGCCGGCCGCCGCGGCGTGACGCCGGATGCCGCGCGCACCGTGGTCCGCACCAACGCCACCGTGATCGCAGCGCTCGCCGTGATCCGCGGCGAGGCCGACGCCATGATCTGCGGCGTCGAGGGCCGCTACATGAGCCATCTGCGGCACGTCCGCGAGATCATCGGCTTCATGCCTGACGTCTCGGACTTCGCCGCGCTGGCGCTCACCATCACGCCGAAGGGCGCCTATTTCATCGCCGACACCCAGGTGCGGCCGAATCCGACCGCGGAAGAGCTCGCCGAGATGGCTTCGCTGGCGGCAACGCATGTGGCGCGCTTCAACATCAAGCCGAAGATCGCCTTCGTCTCGCATTCGGATTTCGGCGGCTACGACACCGAATCTTCGCGCAAGATGCGGCAGGCCACCGCGATCCTGAAGAGCCGCCGGCCCGACCTCGAGGCCGACGGCGAGATGCAGGGCGACACGGCACTGTCGGGTGCCGCGCGAAAACTGGTGCTGCCGCATTCGGATCTCGAAGGCGAAGCCAACGTGCTGATCATGCCGAACCTCGATGCGGCCAACGTCGCCTATCAGATGATCAAGGTGCTGGCGGATGCCGTACCGGTCGGCCCGATCCTGATCGGGGCGGCGCGGCCGGCGCACATCCTCACGCCCTCGGTGACGGCGCGCGGCATCCTCAACATGACGGCGGTGGCGGCGGTCGAGGCCCAGGAGCGGGCCGGGCGCGCGCAGCCGACGCTGTTTGCGTGAACTGGATTTGGTTTGCGTGAAGCGAATTTGACGGATCGATGACGCAGGCAGGGGCCGGACTGAGAGAGGGGCCTGATTTCACCGACTGTGGCGTGGTGCCCGCTTTCGGTCGCATTGCGCCCGCGATTTGATTGTTTGAAAACCAATAGGAGCAGTCCATACTTCGCCGGCCTCCGCGCCGGCGACCCCGCCTTCCAAGTCCATCGTGAGGACAACCATGCCAGCTTTCATGACGTTCGGCCGCGTGATCTTTGCCGTGCTGTTCATCTACACGGGCGCGACCAAGCTGTTCGGCATCCAGGCCACCGCCGACCTCATCGCCGCCAAGGTGATTATCCCCGACGTGCTGGCGCCCTATGCGGCCCAGCTCGAGACCATGACCGGCATGCCGACGTCGCAGCTGCTGGCAATCCTGTCGGGCTCCTTCGAAGTGCTGGCCGGCGTGATGATCGCGCTGAACGTTCTGCCGCGGCTGTTTGCGCTGTTGATGATCATTTTCGTCGGCGCCACCATCTACTACTTCCACGATTTCTGGAATCAGACCCCGCCCGACAACGCCAAGACCCTGATCGACGCCTTGAAGAACCTCTCGATCATCGGCGCGCTGTTCATGATCTTCGGCCATGGCAGCGGCCCGCGGCGGATCGACGAGAAGGCGGCTTATGGGGATATCTGAGGAGGATGTTTGAGCTTTCGGTGTCACGCCCCCGCGATGGGCGGCGCATCCATATTCCGCAGCGGTGGTGATCGACCGAGGTGTCACGGAGTACTGGATCGTCCGCCTTCGCGGACGATGACAGCGGTTGGTGCGCGGCAGTGTTGGCGCTCAGCGCCGCCACACGGTGACGCTGACGCCGAATTCGGGATCCAGCATCTTGGTCTCCGCGGCCTTAAGTCCATGGGCGGCCAGGATGTGTTGAGGTGTGCGCTCGGGCACGCCGGGGAAGCAGGCTTCGCCGTCGGGCAGATGCACATGCGGCGCCTGCGACAGATAGAAAACGTCGTAGCGGTCCATGAACATGCCGAACACGATCGGCCCGCCGATGATGGCGATGGTGCCGGCGGTGACGCCGGCTGCATCGCAGGCGGCTTCGAACGAAGTGCCGGCCGGATTCCACATGGTGGCGTTGGGATTGTCCGGATCGCCCGCCAGGCGCTCGACGGTGCGGGTCAGGATGATCCGCTTGCGCTTCGGCGAGTTCGGCTGGCCCTCATGCGAGTTGCGGCCATGCACGATCAGGTCGGCACGGTCGAGCGCGGCGTTGAAGAACTTTGCGTCGCCCTTGAACTTCAGGCCGTCGGGCATGACATGGCGCGCATCCGCCAGCATGCCCTCGGCCGAGACGATGACGTAGCCTTCGATGCGGAGTGTCGTCACGGCCCGGCGTTATTCCGAGACCGTGGTCACCACGCTGTTGACCGGGCGCTGGCTCACGGTCGGCAGCTTGGCGTCCTTCAGCAGTTCCTCGTCATATTGCGGCAGGGACTGCACCGGAGCTTTGGCCCGCATCGCCACTACCTTGTAGCCCTCGGCCTTGAGGCGGCGCAGCAACTCGGGCAGCGCCTCGGCGGTGTGCTTGTGGAAGTCGTGCATCAGGATGATGCCCTTGCCGAGCTTGTCGAGCTTTTTGAAGGTGACGTCGATGACCGCTTGCGCATTCTTCGCCTTGAAGTCGAACGAATCGAGATCACAGGAGAAGATCGCGATGTTGCGGCTGCCGAGATAGGTCACCATCTCCGGCGGGTGCTGCAGGGCCGGAAAGCGGAAGAACGGCGCCGGCGAGATGCCGCCCAACGCCCATTTCACGGCGCTGATGCCTTTCTCGATCTCTTCCTTGCGCTGGTCCTCGGTCAGCTTCTTGTTGGTCAGCGTGGCGTGCGACCAGGTGTGCGTGCCGACGGTGTGGCCGGCGTTGTACACCTGCTTGAGGATTTCGGGATAATAGGTCGCGTGCTTGCCGATCGAGAAGAAGATGCCGGTGGTGCATTCGTCGGCCAGCGCCTTCAGCACGGCGGGCGTATTCTCCAGCCACGGGCCGTCGTCGAAGGTCAGCACCACCTCGTGGTCCCTGAGGAAGTCGAGATCCTTGAAGTGCTCGAAGCCAAAGCCGGGGCCACCCGTGGTGTCGATCTCGACGGTGCGGCCGACGCCGAGCGCGTTCGGATTCATACAGGGCGCGCGGGGCGGCTGCGCCTGTTGCGCTGCCGCCGGTTGGGCAGGCACCGCTGCAGCTGGAGCAGGGGCCGCCGCCGTCCTGGTCGGCGCAGCAGCGCCGGCCGGAGCCGACTGCGACCAGGCTGCGCTGAACGGAACCGCCAGCGAACCCAACAAGGAACCCGCAAAGATCACTCCAGCCGCAAATCGCATCACATTCCCTCGAAGTTGGTTCCCGCCTGGCGAGTCCACCGTCCCATCCAACTGGAAATACTAGACCAGTCGCACAGGCAGCGCCAAACGAAACAACCAACAGGTTGTGATCAAGACCGGCAATCTTTCGGAGTGTTGCTCGATTTTGGGACAGCCAGCCGCTCATCGGCCTCGAGCGCGAATGAGGCGGGCGGCAGGACAGAACTCAGCGCAGCGAGAGGATGAACTCGGTTCCCTCGCCGGTCTCGCCCTGGTTGATGCCTTGATCGGAGACGATCAGCGAACTGCCGGTCGACAGCGCTTCGCCGAGCCACGCCACCACGTCCGCGGGGATGGTGATGCGATCGAGCGCTTCCGCTGCGCCGTCAGAAAGCGGCGGGATTTTAGTCTCGACTGCGGCGACTTTCTTGCCGTGCCGCGCGGCCTTCTCGACGGCCTCGTTCTGGGCCGTGCGCGCCGGCAGCGAGATGACAGACCAGTGCAGGACGTTGCTGTCGGTCTTGTCGACGGCAGCGGTGAACACGTGGGTACCGAGCGGCCGATCGCTCGGTGCAATGGTCACGGGCACGCTGAACACCGGTGCGAGACTCTGCCGGACGTAGAGCTTGCCGTCCTTGCGGCTGATGAACATCGCAACCTGGCTGTTGTGCTTCAGCTCCGGCTTGGCAGGCGCGGCCGGCTTTTCGCCATCGGACATTCGCGTCTGGTCCTTGCTCTGAGCCGCAGCCGAATCCTTGCCGTCGGTCGTGGCGTCCGCGGGCTTGGCCGTGCCGGCGTTGGACTCGGCAGGCGCGGGCGTCGAACTCTTGTCTGCCGCGGCGGCATCTGCCTTCACTCCGCTATCGACCGGCTTCGCCGCCGCGCCCTCAGATTTCGCGGTCACCGGCGCGGCTGTGGGAGCCCCGGGCTTGGTCGGCACGTCGACGGCGTCGTCGGCCTTCTGCGTCTCCGAAGCGGCCTCCGGGTGTGGAGCGGCGGTGTTGGCCGATACGTCGGAGATCGGGCCGCTGGTCGGATTGCTCGCATCGGCGGTGTGGGTCTGCTCGCGCAGCGATGGCGCGGGCATCTCCGTCGCGACCTCGGCAACATCGCCGTGGCCGATGGTCGTGCGCAGTTCCAGATTGGTTCCTACCGTCGCCGGCACCGCCAATGCTGCGCCCTTATCGGTCTTCGCCGCAGCGGGTGCGCTCGCGTCGGGTCGAGCGGAGACGGTCGGCTCAGCGGGAGCCTTGAAGGCCGCGAGCAGCGGATGCGTGAAGCTCGACGGCGCGACCTCGCCCGGCGTCACCAGCACGCGCGAACCGATCCGCGTCAGGCCGTACATCTTCACCGCAAAGCCTGGTGGCATGCGGATGCAGCCATGAGAGGCCGGATGGCCCGGCAGCACGCCGGCATGCAGCGCGATGCCCGACCAGGTGATCCGTTGCATGAACGGCATCGGCGCATCGCTGTAGATGTTGGACCGGTGGAATTTTTGCTTCTGAATCACGCTGAACACGCCCATCGGCGTGAGGTGGCCCTTCATGCCGGTCGAGACCGGCGCCTGGGTAAAAAGCCCGTTGGCGTCGTAAACCTTGACCTGCTGCTTGTTGATCGAGACTGCGACGATCAGCGGTCCCTGGGGCTTGGCGGACTCCTTCGCGGCAGCTTTCGCCGCCTTCTCCTGATTGTGCCGTCGCTTCTGACGACGCACCGGCGTCGACGGCTCAGGACGGATGATAACGGGCTCGGAATCGTTCTGGTAATAATAATAGGTCGCCGCCGATGCCTGTGACGCTACGCCGATTGCAAGCGACGCCGTGATAACTGCCGCACAATAAAACCGCCCCTTGGCGGCCGCACGAACGCAGAGCATTCTGACAAATCCTCAAGAACCATGTGGGCTTCAGTGTCGCAGGGCCGGTCCGCGTTCACCAGCTTGGGCTCCGCCCTCGGCCATTCCCAACGCCAACGTAGCAAAAAAGCCTCACATGACGTTAAACGGCTGATTCGCTAAGTCGCACGGCGCCTTCCTTGCAGGCCTTTGTGTCCCTACATGGGCGACGAGCCGAGACGTATCGGCGGTAACACGGAGATCAACATGACGTTCAGGACCGTCGGTCGGCGCGCGCTGTGGCTGAAATGCTTCACCTTGCTGCTGCTTGCCGGATTGTCTTCACCCGTGACATCGGCGCGCGCAGCCGATGAACCCGACCTGATCTTCCGTCGTTCCACGGTGTTCAAGCTGCTCAGCCCGAACGACAAGCTCGCGACCTATGGCGTTGACGATCCAGAGGTCGACGGTGTCGCTTGTCATTTCACGGTGCCGGAGAAGGGCGGTTATGCCGGCTGGCTCGGGCTATCAGAGCAGGTCTCCGATATTTCACTGGCCTGCAGCCAGATCGGGCCGATCAAGTTCAAGCACAAGCTCGATCAGGCCGACGACATGTTTCGCCAGCGACGTTCGCTGTTCTTCAAGAAGATGCAGATCGTTCGCGGCTGCGACGCCAAACGCAATGTGCTCGTCTACATGGTCTATTCCGACAAGTTGATCGAGGGCTCGCCGAAGAACTCGACTTCGGCCGTACCGATCATGCCGTGGGGCGCGACCGATACGAATGTGCAGAAGTGTGGCGACTTCATTCAGTGAAAGCGTCAATGACGCGGACGTGATCGCTGCGCGGCCTGTTGCGGGCCGACCGCGCCTGCTTTTTTCGTACCGGCATCATGGCTGCCAACGAGTCGGACCAGCGTCTGCTGCGCGGATGCGCCGCCGCGATCGGGCCGCTGCTGCATCATCGGCGTTGAGTGGCTGACCTTGCGAGAGCGCGGTGCCGGCGATCCGGCGCGGCGCGCGTCAATATCCCTGTCGGCCGTATCCTTGTGAGCCATCAGTGCCGTCCCCGTCGAAGCAACAATGTTACAACGCGCAGACCGCCCCCACGGTTGCGCGACCGGTCCGCGCTGCACCGCCGAACGGCGCAGCCCCAGCAGACAAAGTTTAAGAAGCCGCCCTACCGTCTTGATAACTCGCGCGATGTCTTCCGATCAAAAGTCGGCAGCACGCACGAAGTTCCCGATCGAACCTCTGAGAACGGCGAGCCTTTCGTCTGAAAGGCATGCCTTTTGTTTCGTCGTCGACATGGCGACGAAACAGTTCCCTTGGCGACGAAACCATTTTTCGCTTGCCGCGCAGAACGGGCGACACCGGCCGTGGTTAATAAGGTCCCAACGAGACCGGCTGATGAGCACCGGACGAGCGGGACCGAGAGGCGGTCAGATGAAAATCCTAAGCTATATTATTGCATGCGCATTGTTATTGGCTGGCTCGACCATGGCCGGCTCGGTGGATACCGGCCTTCCGGGGATCGGCACCTTCCACTATAGTGCTGTGCCGATGACAACTTCCGCGTCACGCTCGATTGCGCTACGATAGCGTTGATCGGTACAAGACCGATCGATACAAGACTGGGGACCAGCACCGATCATGTTGTCTCGTTTTGGTGTCGTGGCGACCGCCATATCCCTGGTTCTTGTGCCGTCCATAGCGCAGGCGCGGCCGACCGGTATGTTGCCGGATCCGCGTGGCGAGTTTGTTCGGCAATGCGCTCCTCATATGCTGGGACGCTGGGTTCATCCGGAAGAGGTCTGCTCCTGTCTGCACGATCATGCCGCAGCCGTGGTCGAGGATAAGGATCTGCGTGAAGCGCTGCTGCGCGGCATCAGTGAAACGGGCGTGCCGTCGATCGAGACCGATTGGGTGCCGCCGGCCAAGCAATCCGAGATCGGCCCTACCTTCACCAGGATCGCCAAGCCGGCGCTGCAATGCATGTTCGAGCCGGCGAAGTAGCCGCGCATCCACCGATATTATTTGGGAGGCCTCGGCATTGTCGGGGCCGTTTTACTTTTGCCGTGTGATTCGTCTGTTTCTGCACATATGCGTGCTCGTCGAACCCACCTTGCCTCTGCATGAGCAGGCCTTGAACGCGAGCCGTACCGTCGTGACGGGGCCTTAGTTTTCGGCGTCACCGGGCGCCATATTGCGCGATCAACGACTGCACCTCCGGCCGTTGCATGATCTGCGAGATCATCTGTGCATTGACGCCATTGAACGATGCAGCACGAGATTCGCGCGGATGCCTCATGGCCGTCTGCTGCTCGCGAGGCGCCTTGCTGGACGGTCGGGCACTGTGCGCATGCGGGCTCTTCGTTGGGATCGCTGCCGGTACGGGGGCTGGAGCTTGTACGTATGTCGTGTCCGCGACGCGCGCATGC
>NZ_JBARGP010000304.1:0-3558 GCF_049798375.1 Bradyrhizobium sp.
ATGAACAGGAAGATGATGATGATCTGCGGCAGGAACACGATGACGCTGCCGACGCCGGAGATCACGCCGTTCTGCAGGAAGCTCTGCAGCAGGCCGCCGGGCAACTCCTCATGGACGAATTGGCCGAGCGCGTCGAAGGCTGCGGACAGCAGGTCCATGAGAGGCTGCGCCCAGGCGAACACCGCCTGGAACATCACGAACAGGATCAGCAACAGCACCACGAGGCCGCCGACCGGGTGCAGCACGACCGCATCGATCCGCGAGGTCCAGGTGTCGGGCCGCGCCGGCAGGCTGACGGTGTCGGCGATGATGCGATCAGCCTCGCGCTGGGTGGCGCGCAGCTCCGGCACGGTCAGCGGCTGCCAAGTGCTTTGATGCTCGGAGGGATTGGCCGAGAGCAGTTCGTCGGTCAGCCGCAGCAGATCGGCGGTGCCCTTCTTGCGCACCGCGATCGAGGTGACCACCGGGACGCCGAGCGCCTCCGACAGCCTGGGCACGTCGATCGTGACGCCGCGGCGGGTGGCGATGTCGAACATGTTGAGCACCAGCGCCAGCGGCCGGCCGGTGTTCTTCAATTCGAGCAAAAGACGAATCGTCAATCGCAGGTTGGTGGAATCGGCGACGCAGAGCACGAGATCGGGCGGTGTCTCGCTCTTGGCCCGTCCAAGCACGAAATCCCGGGTGATCTCCTCGTCGGGGCTGCGGCCTCGCAGCGAATAGGTGCCGGGGAGGTCGACCACCGAGATCTGGCGGCCCAAGGGAGTGACGAAGGACCCTTCCTTGCGCTCGACCGTGACGCCCGGATAATTCGCGACCTTCTGCCGGCTGCCGGTCAGCGCGTTGAAAAGCGAGGTCTTGCCGCTGTTAGGTGTCCCCACCAGGGCCAGATGCGTCAGCGGGCTTTCCATGGGATGCGTTCCAGCCGCCTTACGCCACGATGATGGCCATGGCCTCGCGGCGGCGCACCGCGACGGTGATGTTGTCGACCCGGACCGCGATCGGATCGCGTCCGACGATGCCCTCGTGCAGGATCTCGACCCGCGCGCCCTCGACGAAGCCGAGCTCGATGAGGCGGCTTTCCAGCTCAGCATCCGGCAACGACGAGCCGGCGCCGCTGGCTGAGAGGTGCTGAATCGTCCCGGAATAGCCGCGTTTCGCCAGCCCAAGCGGCAGGTGCGTCCGAGTATCGCAGTTTTCGGTCATCACCTGTATTTTCAATCGCACGTCGGTAGGTCAAGCGCAGCGTGCAAGATGACGCTGCATCTTAGAGCGATTGTAAACAGGTCGACGCAAACTGCCGATCAGACCCCGGGAGCAGCTGCGGACGCCGGATGGCGACCTTCAGGCTGCTTCGGCTCGCTGCTGTTGGCAGCGCGGCTCTTGAAGTGGTCGAGCACGAAGAGGCGGATTGCGGACGACAAATTGCCTTGCTGGCGATTGTTGTCGATCTCTCCGACCAGCTCCGACAACGTCATGTTTCGGAGTCCGGAGATCTCCTTCATGCCGTTCCAGAACGCCTCTTCAAGACTGACGCTAGTCTTATGACCGGCGACGACGATCGAGCGTTTCACGACGGGGGATTTCATCACGCGTCCTCGCCATTGATACGATGTTGATCCAATAGATCGTTTGCGCGCTGTCCACGTTGCGCTTCGGTCGTGCGCTCGCCTTTGGTCCTGCCGAACCGTGCGCGGTTCGCATCGGCCGCTTTCGCGGACTGATCGCGTTCCATGCGTTTTTTGAAACGCTTCAAGTTGACCACGTCCCCCATGTTCGCTCCAATCATCCAAGAGATCGCAGAACCCGGTCATCATGATAAAAACATGAACGACCGCGTATCGCGCGAACGGCCTCAACGGTGATCAGGACAATCACGTTTTCGGCCTCCGGCACCGTCAAAATTCTGATCCTGCTTTTTGCGAAAGAGAACGCGTTTGATCGCGAACACAGCAGGTTCTTGGTATTTAACACTATCCTTTAGGGGTTAATGGCGTGAATTGCATTAGCCCCCGTAGTACTACGGAATTACCGTTGCTATCTTCCCGGCCGAGTCATCTTTTGCGGCTGCACAAGGCGGTCGAATTCATCCGCGGAGACCAAGCCGAGCCGGGTCGCTTCCTCTTTCAAGGTCGTGCCGCGCTGGTGCGCCGACTTGGCTACCTTTGCGGCGTTGTCATAGCCGATCTTCGGCGCCAGCGCGGTGACCAGCATCAGCGAACGCTCCATTAGTTCGCGAATCCTGGTCTCGTCGGCGCGGATGCCGTTCACACAGTGCTCGGTGAATGAACGCGCCGCATCGCCCAGCAACTGGATTGAATGCATCATGCAATGAGCCAAAATAGGCTTGTAAACGTTCAATTCGAAATGTCCCTGGCTGCCTGCGACCGTGATCGCGGTGTGATTGCCGAACACCTGACAGCACACCATCGTCATCGCTTCGCATTGAGTCGGATTGACCTTGCCCGGCATGATCGAAGAGCCCGGCTCGTTCTCAGGCAGAATCAGTTCGCCCAATCCGGAGCGCGGTCCTGAGCCCAATAGGCGAATGTCGTTTGCAATCTTGAATAGTCCGGTCGCCGCCGAGTTGATCGCACCGTGCGCGAAGACATAGGCGTCGTTCGAGGCCAGTGCCTCGAACTTGTTGCCGGCGCTGGTGAAGGGCAGCTTCGTGATTTCGGCGGCATGCTTAGCGAACAGTTTTGCGAATCGGGGATGCGCATTCAATCCGGTGCCGACGGCGGTGCCGCCCTGCGCCAGCGGAAATAGATCGCGCGACGCCGTACGAATACGGATGATGGCGTTCTCGACCTGCGCGGCGTAGCCGGAAAATTCCTGACCCAATGTCAGCGGCGTCGCGTCCTGGGTGTGAGTGCGCCCGATCTTGACGATATCGGCGAAGGCTTCCTGCTTCGCGTGGAGCGCGTCGTGCAATTCGGTCAGGGCAGGCAGCAGATGGTCGTGGATCGCGCGCGCCGCCGCGATGTGCATGGCCGTCGGAAACGAATCGTTCGACGACTGGCTCATGTTGACGTGATCGTTGGGATGCACCGGCTGTTTGGCGCCGAGCTCGCCGCCCAGCATTTCGTTGGCCCGGTTGGCGATCACCTCATTCAGGTTCATGTTGGTCTGGGTGCCGGAGCCGGTCTGCCACACCACGAGCGGAAAGTGCTCGTCGAGCTTGCCGTCGATCACCTCTCGCGCTGCGCGCGCAATGGCGTCGGCACGCTTCTGGTCGAGCAGGCCGAGCTCGCGGTTGGTCTCGGCGGCGGCTAGCTTGACGATGCCGAGCGCGTGCACGATCGACAGCGGCATGCGGTCCTGGCCGATCCGGAAATTCTGCCGGCTGCGCTCGGTCTGCGCGCCCCAATAGCGGTCGGCAGGGACTTGGATCGGACCGAAACTGTCGGTCTCAGTGCGCGTGGACGCGCGCCGCGATTTATCTGATTGTGCCATGCAGCATGCCTATTATTGGTCGCAAACCGACGCCTGCCGGTTCAAGCATGCTTCAATCTAGGTATTTCCGGACTGTTCCGCCCGGCTTAGAGAGGCTTTCGCTTA
>NZ_JBARGP010000305.1:0-5311 GCF_049798375.1 Bradyrhizobium sp.
TCGCTGTGTTGCGGCAGTGACAGCATTTTATTCAAATCCGATCTATCTCCATCCCATCGCGGCGCCGGGATGCGCTGCCAGTAAATGTGTTGGAGACCACTATGAAGAAGTTCCTGCTCGTGACCGCGGCGCTCGCCACCTTGGTTGGCGTCCAGTCTGCCGCCGCCGCTGACCTCAGCCGGCCGTATCCCTACGCCACCAAGGCCCCCGCCTATGCCGCTCCAATCTACAACTGGACCGGCTTCTACATCGGCGGCCATCTCGGCGGCGCGTTCTCCAGCGACAACAATTTCTCCGGCCTCGCCACCGGCAACAATTCGAACGGACGCTTCCTCGGCGGCGTGCAGGTCGGTGCCGACTGGCAGGTTTCGCCGAACTTCGTGGTCGGTGCGGAAGGCCAGTACAGCTGGTTGTCGGGCAGCGTCGGCGCGGTGTTCCCGGGCGGCTACGCCTACAACAACAGCCAGCGCGGGCTCGGTTCGGTCACCGGCCGCGTCGGCTACACCTGGGGTCCGGGCCTGGTCTACGTGAAGGGCGGCTACGCCTATTCCGACAACAACGAGAGCGTGACGTCGCCCGCGGGCGCTCAGGTCGGCTTCATCACCAATGGCGACCACCGCAACGGCTACACCGTCGGCGCCGGCGTCGAATACATGCTCGCACCGAGCTGGTCGGCAAAGGTCGAGTACGATTACTACAATTTCGGCAACGCGACCTTCTCCGCACCGGCCGCGCTGGTGCCGACCGGCAGCTTCACCACCGACGACCACACCGTCAAAGCCGGCGTGAACTACCGCTTCAACTGGGGCGGCCCGGTCGCCGCGCGCTACTGAGCTACTCAGGCTCCCACGGTTTACTCCTGACGAAGGGCCGGCAGCGATGCCGGCCCTTTTGATTTCGGTCTGGTGTTTGGCTGAATTGCTTGAGGTGCCCAAGGCACTATCTCGTCAGGCAACTATGAACTCGATCACGTGCAGTCGACACATTATTGTTACAACCACATCCACAAATTCGACATAAAATCAACCTAAGGTTTAGACGGCTTTCATTGGCTGCGAGGCCATTCATCTCTCCCTGAGAGCGGACCACCTTTGGCCGGCAGCGATGCCGGCCCTTTTTCCGAGCAGCAGTCCGCCCGCGACCAACATTTCCATGCAGTAAATGCCGCGCGGTGAAATGCCAAAAGCGCGACATTTTCGCGCAAATTCCGCGATTTCCCCATTTGTTAACCCGCTACCGCGATACTCCCCGGAAATCGCAGAGCAAAGACTCTCAGCTCAGAGTAGTGCGTTATCGGGGGAAATCAGTGATGGCGGTTCGCTTCAGCATCGGCGGGATCTTCGCAGGTCTCTGGCCGAAATGGGGAGTCAAAGGCAGCCTGTTCGCAGCATTCGCCGTGATCGCGGCCATGGCCATCGTCATCAGCGCCGGCGCCGGAATCGTGCTGCGGCACATCGGCGGCACCATGGTCGATCTCTCCGGCCGCGACATCCCCCGCCTTACCTCCAGCCTGCAACTGCTGGCGCAGAGCGCGAGCCTCGCAAGCCTCGGCCCTGCATTGCTGGGATCGCCGACCGAAGATGCGCTCAATGAGCGCCTGAAGAAGATGCAGGAGATCCAGAAGGTCACCGAGCAGCGGCTGAACGAGATCGCCGGCCTCGGCGCCGACAAGAGCGTGATGGGACCGCTGACCGAGACCATCAAGAACATCAACGAGGCCAACCAGAGCCTGGTCTCGGCGGCGCGCGAGCGACTGGTGGCGGTGGCGAACCACCAGAAGATCTATGACGCACTCCGCAAGGCGCAAGCTGCGTTCACCGTTGCTGCGAGCGCGCCGATGCTGGATGCGCAGACCGAACTGAACGCGGTGCTCAGCGCCGCGGAGGTGTCGGCCGATGATGCCAACGAAGCGGCCCGCTTCGTCGAGCAGCTCGGTAATGTGATCGCGAGCGGCAATCTGATCGCCGCCGAGATGGCCGCAGCGCTCTCGGCCAATGACAGCGAGGCGCTGGACGCGACCGAGACCGAGTTCAAGGGTTCGCTGGAGCAGCTCAAGTCGAATTTCGAACTGTTGCCGAACAACCGCTCGACCGCCGGCCTGCGCGAGGCCGCGACCAAGCTTGCCGCGCTCGGCGAAGGCAAGACGCGCGTGTTCAAGCTGCGCGAGAAGGAGCTCGATGCCAACGATTACGGCCAGACCGTGCTGGAGGAGACGCGCAAGCTCAATGTCGGCCTCGACATCAGCGTGCAGGAGCTGGTCGATGGCGTGCGCAAGGCCACCGATGGCGCAACCGCGACCGCTGGACGCGAAATCGAGCTCGCGACGTTCACGATGATCGGGCTCGGCGTCGCAACGTTCATCGGCTCGGTGCTGTTCGTCTGGCTTTATGTCGGCGGCAGCATCCTGCGTCGCATCGCCCGGCTGCAGCAGGCGATGCAGCTGTTGTCGAGCGGCGACCTCGAAACCGAGATCCAGCATTCCAAGCAGCGCGACGAGATCGGCACCATGGCCTCGTCGCTCGAGGTGTTCCGCGAAGGCATGATCAAAGCGCGCGCGCTCGCGGCCGAGCAGGAGCAGGACCGCGCCGGCAAGACCGAGCGCGCCGCGCGGATGGAAGCGCAGATCACGAGCTTCGAGGATACCGTCCGCAGGGCGCTCGCCAATCTGCAGAGTTCGGCCGGCGCGATGCAGACTACGGCGCAAGACATGTCCGACACCGCCGAACAGTCGAGCTCGCTGGTCAACGCGGTCGCCGCCGCCGCGGAGGAAACCTCGGTCAACGTGCAGACGGTGTCCGCGGGCACCGAGGAATTGTCCTCCTCGATCGCCGAGATCGGCCGGCAGGTCGTGGCCTCAGCGCAGATCGCCAAGAAGGCGGTGGCGGAAGCCGGCGCCACCGATGCCACCATGCAGGGCCTGGCCGACAATGCGAGCCGCATCAGCGTAGTGGTCGACTTGATCCAGGTCATCGCCTCGCAGACCAACCTTCTTGCCCTTAACGCGACCATCGAAGCGGCGCGCGCCGGCGAGGCCGGCCGCGGCTTCGCCGTGGTCGCGTCCGAGGTCAAGAGCCTCGCCAGCCAGACCGCGAAGGCCACCGACGAGATCCGCAGCCAGATTGCCAGCATGCAACAGGTCGCCTCCTCGGCGGTGACGGCGATCCGCAACATCGGCGGGACCATCTCGGAGATCGACGAGGTCACGACGACGATCGCGGCGGCAGTCGAGGAACAAGGCGCGGCGACGCGCGAGATCGCCCGCAACATCCAGCAGGCGGCGGGCGGCACCACCGACGTCTCCAGCAATATCACCGGCGTCTCGGCAGCCTCGGCGCAGGCAGGCCACTCGGCCGCGGACGTGCTGAGCGCGTCTGACGCGCTGCGCCGCGAGGCGGACGTGTTGCGCGGAGAGATCGACGCGTTCCTGACCAATATCAGGGCGGCGTGATATGTCCTCAATGTCGTCCCGGCGAACGCCGGGACCCAACCACAGGGGTGCAGTTTTTCGGACGGAATCGGCCACTGTGCCTGAAGATAAATTCCGCGGAATGGGTCCCGGCGTTCGCCGGAACGACGATGGAGTTTGAGGCGGCCATCCGGACTAATCCAAGCTCTGCATCGCACCGCTAGCGCTCCCCGCTTTTTCGACTGGCGTTCGCCCGCCCTGGCGTTTAAGCCGAAACCATGGATTCAAAGACGGCCAGCGTTCACTCCTCCGCCGAGGCATTGCGATACCCCTGGGACCAGCATCCCGGGGAAGATCAGGTTGTCGAGGTCGCGCCCGGCGTGCTGTGGCTGCGCCTGAAGCTGCCGTTCCGCCTCAACCACGTGAACATCTATCTGCTCGCCGACAGCGACGGCTGGACGGCGGTCGATTCCGGTTTCGGCAACGAGGAGTCGATCACGGCCTGGACCGCGCTGCTCGAGGGCCCGCTGCAGCATGCGAAGATCACAAGGCTGATCGTCACCCACTCGCATCCCGACCATGTCGGGCTGGCCGGCTGGATCGTCGAGCGCTTCAACTGTCCGCTGGTGATGTCGCAGGTGGAATACCTGCAATCGGTCTATCACCAGAACCGCGGCACCGAGGAGCGGCGCAATGCGCAGCGGCTGTTCTTCCGCCGCCACGGCATGGACGAGAGCCTGACCGACAAACTGCTCGGCCGGGGGCAGGATTACCTCAAGCGGGTCTCGGTGCTGCCGCCGTCCTACCACCGCATCTCCCACGGCGACGAGATCACGATCGGCAGCCGCCGCTTCAAGGTGATCACCGGCGGCGGCCACGCGCTCGATCAGGTGATGCTGTATTGCGCCGCCGACAAGCTGTTCCTGTCTGCCGACCAGGTGCTGAGCAAAATCTCGCCCAACGTCAGCGTCTGGGCGGTCGAGCCCGACCAGAACTCGCTCGGCGAATATCTGGCGTCACTGGCGAGCCTCACCACCACGCTGCCGTTCGACGCGCTGGTGCTGCCAGGCCACGGCGTACCGTTCTTCGGCCTGAAGACCCGCATCAAGCAGCTCGCCGACCACCATGAGGAGCGCTGCCGCCTGATCGCCGAAGCCTGCCTCGATGCGCCGAAAACCTCCGCGCAGCTGGTGCCGGTGGTGTTTCACAAGCACGTGCTGGACCCGCACCAGATGGGCTTTGCCGCCGGCGAGCTGATCGCCCACGTCAATTACATGCTGGTCGAAGGCCGCCTGACCGCCGAGGAGATCGATGGCGTGCTCTGGTTCCGCACGACCTGATCTTGATCTGCATCATTGCCGAAATGCCTGATTATTTCAGGATGGCGCGGCGCTGATCGGCATTGTGACCGAAGGCGCCGCCCCTCAGGCGGGATTCCGGCTCGACAGACCAGCTGGAAACGCTCTAAGAAGGGCCGTAACCGCCTATCCGGACGCGTCTCGCGTCGAACTGTCGGGTCTTGCGATGGACTACAGCCAATACTTCAGTGCCGCCCTTGGTCGCCTCCATAATGAGCGGCGCTACCGGGTTTTCGCCGATCTCGAGCGGATCGCGGGCCGGTTTCCGCACGCGGTCTGGCATTCGGGCCAAGGTCCTCGCAATGTCGTGATCTGGTGCTCCAACGACTATCTCGGCATGGGCCAGCACCCGAAAGTGGTCGGTGCCATGGTGGAGACCGCGACCCGGTTCGGCACTGGTGCCGGCGGCACCCGCAACATCGCCGGCACCCATCATCCCCTGGTGCAACTCGAGGCCGAGCTCGCCGACCTTCACGGCAAGGACGCCGCGCTGCTGTTCACCTCGGGCTATGTATCGAACCAGACCGGCATCGCCACACTGGCAAAA
>NZ_JBARGP010000306.1:0-8795 GCF_049798375.1 Bradyrhizobium sp.
CTGGGCGCGTGGCCTGCCCGGCTTCTGGTGGTCGCTGCTCTCGGCGGTGCTGGCGATCGGCGCCGGCATCATCCTGCTGGCCGAGCCGGTACAGGGCACGGCGACGCTCACCATCGTGGTCGGCGTCTATTTCCTGGCCGAGGGCGTCGCCACCATCCTCTACGCGCTGGAGCACCGGCGCGAATTGTCGCAGCGCTGGTCCTGGCTTTTGGTCTCCGGTCTCGTCGATATCGTCATCGCCGGCCTCATCATCTCCGGCTGGCCAGCCTCGGCGTTGTGGGCGATCGGACTGCTCGTCGGCATCAACCTGCTGTTCGGCGGCGCCACCCTGATCGGCATGGCGTTGGCCGCGCGCAACAGTTAGCTGCCATGTCCCCCCGGCCCACGGATTGGGGGGATGACAAGCCGGAAACGGCACGCTATAGAGCCAACCATGATCACCGTCGCCACCAGCTATTTTTGGTACTTTACCTACGGCAGCTCGCTGGCGGCGGGAGGATCACGCTCAATCTGAAATCAGAGCAGCAAACGATCCGAACAGCCGCCAGATCCTGGCGGCTTTTTTTATGGCCGGCAGGTTCTTCCAATCCCACAGGAGCCCGCCATGCTGAGCACGACAGACGATCTTCGTATCAAGGAAATCAAAGAGCTAAGTCCGCCCGGTGAGGTGATGCGCGAGATCCCGCGCACCTTGACCGCAACCCGCGTGGTAATGGCCGCGCGCAATGCCATCCATTCCATTCTCACTGGCACCGACGACCGGCTGCTGGTCATCGTCGGCCCCTGCTCGATCCACGATCCGATCGCGGCGGTCGATTATGCTGAGCGGCTCACCGTGCTCCGCGAGCGGTTGGCTGATCGCCTCGAGATCGTGATGCGGGTCTATTTCGAGAAGCCCCGGACCATTGTGGGATGGAAGGGCCTGATCAACGACCCCGATCTCGACGACACCTTCGACATCAACAAGGGCCTGCGCCTGGCGCGCAACCTGCTTTCGGCCGTGAACAATCTCGGCCTGCCGGCAGCGACCGAATTCCTCGATATGACGACGCCGCAATACATTGCCGATCTGGTGTCGTGGGCGGCGATCGGTGCCCGCACCACCGAAAGCCAGATCCATCGCGAACTGGCCTCCGGCCTGTCCTGCCCGGTCGGCTTCAAGAACGGCACCGACGGCGACATCCGCATTGCTGCGGATGCGGTGAAATCGGCAGCGCATCCGCATCATTTCATGGCGGTGACCAAGGGTGGCCGCTCGGGTATTGCCTCGACCACTGGCAATGAGGACTGCCACATCATCCTGCGCGGTGGAAAGCTGCCGAACTACGACGCCGCACATGTCGAGCAGGCTGCCGCCGAGCTGGTGAAATCAGGCCTTTCGCCGAAGCTGATGATCGACACCAGCCACGCCAACTCCGGCAAGAAGCCGGAGAACCAGCCGCTGGTCGCCGCCGACATCGCCCGGCAGGTCGCGGGCGGGGAAGAGCGCATCATGGGCGTGATGATCGAGAGCAACATCGTCGCCGGCCGGCAGGACGTGAAGCCGGGCGTGCCGCTCACCTACGGCCAGAGCATCACCGATGGCTGCATCGACTGGGACACCACCGTCACGGTGCTGGAGCAGCTGGCCGGGGCTGCCGACGCCCGGGGGGAGGCACGCCGGCGCGCGACATGCGCGCGTACGGCGTAAGGCGGTTTAAGGTCAGGCAGGGCGCCTCCTCCGAAGCGCCCTGCCTTTGCCAACTCAGAAGGAAGGCCACGGTTGTAAAGAACAGGCCGAGCCAGCAGACTGCGGACCAGCCACTGACACTCCAGGCAACACCTGACAAGGCCGATCCGGTGGCGCTGCCGACAAAGAACAGGCCGGTAAAAAGCCCGTTAATGCGGCCGCGTGCTTCGGGGCGCAGCATGTTGATTACGCGGCGCCCCAACGTCTGATCGCCAACGACGCCCAGATCCAGCGCGAAAGCGGCCACCGCCAGCAGTCCGAGCCCGAGCCGACCATGGTTGGCGGCGTCAAATCCGAACCAACCCGCGCCGGCGATGCCGGCAAGGACGAGCGCACCGATGGCGGTAAGATGCGAGAGGCGCGTGGCGGCGACCGTCAGTCCCCGATCACCCGCGCGCCCCGCAATCGGCGACACGACCGCGCCGCCGGCGCCGGCCAGCGCGAAGAGCCCAATTCCAATCTGCGTCAGGTCAAACGGCGACGCCGCCAGGCGCAACGCAATTGCGGTCCAAAAGCTGCTGAAGGCGGCCATGCATAGTGCTTGATAAAGCGCCCTCCGCCGCAACAGCGGCTCCTCTGCGAGCAGCCTCCTAAGCGATCGAACCAATGCGTCATAGCTTCCTTTCGTGGCGGGCTGGTGTCGCGGCAACAGCACTAGGAGCGTCAACGCAACGCCAGCCAGGGCAGCGGCATCGAGCACGTACGACGCGCGCCAGCCGAGCTCACTGGCCACAAGGCTTGCGAGCGGACGCGACAACAGGATTCCGATCATGAGACCGCTCATAAGCGTTCCGATGGTCCGGCCCCGCAGATGCTCCGGCGTCATCGCCGCCGCGACCGGAATCAGCATCTGGATCGAGCTGGTCGCAACGCCCACCGCGAACGCTGCCAGCAGAAACAACAACGGCGTGGGCGCGCAGGCAATCAAAACGAGCGCGCAAACATCGAGCCCCAGCGTCCACAAAATGATCGTCCGGCTTTCGAACAAATCAATCAGCGGAACGAAGAGGATGAGCCCGACCGCGTAGCCGAGCAGCGGCAAGGTCGGCATCAATCCCGCCAGCGCCAGCGAAAGCCCGAGGCTCGGCCCGATCAAGCCAACCAATGGCTGTGCTGCAAACAACGGCAAGACGGTGATTCCGACCGCGCCGGTCAGCACGGTGAGCAAAGTCGGCGACATCCGGACGTTCGATGAGGTGGTCAGCAGCATTCTTGGTCCTCGCATCAATCGACCGGCGATATGCCGGCCGTGCCGCAGAGCTTTAGAATGTCTGCCGAACCGAGATAATTATGCCGAAATGAGATATATTCTTCCAGTATAAGGAAGAATTCACATGGCCGATCTAAACGATTACACCGCCTTTGTTGCCGTCGTGGAGCACGGCAGCCTGACGGCAGCGGCGAAGGCGCTTGGCTATTCTTTGCAGGCGGTAAGTCGCTCGTTGGCGCTGCTGGAACGCGAACTTGGGACGCCGCTCGTTCTGCGCACCACCCGTCGATCACAGGTCACGGCTGCCGGGCTCGCGTTTCACGACCGGGTCAAAGCGGCACTCGCGGACATCAATCTTGCCCGCGAGGAAGCTGCCCGCCACGGCGAAATCGTTTCCGGCAAATTGCGCATCGCTGCGTCAGTGCTGTTTGCACCGGCCTATGTTGTTCCTGTCGCATCGAGCTTCATGCAGCGATGGCCGGGTGTCGACGTCGAATTGGTGCTGGGCGACGCATTTACCGATCTGGTCGCGGAGCGTACCGACCTGGCGATCCGGATTGGAGAGTTGCCCTCGTCGGGACTGCGACGGCGCGGTCTTGCGCAGCTCCGCCGCGTTCTGTTTGCGACGCCAGGCTATCTCGAACGCCACGGGCGGCCCGTTACGCCTTCAGATCTCGCGCGCCATCAATGCGTGGTCAGGACCATCGGTCCCGAACAAAGCGGCTGGCCCCTCACCCGCGACGGCGCTGTGGTCTGGACTCGTGTCAGCGGCCCATTCACCGCCAATGACGCCGCCTCCTGCAACGCGGCGGTCTTGGCCGGACTCGGAATTGGCCTTGCACCCTATTGGCAAATTCGAAGCATGGTCGATGACGGCCGGCTCGAACTGGTCTTGACCGGTTTCGAACCCCCACCCGTGCCGGTGAGCGCTGTGTGGCTGCCTGCACCGCAGCTGCCGGCGCGGACACGCCTGTTCATCGACACGCTGGCATCCCGCTTCTCCGCAGAACGCTGGTGATGTCCACGATCTCGCAGGCGGTCTAGCAGCCCCGGCAGATGCTCTTGATCTTCTTGTCGAGCGCCGCGTCTTCCTTGTTGGCCTGGTCGGTCGGGTTGTTCAGGTTCTTCTCGTTCGGCACGTCGCCCACGCGCGGCTGGCGATGGCCGATCGGCGCCTGGACCGCGGGAGCAGAGGAAGAACGACCGGCACTGCTGCCGGCACCTTGCGCTAGCGCCGAACCGTCGGCAACCAGCAGCAGGAGACTCATCGCAATCGCAACCTTCTTCATGTGACTCCTCCGTCTTGCCGGCAAATCAGTCGCCCGTCTCAGGGGGATAGAGATGCACGTCGCCGCAATAGTCAATCACACGATAGCGCGTTTCCTCAGCCGCTTCATGGTCTGGCGCACATGAACCGTGCGTTGCGAGAAACTGCGGGCCGACCGGCGCCTTGCCGTGACCGCCGGGGATATCGAGCACATAGTCCGGCTGGCACAGGCCCGACACCCGGCCACGCAGCGCGCGCATCAACTCCTGGCCTTGCGCCAGCGTCGTGCGCAGATGCGCGGTGCCCGGCGCGAGGTCACCATGATGCAGGTAGTAAGGCTTGATGCGACATTCAACGAAGGCCCGCATCAAGGCTGCAAGCGTCACCGCATCGTCATTGATGCCGCGCAGCAGCACCGATTGGCTGACCATCGGGATCCCTGCGTCGACGAGTCGCGCACAGGCCGCACGCGCCTCCTCACTGAATTCACGCGGATGATTGGCGTGCAATGCAACCCAGGTCGTGGCGCCCTGAACCTTGAGTGCCGTGACGAGCTCAGGCGACATGCGCGCGGGGTCGGCAACCGGCAGCCGGGTGTGAATGCGGATCACCTTCACATGATCGATCGCGGCCAGCTCAGCCATGATCTCGCTGAGCCGGCGCGGCGATAGCATCAACGGATCGCCACCGGTGAGGATCACCTCCCAGATTTCCGGATGCACCCGGATGTAATCCAGCGCGCCGCGATAGGCGTCGTCCGACAGCGCGCTCTCCTTGCCAGGGCCGACCATCTCGCGGCGGAAGCAGAAGCGGCAATAGACCGCGCAGACATGGACCAGCTTGAGCAGCACCCGGTCGGGATAGCGATGCACGATACCTGGCACCGGCGAATGCGAATCGTCGCCGATCGGATCCGCGCGTTCGCCCGTTGTCGCGACCAGTTCGTCGACTGACGGGACGAACTGGCGCGCGATCGGATCGTCGGCCGCATCTGAAGCGATCAGGCCGACGAGATGCGGCGTGACCGCGATGGCATAGCGCGCGGCGACCTCCTCCAGCACGGCCTGGTCGGTCGGCGCGACGAGGTCGTGCGCCACGAGATCGGTGACGCTGCGCAGCGTGCTGTGTCTTGTGTGCCTGCTCATGTCTCACCTGCAGGCGGCGTCCACACCACCTGATCGATCCGCGAAGCCCCGCTCGCCAGCATTACCAGCCGGTCGAAGCCAAGCGCGACGCCGCTGGCCTGCGGCATCTCGCCGACCGCGGCGATGAATTCCTCGTCGATCGGATAACGCTCGCCATAGCGCCGCGCCTTCTCGTCCATCGATTCCGTGAAGCGCCGCCGCTGCTCGGCTGCGTCGGTCAACTCGCCAAACCCGTTCGCGAGCTCGACGCCGCAGGCATAGACCTCGAAGCGCTCGGCCACGCGCGGATCGGCGGCGCTGACCCGGGCGAGCGCAGCCTCCGGTGCCGGATATTCATAGAGGACGGTCAAACGCCCGTGCCCGAGCCGCGGCTCGATATGCTCGACCAGCACCTTGCTGAACATATCAGACCAGGTGTCATCGTCGGAAATGCGCACCTTGCCCGCCGCGGCTTTGGCCAGCCTATCCCGCTCGCCGACGCCGTTCTTGATCGTTGCCAACAGGTCGATCCCGGCGTGGCGCGCGAACGCAGTGGCCACCGGCAGCAGCTCCGGCTCGGCAAACGGATCGGCGCTGCGGCCGCGGAACGTGAATTGCCCAGTGCCCGTGGCCTGCGCCGCCTGCGCGATTACGACAATGGTATCGGCCATGATTGAATCATAGGCCGCGTCGGCCCGATACCATTCCAGCATGGTGAACTCAGGCAGATGCAGGTCGCCGCGCTCGCGGTCGCGGAACACCCGCGCCAGCTCGAAGATCCGGCTTTCCCCGGAGGCCAGCAGCTTCTTGCAGGCAAATTCCGGGGAGGTTCTCAGATACCTCAAATGTCTGATGCCGTCCGCGTCCAGCAGTTCGGTGGCCGGAGCATGCAAATGGGTCTCATTCCCGGGAGATATCTGCAGGATGCCGGTCTCGACCTCGACGAAGCCCTGCTCCGCGAACCAAGCCCGCAACCGCTGCGTGATCGCCGCCCGCGCCAGCAGGAACGGGCGCATGTCGGCGCGCCGGCCGGCCGACCACCAGGGCGAGATCGGGGTTGCTCCGGTCATCGACTGTCTGCCCGGTTAGGCCGCAAAAGACTGGAAAGACCAGACAAAGTCAGTATGTTGCGGCCCGAAACCGCATCCGATACCCCACAATCCGACGCGCCGCGGCACCTGGGCCAGCCCAGGGGTCCGGCCCCAATATCAGGAAGAACAGCTTTGAAAGTCATCGCCAGCTCTATTCGCAAGGGAAACGTCATTGAGCAAGACGGCAAGCTCTACGTCGTCGTGACGGCCGAGAACATCCATCCCGGCAAGGGCACCCCGGTCAGCCAGATCGAAATGCGCCGAATCAGCGACGGTGTGAAGATCTCCGAGCGCTACAAGACCACCGACCAAGTCGAGAAGGCCACGATCGAAGAGCGCAATTACACCTTCCTCTATGAAGATCCGGACGGCTTCCATTTCATGAATCCGGAGAGCTTCGACCAAGTCCAGGTGCCAAAGGACGTCATCGGCACCTCGTCCGTCTATCTGCAGGAGAACATGACGGTGAAGCTGTCGATGCACGACACCACCCCGGTGTCGATCACATTGCCGGCGCGCGTCACGCTCGAGGTCGTCGATACCGAGCCGGTTACCAAGGGCCAGACCGCATCGTCCTCCTACAAGCCGGCCATGCTGTCCAACGGCCTGCGCACCGGCGTGCCGCCGCACGTCGCGGCC
This sequence comes from Bradyrhizobium sp., assembly GCF_049798375.1. Classification (GTDB taxonomy): domain Bacteria; phylum Pseudomonadota; class Alphaproteobacteria; order Rhizobiales; family Xanthobacteraceae; genus Bradyrhizobium. The sequence continues at coordinate 7,061 of NZ_JBARGP010000306.1, forward strand.
GGGACCCGCATCGTGGTCCTGACCGAAGACGGCACCTATGTCGAGCGCGCCAAGGATTGACGCGCCGCCCCGTCCTGAGCTGATACTCCGATGAGATGAACGAGGCGGTTTCGGTCGCAGCACCAAGCCGCCTCTTTTCTTCCGAAGACTCGACCATCCTGAGGCCACACGTCGGCAACCTACAACAGCTTCGGGTTCCTTTATGTCGGAACCGCAGGCTGACCGGTTGAGTTAACTTCCCGACACGGAGGAGGCCGGACGATGAGCGAGGCACTCAAACAAAACCATCGAGCCGTACCGGTGATGATCGCGGTCGTGGTTGCGGCGATCTGCGTCACGACTCTCATCTTCCTCGTGCGCGATCGCTGGCACAGTCCCGAGATCAAGCCGACCGCGCAGGCGCGTCTATCAACCACCGGCCAGGTCGCGCGCGCGGCCGGCGCGAAAGTGCTGCCGACCGATCCGAAGCTGATCGTCGAGCCCAAGCCAGCCGGTCCCAAACAGGCCCAGCCGGCGATTCCGAATTGATCTTATCCCGCCCGCGCGCGACGTCGCAGGTGGTGTTTCTCAAGCCGACCAGCGATCCTCCTCGCGGCGATGCTCGTCGCAATTGAGCCGCTCGGCGATCTCCTTGGCCATTTCATCGCTTTCGGTTTTCGCGACCGGCTCGCCGTCCCGTCGCGTGATCTTGTCCTTTTCAGCCTGCACCGGAAAATCATTGGGCTTGAGCTGGTCGCCATCGGGCTGTTGCTGGGCGCTCGTCATGGTCCACCTTCCATCGGACAGGTTTGCTCTTCGAAGAACTCCGCGGATGAGCGCTCGGTTCCGCCGAACGCGCGCTCGCTGCTATCACCCGCTTTCGGTTCCTTCCCAATCTTGACGCGTCATGTTCGATCGAGTCATATAGATGACTAAATGAAATCGCCGCCGTCCTTTCGGAGCGACCGGGCGAGTCTCGACACAACAATCGTGGGGATGGGACGATGGCAGGCTGGTACGCGGACTCGGCACCGCTGGAGCGGCGAACCTTCTGGGCGTCGTTCGGCGGCTGGGCGCTCGATGCGCTCGATGTGCAGATGTTCAGCCTCGCGATCCCGGCGCTGATCGCAGCGTTCGGCATCAATAAGTCCGAGGCAGGCCTGCTCGGATCGATCACGCTGTTCTTCGGCGCATTCGGCGGCTGGCTCGGCGGAGCGCTCGGCGACCGTTACGGACGGGTCAACGCGCTGCAGATCACCGTCGCGACTTTTGCGCTGGCGACGTTCGCCTCTGCCTTCGTCACCAGCTACAATCAGCTCGTGGCGCTGAAGGCAATCCAGGGCCTCGGCTTCGGCGCCGAGTGGGCCTGCGGCGCGGTGCTGATGGCCGAGATCATCCGTCCCGACCATCGCGGCCGTGCGCTAGGCGCGGTGCAGAGCGCCTGGGCGGTCGGCTGGGGCGCGGCGGTGCTGCTCTCCGCCATCGTCTTCACCTACGCGCCAAATGATATCGGCTGGCGGATCCTGTTCGCTGTGGGCCTGTTGCCGGCGCTTTTGATCCTCTACATCCGGCGCGGCATCGAGGAGCCGAAGCGCGCAACGAAGGGCGCGCCGGCGCCGTTTCTCGGCACGCTCGCCGGCGTCTTCCGCCCCGAGACGCTGCGCGCGACCCTGGTCGGCGGCCTGTTCGGGACCGGCGCCCATGGCGGCTATGCCGCGCTGACCACCTTCCTGCCGACCTATCTGCGCGAGGTGCG
>NZ_JBARGP010000307.1:0-3410 GCF_049798375.1 Bradyrhizobium sp.
GCGCTGCGCAACCTCTCGCCGGCGCGGCTGGTGCCGATCATCGATCAGCTCGCCACTGCGGCGCTGGACATGCGCAAGCAGCCGTCGCTGGCGGCCGCGATCGCGCAACGCACCCTGCTGTCGATCGCGGTCGCGGCGCGGCGGCGTGGGTGATCTCCCCGCATCCGCCGTCGCTCTTCGAGCTATGGCGGACAAGAGCGGGGCGAGGTTGCAGCGAGCGCGCCGCAAAGCCTAACTAACAACTAACCGTTCTCCAGCCGGCGCGTGACCTCGTCGAGCTGCTCGAGGTTGCGATAGCTGATCTGCACCGTGCCGCCGGGATCGCGATGGCTGATGGTGACGGTCAGGCCGAGCGCGTCGCTGACCCGCTTCTCCAACGCGATGGTGTCGGCGTCCTTTGTCTCCTTCGGCGCGCTGCCGGTGCGCGGCTTCTGCGGCTTGCGCTCCGGCACGCCCTCGTCGTGCGCGAGCGCCTCGGTCTGGCGGACGTTCAGCCCTTCCTTGACGATGCGCTTCGCCGCCGCCAACGGATCCGGCAGATTGATCAGCGCGCGCGCATGGCCGGCCGACAGCTGGCCGGCCGCGATGAAGCCTTGCACTTCCGCCGGCAGCTTGGTCAGCCGCATCATGTTGGCGACGTGGCTGCGGCTCTTGCCGACGATCTTGGCGATGTCTTCCTGGCTGCGCTTAAACTCGTTGCCGAGCGCGTGATAGCCCTGCGCCTCCTCCATCGCGTTGAGGTCTTCGCGCTGGACGTTCTCGATGATCGCAAGCTCGAGCGCGTCACTGTCGCTGACATCGATCGGGACGATCGGCACTTCATGCAGGCCGGCCGCCTGCGACGCGCGCCAACGCCGTTCACCGGCGATGATCTCATAACGGTCCTGTGCGCCCTTCACCGGTCGCACCACGATCGGTTGGATCACGCCATGCTGCTTGATCGAGTCGGTGAGCTCGCCGAGCTCGGTATCAGAGAAGGTGCGACGCGGATTGCGCGGGTTGGGCTTGAGGAATTCGATCGGCACCTTGCGCTGCGAACGCGGCCGCTCCGGCGGTGCACCCGCCTCGCGCCCGACATCGCCGATCAGACTTGCAAGACCGCGGCCCAGTCGCGAGCGCGATTCATCGGCCATCGCCTTCTCCCTTGGATTCACTGAAACGCCGCTCCTCTCGTTGTCGTCGATTCGGGCGCAGGCACATCAGCGAACCCGAGATGCGAACGACACAATCGATGTTATGCCACTGAAAGGACCGAACCCGCATCACGCGGCCGGTCTGGACCTGTGCAGCAGATCAATGCGGCTTGAGCTCGCGCTCGCGCTGAATCACCTCGGTGGCGAGCTTGAGATAGGCCTCGCTGCCGACGCACTTCAAATCATAGACCAGCACCGGCTTGCCGTAGGACGGCGCCTCGGAGATGCGGACGTTGCGCGGGATCATGGTGTTGTAGACCTTCGATCCCATGAACTGACGGACGTCGGCGACAACCTGGTTCGAGAGGTTGTTGCGCGAGTCGAACATGGTCAGCACGATGCCGTGGATCGACAGGTTCGGGTTCAGAGTCGAGCGCACCTGCTCGACCGTCTGCAGCAGCTGCGATAGACCCTCGAGCGCGAAGAACTCACACTGCAGCGGCACCAGGATCGCATCCGCCGCCGCCATCGCGTTGACGGTCAGCAGGTTGAGCGACGGCGGGCAGTCGACCAGCACATAGGTATAGTCGTTCTCGGGCGAGACGTTGTTGTTAAGGCTGGCGATGGCGTCGCGCAGCCGGAAGGCGCGATTGGCCGACGAGCCGAGCTCGAGCTCGAGACCCGACAGATCCATGGTCGAGGAGGCGATGTGCAAACGCGGCACCGCGGTCGGCACCACGGCGTCGCGCAAGGACGCCTCGCCGATCAGGACGTCGTAGGTCGAGCAGTTGCGGTTGTGGCGATCGATACCGAGCCCGGTCGAGGCGTTGCCCTGCGGATCGAGGTCGATGATCAGCACGCGCTCGCCGATCGCGGCCAGTGCGGTGCCGAGGTTGATCGCAGTCGTGGTCTTGCCGACCCCGCCCTTCTGGTTGGCGAGCGCCAGGATGCGCGGATGGCCGTCCATGTGCGGGGCCCTATCCTCTTGATAAACCTGATCAATCACGGTCATCGGTCGTCATCGCCTGTGTCGCGGAATTCATGAACGTCGCGCGATCTGATCGATCTCGACGATCCAGCCTTGTCCGCCCGTTCGGCTGGGATGAAGCTTGTGCCTGATGTTCCAATATTTAGTAGATTCGGTCAATTCCGCTTCTACATCTTGGCCCTTCAGAAATAGCGCCGTTGTACCTTTGTTAACCAAGGGCTCAACGAAGCCAATGAGCTGGTGTAATGGAGCCAGCGCGCGCGCAGTGATGCAATCGACTCGCCCCGTCCACTTCTCCACGATATCCTCGATCTCCGACAAATGCACGACGCCAGGTGCCGCCGTGACGCGAATAGCTTCGCGCAGGAACGCGGCTTTCTTGGCGATGCGCTCGACAAGATGGATCTGGGCACCCGGCGCCTCGGTCAGAGCGCAGGCGAGCACCACGCCGGGAAAGCCGCCGCCGCTGCCAAGATCGATCCAGATTTTCGCATCTGGCTTGAGCGCGAGAAGCTGGAGCGAGTCCGCGATGTGACGGGTCCAGAGCTGCGGCAGAGTTGATGGCGCGACGAGGTTGGTCTTTGCCTGCCACGCCTCTAACAATGCGACGTAGCGATCGAGGCGCTCAGCCGTTTCACGTGAAACGGGGGTCAGCGCGAGCGCCGCGGCTCTGTCGGCGGCGAGGCCAGGGGGTGCAGAAGAACGATCGGCTGGTTTCACGTGAAACGCCTCATGCGGTCGCCGACTTCCGCCGCGCCTCGCGCCGCAGATAGGCCGCGAGGATTCCGAGCGCCGCCGGCGTCATGCCGTCGATACGACCAGCCTGACCGACCGTCCACGGCTTGGCTGCGGTCAGCTTGGCACGAGCCTCGTTGGAGAGGCCCGGCACCTCCGCGTAATCGATATCACCGAGCACCATGCCCTCGTCGCGGCGAAAGGCATCGACATCCGCGTTCTGCCGTTTCAGGTACACATCGTATTTGGCATCGATCTCCAGGTGCGCCGCGATACCGGCATCGAACGCGCCGAGCTCGGGCCATATCGCTCGCACCTGCTCCCAACCGATGTCCGGATATGCCAGGAGTTCGAACGCTGACCGGCGCTGGCCGTCCTTGTTCAACGCCAGTCCGTGCTTGGCGGCCTCATTCGGCGTGATGGCCACCGACTTAGCCAAAGCTTTCGCTCCATTGAGCGCATCCATCTTTGCGCGATGGTGCTGACTTCTGAGTGAACCGACGCAGCCGAGTGCTGCGCCTTTATCGGTCAGACGCTGGTCGGCATTGTCCGCG
>NZ_JBARGP010000308.1:0-2307 GCF_049798375.1 Bradyrhizobium sp.
GCGACCTTGTCGTCGAGCAGCACCAGCTGGCGCGAGATCCGCGCCTTCTCGGCGTTCTCGATCAAGGCCTCACGCCGCTTCGGCTGCTTGATCTCGGTGGCCCGCGCCAGCAAGCCTTCGAGATCGCCATATTCGGTGATCAGCTGCGCCGCGGTCTTGATGCCGATGCCGGGCACGCCGGGCACGTTGTCGGTGGAATCGCCGGCCAGCGCCTGGACTTCGACCACCTTGTCCGGCGACACGCCGAACTTCTCGAACACTTCTGGAATTCCGATGCGGCGATCCTTCATGGTGTCGTACATGGTCACGCAATCGGTGACGAGCTGCATCAGATCCTTGTCGGAGGAGACGATGGTGGCGCTGGCGCCGCGCTCGCAGGCGAGCCGGGCATAGGTCGCGATCAGATCGTCGGCCTCGAAGCCGGACTGCTCCAGGCAGGGCAGGTCGAATGCATGCACGGCCTGCCGGATCAGCGGGAATTGCGGGATCAGATCGTCGGGCGCCGGCGGCCGGTGCGCCTTGTAATCCGGATAGATCTTGTTGCGGAACGTGACTTCCGACTTGTCGAACACGATGGCCAGGTGGGTCGGCCGGTCGTCCTGTGGCATATCGCGCAGCAGCTTCCACAGCATGTTGCAGAAGCCGAGCACGGCATTGACATTCAAGCCGTCGGATTTGCGGTTCAGCGGCGGTAGCGCGTGATAGGCGCGGAAAATGTAGGAGGAGCCGTCGACCAAGAAAATATGGTCGCCCTTCCTGGCGCCTTGGACAGCGGCAGGCACAGGGGTTGCGGGCTCGGTGGCGGCTTGCTGGGGGGCTTTGGGCATGGGGGCAATTTAGGAATTTTTGGCCCCGAATGACAGCCTGGGAACGGGAGATTCTGCCCCGTTCCCCACTCAAATCGAGGGGCTATTCCGCTGCCTGCAGCGCGGGCTGCTGCTTCTTCGGCGCGATCCAGAACACCGCCGGGCGCTCGAACAGGAAATTGGCGCGCATGGCGAGCGCCGCTCGCCAGATCGCAAGCGCGCCGAACACGCCCACAATGGTCACGATCAGCGACACGGTGCCGATATCGGAAATGATGCCGGTCTTGAGCAGCAGCGTGCGTGTCGCCGCCATCGGCAGGAAGAAGGCGAGATAGATCACGATCGAATGCTCGCCGCAGAAGCGCAGGCCGTTGAGCAGTTGCGCCCGCGCCAGCAGGGTGCCGATCGTGATGATCGCGCAGGCGCCGGCAAGTCCGAGCGCCAGCGAGATGCCGGGCCATTCGCTGAAGCCCAGCGCGACGAGAGCGGCATTGACCAGCGCCCACGCGATCAGCCCCGCAATCGCCAACGGCGGCCGCGCGCGTGCGCCATTCGACAGCGCGAACACATAATCGGCGAACAGATAACCGCTGTAGATGTAGACGAAGCGATTGCAGAACTCGTCGATCACGGTCCAGCCGGTGACGATATGCGCGGCTTCGAGGGTCGCTGCGATGGCCAGAATCAACGGAGAAGGCAGCCTGCGCGTCAGTTTGATGACGACGAAGAAGATCGGCAGCAGATAGATGAACCACAGCGTGCCGAACGGCTCGATGAGGGATTCCAGATACAGATAGCCGGCATGCTGCCAGCTGGTCTCGGCGGCGAAGGCGGGCGCCTTGAAGCCGAACTGGATCGTGACCCACAGCACATAGAAATAGGCGAAGTGGACCACCTTGCGGTCGAGATAGGTGCGCCAGTCACGATCGATCACCAGCGGCAGGAACAGCCCCGAGATCAGGAAGAAGTCCGGCATCCGGAACGGCTTTGCGAAGGCCACGACCAGATGCATGAAGCCCCGCTCGCCGGCCGCAAGCTCGACGCCCAGCACCGAATGCATCATCACTACCATGACGATGCAGATGCCCTTGGCATAGTCGACCCAGTCGACGCGGTCGGTCGCCACTGATGTGCCGTTTGCGGTCATGCTGTCCCTCTCCGGCGCATTTTCGACGAGAGCTGTTGCAAACTCCTTATGGTCATCCAAATGTCATGCCGTTTTCTAAATTCCCCTCCGTCCGCAAATGCATTAAGAGCGGACTGTTAACCATAGAGGATCGGGTTTCATGCGAATTGCCATGATTGGCACGGGCTATGTCGGGCTGGTATCCGGCGCCTGTTTTGCGGATTTCGGCCACCAGGTCACATGCGTCGACAAGGATGGAGCCAAGATCGCCGCATTGCACCGTGGTGAAATCCCGATCTTCGAGCCCGGCCTCGACGCGCTGGTGGAGTCCAACGTCAAGACCAGGCGGCTCGATTTCACCACCGATCTCAAGCA
>NZ_JBARGP010000309.1:0-5708 GCF_049798375.1 Bradyrhizobium sp.
TCGGTATTAATGCGCTCGACTTGGTGGTCCGACAGTTGACCCAGGCGGAAGCGAGCGATGCAGCGGAGGAGGCGCGGCTGAGGGCGCTGCTCGGCAGCACAGGTTCATTGTTCGAGTTGAACCGCGAGCTCGCTGAGAAGCTCGCAAACGGGGCTCTCGATCTCAGCACGCCCGGCGTGAGGGAGCATCTCTGGCAAACCACGCTCGACAAGCTCGCCGTGGACCAGCCGAACTACGCGTCGTATAAGCGCGAGTCAGTGAGGGGCGGTGACGATGCCTAGCTCTCCGCCGTCATTGCGAGCGAAGCGAAGCAATCCAGAATCTCTCCGCGGAACCAGCCTGGATTGCTTCGTCGCTGACGCTCCTCGCAATGACGGCCGTGAGAGCTTATTTCCCCAGCCACTTCGGCGGGCGCTTCTCGGAAAACGCTTTCGGTCCCTCGATGTAGTCCTGCGAGGCCGCCATGGCCTGCACGGCCGGGTAGTCGCGCTGTTCGGTGATGGCCTGCTCCAGCGACACTGCCATGCCCATGCGGATCGCCTGCTTGGAGGCGCGGATCGACATCGGCGAGTTCTTGGTGATGGTCTCGGCCCAGCGCTCCGCCGCGGCCAGCGCTTGGCCCTGCGGCACCACTTCATTGACGAAGCCGAGCTCAAGGCCCTCCTTGGCGCTGACGTGGCGTGCCGTGAGGATCATGCCCATCGCACGCTTCATGCCGATCTGTCGCGGCAGCCGCTGCAGGCCGCCGGCCAGCGCCGCAAGCCCGACGCGCGGCTCGGGCAATGCGAAGGTGGCATTCTCCGCGGCAATGATGAGGTCGCAGGCCAGCGCGATCTCGAAGCCGCCGCCCATCGCGACGCCGTTGACGGCGGCGATGATCGGCTTGTCGCAGTCGAAGCGCGAGGTGAGGCCGGCGAAGCCGCCCTTGTCCCAGCCGCGCTTGCCGCCGGCTGCCTGCCATTTCAGATCGTTGCCGGCGCAGAACGCCTTGTCGCCTTCGCCGGTGACGATGGCGACCCATTGCTCGGGGTCGGCGGCGAAGTCGTCGAACACCTTGTTGAGTTCGAAATGCGCCTCGATGTGCAGCGCGTTGTAGACCTCGGGCCGCGCCAAGGTGACGATCGTGATCGGCCCCTTGCGGGTGACTTTCGAGAATTTCAGCTCCATCGACGCATCCTCCGGGATTCTTGTGTGTGCTCGTCGACGACCTTAGCGCGGACGCAGCTTCCGTGGTCATCCAAATACGCAAGCGGGCCGAGCGCCACGAGCGCAGCACCGCTGTCAGAACAACGACAATAACGATCTGGGAGAAACGCCGTGGATTTTTCGCTGCCCAAGGAGCTCACAGCCTATCTCGACGAGCTCGACCGCTTCATCGAAGCCGAGATCAAGCCGCTGGAGCAGGCGGATGACAACATCCGCTTCTTCGACCATCGTCGCGAATGGGCGCGCACCGACTTCGACAATGGCGGCCTGCCGCGGCATGAATGGGAGAAGCTGCTACGCAAGGCCAAGGACCGCGCCGACGCGGCCGGGCATCTGCGCTTTGCGATCCCGAAGCGTTACGGCGGCAAGGACGGCACCAACCTGTGGATGGCCGTGATCCGGGAGTATTTCGCCGCCAAGGGCCTCGGCCTGCATAATGATCTGCAGAACGAGCATTCGATCGTCGGCAATTTGCCCATCGTCACCATGCTCGATCGCTACGGCACCGACGAACAGAAGGCGATGATCGACGGCTCGATCACCGGCAAATACCGCATCACCTTCGGTCTCACCGAGCCGCATCACGGCTCGGACGCGACGCATATGGAAACCAAGGCGGTGCCGGCCACGCGCGACAACGTCAAGGGCTGGCTGATCAACGGCGAGAAGATGTGGACGACCGGCATGCATGTCGCCACCCATTGCGCGCTGTTCGCGCGCACGGATGGCAATGACGGCGACGCGCGCGGCATCACCTGCTTCCTGGTGCCGGCGAAGAGCGATGGTGTGAAGGTCGAGGAGTATATGTGGACCTTCAACATGCCGACCGATCATCCGCGCGTCAGCTTTACGGATGTGTTCGTGCCGGACGACGCGCTGTTCGGAGAAGTCGGCCGCGGGCTGTCGCTAGCGCAGTGCTTCGTGCACGAGAACCGCATCCGCCAAGCCGCGAGCTCGCTCGGCGCCGCGGTGTTCTGCATCAATGAGAGCGTGAACTACGCGCGTGAGCGCAAACCGTTCGGCAAGGCGCTGGCCGAGAACCAGGCGATCCAGTGGCCGCTGGTGGAGCTTGCGACGCAAGCCGAGATGCTGCGGCTGCTGATCCGCAAGACCGCCTGGGAGATGGATCAGCTCACCCAGCCGCAGGTCGAGCATACGCTGTCGGACAAGGTCTCGATGTGTAACTACTGGGCCAACCGGCTGTGCTGCGAGGCGGCCGACCGCGCCATCCAGGTCCATGGCGGCATGGGTTATTCACGGCACAAGCCGTTCGAGCACATCTACCGCCATCACCGCCGCTACCGCATCACCGAGGGCAGCGAGGAGATCCAGATGCGGAAAGTGGCAGGCTTCCTGTTCGGCTATATGGGCGCGGGCAAACGCTAGGCGACATCGCGTCGGCGCGTTGGAGCCGCAGGCTGCGCAAGCGGTAGCTGCAACGGCGCGCCGTCGGGGTGGAACACCTTGTCGTGGGGCTGCGGCCGGCCCAGCAGATAGCCCTGGGCTTCGTCGCATCCTTCGCTCTGCAGGATGTCGAGCTGCGTCTGGTTTTCGACACCCTCGGCCAGGATCGGCACGCCCATGCTCTTGCCGAGCGCGAGCACGGCCCGCATCACGGCCAGCGATTGCGGGCTGGTCTCGACCTCCGTCATGAACAGGCGGTCGAGCTTGATCTTGTCGAACGGGTAGGCGCGAAGAGTCTCGAAAGAGGAATAGCCGGTGCCGAAATCGTCGAGCGAGATCGTGACGCCGAGCGCCTTGATCTGGCGCAGCATGTGCAGCGCGGTGTTCTTGTCGTTGATGAGCGCGCTTTCGGTGATCTCGAGCTCCAGACGCGACGGCGGCAGGCCGGTCTCCAAAAGGATCTGATGGATCCGCCGCGGCAGATCGGATTGCCCGAGCTGGACCGGCGACAGGTTGACCGAGATCCGATGCGGCGTCGTCCAGGCCGCCGCGCGGCGGCAGGATTCGCGGAGCACCCATTCGCCGATCTGGATGATCGAGCCGGTCTCCTCGGCGAGCGAGATGAATTCCAGCGGCGGCACCAGCCCGCGCTGCGGATGCTGCCAGCGCAGCAGCACCTCGTAGCCGCAGATGGTCGATTCCGGGATCGACACCTGGACCTGGAAATACAATTCGAGCTGGTTGAGTTCGACCGCGCGGTCGAGTTCGCGCGACAGGATCTGGCGCTGGCGGACCGCATCGTCGAGCTTGCTCTCGTAGAAGCAGACGGCTTTCGACGGATCGGATTTGGCGCGATCCATCGCGAGGTTGGCGTTGCCAACGAGCGCCTCCGAGGTGGTTGCGTCGTCGGGAAATACGGCCACGCCGATGCTGGCGCCGGACTCGATCGTCAACTCGCCGATCTGCAGCGGTTGGAACAGCGTCGCTTCAAGCCGTTGCAGCAGGGAAAGCAGATCGCTTTGCGCGCGGACCTGCTTGAACGCAGCGAATTCGTCACCACCGATCCGGGCGGTAAAGCCCTCGGCTCCGATGCACTGCTCGATCCGGCCGGAGACGATCTTCAACGCCTGGTCGCCGGCCCGATATCCTCCGAAATCATTAATCTCCTTGAAGCGGTCAAGATTGATGATGATGACGGCGAGACGGCCGGAGCCTTTCTGCGTGCGCAGCCGTTCGCTTTCGAGATGACCGGCAAAGCTCTTGCGATTGGCGAGGCCGGTGAGCGGGTCGGTCAGCGCCATCTGCTGCAGACGCTGTGTCGTCTCGTTACGGAAGCGTGCATCGGTCATGTAGCTGGCGACGCCGGTGCCGACCACGAACAGCGAGACGCTGGCGACCGCGACCGCCATGGCGTGCATCACGAGCTCACTGCTGTCGCCGGATGCGAGCGGCACCACCGAGACCGCCGCCATGCCGGTGAAATGCAGGGAGATGATCGCCAGCGCGAAGAACAGGATGGTCGCGTGTTGAAATTTGGGCTTGTCGATCTGGGTGCTGAAGTAAAGGGCGACGATGGCCAGCACGGCGCAGCAGATCACAGAGGCGCCGACATAGCTGGCGTCCCAGGTCACGATGCCGCTGATGTGATAGGCCATCATGCCGACGTAGTGCATGGCCGATACCGCGCTGCCGACGATCGTACCGGACAGCAACGTCATGTCGCGGTCCGGCTTGGCCGCGGTCAGGCCGAAGCCGATGGCGAAACCGAAGATCGCGATGGCCAACGAGGCGATCGTCAGGATCGGGTCGAACGCCACCGGGGTGTCCGGATCGTAGGCGAGAATCGCCACGAAATGCGTGCACCAGACCGACGAGCCGCCAACCAGGGCGGTCTGAAGCACCCAGCCGACCCGCTGCAACCCGTCCGTCCGTCGCGCGCGTTCGAGCAGCCGAACCGAGACCGTGCAGCCGATGATGCACACGATCGCTGCAAGCAAGACGAGCCAAGGATTGTGTTCGGAAACGAGACAGGAGATGACGCGCATGACAATTCCGGATTACGGCCGCTCTTGCACGTACCGCGGTTATCCGAACATTGCGTTAGCGCGGAGCGCGCTGCCGTAAATCGCGCGCACCGCGCCTGCTGCGCGACTTCGAGTTGATCGACGCAGAGGTCGGGATCCGCTTACGAACCCCCGTACAAGCACGGTCGAGCGAGCCTCGCCGATGCACCAGCGGCCCAATCCAGTGATATCTGCGGCCGTTCAGTTCACCTGTCGCTCTTTGCCGCTCCAATAGGGATCGCGCAGGTTGCGGCGCAGGATCTTTCCCGAGGGATTGCGCGGCAGCGCGGCGACGAAATCCACGCTCTTGGGCGTCTTGAAGCCGGCGATGCGCGTGCGGAGAAAGTTAATGATCTCTGTCTCGGTTACAGCCTTGCCGGGCTTGAGCGCGACGACCGCCTTGACCGCTTCGCCCCATTTGTCGTCGGGGACGCCGATTACGGCGGCTTCGGCGACATCCGGGTGGTCGCACAACGCGCTCTCGACCTCGGCGGGATAGATGTTCTCGCCGCCGGAGATGATCATGTCCTTGATGCGGTCGTGGATGTAGACGTAGCCATCCTCATCCATGTAGCCGGCATCGCCGGTACGCAGCCAGCCGTCCGCAGCCAAGGTGCGTGCGGTCGCGTCCGGCAGATTCCAGTAGCCGACCATGTTGGAGCCCGAGCGGGTGGCGATCTCGCCGACCTCACGCGGCGGGAGTTTGTTGCCGTTCGGATCGAGGATCGCGACCTCCACGCCAGGCAGCGGCTTGCCGGCCGAACGCATGCGCTCCAGGCCTTCGACATGATCTTCCGGCGGCAAGGCGACGATGGTGCCGGTGGTCTCGGTCATGCCGTACATCTGCACGAAGCCGCATTTGAAGACCTCGATGCATTCCTTCAGCAGGGCGGCCGGGATCGGCGATGCGCCATAGAGCATGTATTTCAGCCTGGAGAAGTCGACCTGCCGCGCGCGGGGCAGGCGAACCACGAACTGCATCGCGGCCGGCACCATGAACAGCTTGGTGATGCCGGATTGCTCGAAATAATCGAG
>NZ_JBARGP010000310.1:0-20993 GCF_049798375.1 Bradyrhizobium sp.
CGGCGTGGCCGCGGGCTGCTGCTGTTCCTGCTCGGCTTCATTGTCGGCGCGCTGGCGCTGTTCGGCGTCGCGCTCTATGCCGCGTTGTATCAGCTCTGATCAGAACAGCCGGACTTGCCGGATCTCGCGCACCCGCAGCGCATCGTTGACCGCGCGCACGGTCTGGTCGCAGCGCCAGCCATTGCCGTCGCGGCGAATGGCGAACAGGTTGTAGGCCGCGGCTGGATGATGACCATGCGCCACCGCCGAGGCCGAGGGCACGCCGACGACGGGAATCTGCCGCTCTGGGCCGTCGATCCAGATGGTGGAGTGGACGTGATCGTGGCCGTGCAGCACGAGTTCGACGCCATGGCGCTTGAGCAGCGCGATCAGCTCCGGCGCGTCGGTCAGCCGCTTGATATGCGAGGTCGAGCGCAGCGGATGATGCACCAGCAGCACGCGGAAGGCATCAGCCGTGGCGAGCCCGGTCAGAAGGCGCTCCAGTGCCGCGAGCTGGTCCTGGCCGAGGGTGCCGGTCGCCATCAAGGGCGGCGTCGGGATGCCGGAGGATAGGCTGATCAGCGCCAGCGGCCCGCGACGCCGCAAGACGGGAAAAATCGGCTGGCCGGGCAGGTGGCCATCGCCTTCGATGTAGCTCGCAAAGCTCTCGGCGAAGCGATGGCGGGTCGCACGCACATAAGCATCGTGATTGCCGGGAATCGCGGTGACCTGATCCGGTGGGCCCAGGCTCTCGAGCCAGGCCTGAGCGGGCGCGAACTCGGCTTCGAGCGCCAGATTGACGAGGTCGCCGGTCACGGCGATATGGTCCGGTACCTGCGCCCGCAGGTCGGACACCAGGAGGTCGAGCACGTCGCGGCGATGCACCTTGTGACGGTTGCGGGTCCAGTTCAGATAGCCGAACGCGCGCTTGCCCATGAGCTCGGAAAGGCTCGGCTCGGGCAGCGGCGGCAAATGTGGATCGGACAGATGCGCGAGCGTGAACGCCGCCATCACAAGGCTCCCGGCAGACAATCGGCGCTTGCGGGCCGGGCGGTCATGACATGATGTTCCTTGACTGGAGCCTTGTATTGGCAAGGCGGGCGCGCGAGCGCAAGGTTAACGAAAGCTGGACGTATGGCGGCAGGCTTGAGCGGGTTGCGCGTGAAGTTCGAGCCCTGGTTGCGGCGCGCCTTCCACCTCTATTGGCGCTTTGCCCGCGGCATGACGCTCGGCGTCCGCGGCGTCGTGCTCGATGCCGAGAGCCGCGTGTTCCTGGTCAAGCACAGCTATGTCGCCGGCTGGCATCTGCCGGGCGGCGGGGTCGAGGTCGGCGAGACGTTTGGCGAGGCGCTGCAGCGCGAGCTGGTCGAGGAGGGACGCATCGTGCTGACGGCCGAGCCTGATCTGCACGGCATCTTCCTCAACAGCCACGTCTCCCGGCGCGACCATGTCGCGGTGTTCGTTATCACCGCGTTTACCCAGGATCATCCGCCTGCGCCCAACCGCGAGATCGTCGCGACGGGCTTTTTCGCCGCCGATGCGCTGCCGGAGGACACCACGTTCGGCACTCGGTTGCGGATCGCGGAAGTGCTACACGGCGTTAAGCTCATCCCGACCTGGCGGTCACCATGAGCGCCGCTCGCCGACCGTGTTATGACTTTTTGCACCGAATAGGCTGCAGTCTGGGCCCATGAACCCGTCATCGCTGCGCATTGCCGTTCTGGTGCCTTGCTACAACGAGGAGGCGGCCGTCGCCGCCGTCGTCAAGGGATTCAAGCAGGCGTTGCCGACGGCGAGCGTTTACGTCTACGACAACAATTCCAAGGACCGCACCATCGCGGTCGCGCGCGCGGCCGGCGCCGAGGTGCGCAGCGAGCGGCGGCAGGGCAAGGGTCATGTGGTCCGGCGCATGTTCGCCGACATCGATGCCGACGTCTATGTGCTGGTCGATGGCGACGCCACCTATGACGCGCCGAGCGCGCCACGCATGATCGGGCGGCTGCTCGACGAGCATCTCGACATGGTCGTCGGCTTAAGGGTCGACCAGGAGCAGGCCGCCTACCGGATGGGCCACCGCACCGGCAACTGGATGCTGACGCGGTTTTTGGCCGAGGTGTTCGGGCAGGCGTTCAAGGATATTCTATCCGGCTACCGCGTGTTCTCGCGCCGCTTCGTCAAATCCTTCCCGGTGCTGTCGGACGGTTTCGAAATCGAAACCGAGCTCACCGTCCATGCGCTGGAACTGGCGCTCCCGGTCGCTGAGATCGCGACGCCGTATTACGCGCGGCCCGAGGGCTCGGTCAGCAAGCTCAACACCTGGCGCGACGGCTTTCGCATCCTCAACACTATCCTGAAGCTCTATCGTTCCGAGAAGCCGCTGCGCTTTTTCGCCGCGATCGGGATCTTTCTGGCGCTGATCTCGATCGGCTTTGCGGTCCCGATCTTCGTTACCTTCCTTGAGACCGGGCTGGTTCCGCGGCTGCCGACCGCGGTGCTGTCGATGGGCCTGATGATCGTGGCGCTGCTGTCGCTCTCGTCGGGGCTGGTGCTCGATACCGTGACGCGGGGCCGGCGGGAGATGAAGCTGCTGGCCTATCTGTCGCAGCCGCCGGTCGGCCGCTGATCCAGGCTTTCCCGGATCACGGCGCGATGGACCGCACCACCGGCAAATGCTAATCCGCGCCCAATCATGAGCGATCTCTCCATCACCATCGAACCCGAAAAGCCGTCGGACGCGCAGGCGATCGAACGGCTGCATGAGCGGACCTTCGGGCCCGGCCGCTTCGTGCTCAGCGCCTATCGTTTGCGCGAGCATGTCGATCATCTGCTCGACCTGTCCTTCACCGCGCATATCGGCACCTTGCTGGTCGGCTCGGTCAGGCAGCTGCCGGTCTGTGTCGGCGACACCAAGGCGCTGATGCTTGGACCGCTCACGGTCGAGCCGCCGTTCCGCAAGCACGGCATCGGCCGGACCTTGCTGGAACGCTCCATTGCGGACGCCAAGGCGAAGGGTCATCGCCTGATCCTGCTGGTCGGTGATTTCGCCTATTACAACCGCGTCGGCTTCCAGAAGGTCGAGAAGGGAAGGGCGATCATGCCCGGCCCGGTCGACTACAATCGCCTGCTGGTCGCCGAACTCGTCGACGGCGCCTTCGAAGGCGTCTCCGGCGCCATCCGGCCGGATTGGGATTTCGCGCGGTAAGCAGGCCGTGCCCTAACGCCCCTCGCGCAGCCAGGTCGCGGCGAAGGCGCCGAGCAGCAGCAACAGGCCGATAACGCCGGCGAACATCGGCAGCACGCCGACGCCCTTGACGACGCTGGCATCGCGCATCCGTACGCCCATCCAGCCGTCGCCACGGAACACAGAGGACGAGTGCACCGGGACGATCCTCGGGATATCGACGCTCGCGCCGTCGGCGACGCGGCGCGCATCGCCGCCGGTCGCCTGAGCCAGCGGCTTCAAGGTGTCGGTGGTCGAAGTGACCTCGGAAAATTCCTTCGGATTGGTCGGCCCGACATTGATCAGCGCCTTCAAGGTGCCGTCAGTGGCCTGCCAGAGACCGAGTTCGTTGGCCGGCATGGTGGCGCGCCATTCACCCGGCTCACCCTGGGTCAAGGTCAGCTCGCGCGTCGCGCCCGATGGCGAGGTCACGGTGACCGGTGGCACGGTGTCGGCCATGGTCTGCCTGATCACCACGAGATCGTGGCCCTGCACCTGCAACCGCAGCGCTTCTTCATCCAAGTCCGGCTGCTTCATGAGCCAGTGCGACATCCGCCTGAGCAGATCGAGATGCGGGCCGCCGCCCTCATAACCGCGCGCCCATAGCCAGATGTGGTCGGACAGCAGCAGCGCCACACGGCCCTCGCCGTATCGCGACAACAACAACAGCGGCTTGCCGTCGGCCCCGGTCATGACCGGCGGGCTGGTCGCGTTGCGGGTATCGACGGTGCGGAAGAAGCGGCTCCAATGCGGCGGCTCGAAGTTCGCGCCTTCGAGCCCGCGCGTGACGGGGTGGCGTTTGCCGGCATCGGACAGGTGCGCGTAGAACGGCTTCTCGGTGACGCCGACCGGCTCGGCCGGCAGCACGGAGTCAAGCGGTGTGCGCCAGATGCTGGTGTTCGATGCGTAGTCCGGTCCGGCCGAGACCAGCACCGCCCCGCCGTTCCGGACATAGCGTGCGATGTTGTCGAAATAGGCGATCGGCAACACGCCCTGGCGGGCGTAGCGGTCGAAGATGATCAGCTGGAATTCGTTGATCTTCTGCTGGAACAGCTCACGGGTCGGGAAGGCGATCAGCGACAATTCGTTGATCGGCGTGCCGTCCTGCTTCTCCGGCGGCCGCAGGATCGTGAAGTGCACGAGATCGACGCTGGCGTCCGACTTCAACAAATTGCGCCAGGTCCGTTCGCCCGAATGCGGCTCGCCAGAGACGAGCAGCACGCGCAGCTTGTCGCGCACGCCGTCGATCGAAACCACGGCGCGGTTGTTGACCGGCGTCAACTCGCCCGCGAGCGGCGCCGCCTCGATCTCGACGATGTTCGGCCCCTCATGCTTGATGTCGATATCGACCTTCGAGGTCTGGCCGCTGACGAGATCGCGCTCGCTGATCGCCTCGCCGTCCCTGCGGATCACCACCTTGGCATGTTCGCCGCTGACGCCCTGGTCATCGAGCCGGAACGTCACGGTCTGCGGCTGGCCGACAATGCCGAAGCGCGGCGCAGCCGTGATCGCGATGCGGCGGTCGCGCTCGTTCGGCTGCCCGGTGATCAGCGCCTGCAGCGGTGCCTGGAAGCCGAGCGCGGACATGTTGGCGGGAATGTCGTGGACGCGGCCGTCGGTGATCAGGAACGCGCCGGCGACGCGATCGACCGGCACGTCCGACAGCGCCGACGACAGCGCGCTGAACAGATGGGTGCCGTCAGTCTCGCCGTCGGCCTGGCCGGCGTCGACCACGCGCACCTCCAGCCCCTTGATCTTCTTCAGCTCGTTGACCAGTGCTTCCTGCGCCTGCGCCGTCTGCTTGTTGCGGTCGCCGAAATTCTGGCTCGGGCTCTTGTCGACGATGACGGCGGCGACCGAGCTCAGCGGCTCGCGGTCCTCGCGTGTGAAGGAGGGGTTGGCGAGCGCGAGCGCAATCAGAGCCAGCGCCGCGACGCGGATGGCGGCGCCACGCGAACGGCCGAGCAGCAGCACCGCCGCGATCACGATGATCGCGCCGAGCGCGAGCCAGAGCACGATCGGCGGGACGAGGGGCGTGAACGCGATGCCGTAATTCATGTTTTGAAACCTATTGCCCGAGCCGTTCGATCAGCGCCGGCGCGTGCACCTGGTCGGCCTTGTAGTTGCCGGTCAGCGTGTACATCACGATGTTGACGCCGGCGCGGAACGCGAAGTCGCGTTGCCGCGGCTCACCCGGCACCAGTGGCAGCATGGCCTGGCCGTCGGGGCGGATCGCCCAGGCGCCGGCGAGGTCGTTCGAGGTGATGATGATCGGCGAGACGCCGTCGCCGCCGCGGGCCGGCCGCGCATTGTTTTCGTCCTCGTCCTCCTTCGGCAGCGCCTCCACCCAGGTTTGGCCGGTGGTGAAGCGGCCCGGGAAGTCGCGCAGCAGATAGAACGTCTTGGTGAGCACGTGCTCGCGCGGCACTGGCTCCAGCTCCGGCACGTCGAGCGAGGAGAGGAGGTCACGGAGCGTCTGCATGGCTGGCGTCTGCGCCGCGCCATTATCGCTGGGGCCGGCCTCGATCGCGTCGCGGGTATCGAAGAGCACGGTGCCGCCCTGCTTCATGTAGGCGTCGATCTTGTTGAGCGCGTCCTGCGGCGGCTTCGGCGCGCCGGGCACGATCGGCCAGTAGATCAGCGGGAAGAAGGCGAGCTCGTCATGCGCCGGATCGACGCCGATCGGGTCGCCGGCCTCGAGCGCAGTGCGCTGGGCGAGATAGAGCGTCAGCCCGGTCATGCCGGCCTTGACGATCGAATCCACATCGGCATTGCCGGTGACGACGTATGCAAGCCGGGTCTGCGACGTCGCGCGCATGGCGAACTCGTCAGCGGCCTGGTCGGCACGGGCGGGCGAGGGCGCCCACAGTGCCATGCCACTGATGATCGCGACCGCCAGCAGCGCCGCCGTTGCCGGGCGCCGCCGCAACAGCGTGGCCAGGGTGCCACCGAGCAGCGCGACGATCACGGCATCGATCAGGAACAGCAGCAGCGCCGTGGAGAGCAGGATGCCCCTGAGATCGCGCGGCTCGGCATTGCTGTAGCTGGCGCGGTTGGCGCGCAGGCTGGAAGTGTCGAGCGGAGCAATGCGATCGGTGGGTACAAGCGTGTTCACGGCGATGGGTCCGTCGGCGGGGCCGTAGAAACCGGGTGGATGATCGAGCGAGGCGCGATCGTTGAAATCGGCCGGCAGCGGCTTGGCGGTGGATGGTGGCGGCCCAAACGCACCGAAACCATCGAGGATATGCAGCGGCGCGACGGTCGCTTTCG
This sequence comes from Bradyrhizobium sp., assembly GCF_049798375.1. GTDB lineage: Bacteria > Pseudomonadota > Alphaproteobacteria > Rhizobiales > Xanthobacteraceae > Bradyrhizobium. Next base: position 6,470 of record NZ_JBARGP010000310.1, read on the forward strand.
CAGCCTGGCCGGCGGGTCCCGGGCCCGGCTTTGAGGTGTAGCCGGACATATCGACGAGGCGGCGGAGCATCTCGACCATCGTCCCTGACATCGGCAGGTCCGACCAGCGCATGTCGGCGCTGACGTGAAATAGGCTGAGGACGCCCTTGCCGCGATGCTCGCCGGTGACGAGCGGGGTGCCGTCCTCGAGCGATGCCCAGCTCTTGGTTGCAAGCACGGCATCCGGCTCGGCCAGAACCTGACGGCTGACGGTGACATCGTTCGGCACGGCGAGGCCTGCGAACGGCCCGTCGGCGGAGAAGGAGGCGAGATGCTGCGGCTTTTCCCAGGTCAGGCTGCCGCCGAGGGTGCGACCGCCACGGCGCAGCTTCACAGGCACGAGATCGTCGTCGCCCTGCGCGAGCCGGGGACCGGCGAAGCGGACCAGCACGCCGCCATTCTCGATCCAGGCGTTAAGGCGATCGCGGATCTCCGGTGACAATGTGCCGACATCGGCCATCACGATCATCGGCAGCTTCTGGTCCAGGAATTGGGCGATCACCTGCTGCGGCGCGCCGCGGTCGCCAAGACGAAGATCGGCGAAGGGCGCGAGCGCGCGGGTCAGGTAAAAGGTTGGCGCCAGCAGCGGCTGCGCGGTATCGCTGGTCGCACCAGAGACGATGCCCACCGCACGGCGCCGCCAGCGCTTGTCGAGCAATTGTACCGCGCCAGCGGAACGTTCATTCGCGATTTCGAGCCGGGTGATGTCGTTGCGCAGCTCGACCGGCAGGTCGAAGCTCGCCTCGGTGTCATGCGCACCGGACGCGAAGGCAAAACGTGCATCGGCGATCGGCGAGCCCTTGGCATCGAGCGCACGGACGACGCCGCCCGGCACCGTGAGATCGGCCCGCAGCACCTTGACCGTCATCTTGGCCGCGGCGTTCTCGGCGCCCGCGAGCGCCAACGGCGACAACGTACCGCCGTCGAAGATCGTCAAGCTGCGGTCGCCAATGGTCTTGGCGAGACCAGTGACGAACTCATTGCCGCGACCGGGGTCGACGCCGTCCGACAGCCAGACGATGTCGGCATCGCCGGTGGCTTTGAGGAAGCGATCCAGCAGCGGCAGCGTCTCTGCGCGCTCGGCAGTGTATGGCTTGGGCGCGAGCTGGCGCAGCGTCACGCGCGCAGCACCCGCCGGCATCAGGGTGATGTCGCGGTTCGGCTCCGAGAGCGGCACCAGCGCGACGCCGCGGCGATCCGCATCGGCATTGGCGATCATCTCGTCGGCGGTCTTGATCCGCTCGTCCCAACTTGCGGCCGCGCTCCAGCTGTCGTCGAGCAGCAGTACCAAAGGCGCCTTGCTGCCGGCGGCCTGCGTGCGCGGATTCCAGATCGGGCCGGCGGCGGCGAAGATGATCAGCGCGGCCGCGATCAGCCGCAGCAAGGTCAGCCACCACGGCGAGCGCGACGGTGTCTCTTCCTTCGGTGTGATATCGAACAGCAGCCTGGTCGGCGGAAACTCGATGCGCCGGGGCCGCGGCGGCATCACCCGCAGCAGCCACCACAGCACCGGCAGGCTGACCAGCCCGATCAGGAGCAAAGGCTCGGCGAAGGAGAGCGGCAGACCCATCATGCACCGCGTCCTGCTCTGAAATTACTGAAGGCGCCGCCTCGACCGGTGGACATGCCGGCGTGCAGGAACAGCAAGAGTTCGGCGGCGGAGCGGCTGGTCGTATGGGTCGTGAACAGCCAGTCGAGCTTGCCGGTCTCGGCCCGGATCTGGTCGCGATGTAGCGCTACGCGCGCGACATAATCCTCGGCCCAGCGCTCGGCGCGGCCGGCGGTGATCACCTCGCCGCTTTCGGGCTCGACGAATTCGACGCGGCCGGAATAAGGAAAGCTCTCTTCGGCGGGATCGACGACCTGCACCAGCGCGCCATGCGCGCCCGAGGCCGAGAGGCCTGCGAGCATGGCGCGAATCTCGGATATGGGCGACCAGAAATCGGAGAGCACCACGATCTCGGCCAGTGCCGACGGCACGAAGGAGGGCGGCAGGCTCGGCCGCGCGGCATCGTCATGCAGCATCGCCTGCGCGATCCGGTCGATCACGCTGCGGCTCGCGGTCGGATTCAGAAGGCCGGGGATGCCGACGCGCTCGCCGCCCGCGACCAACAGCTCAGCCAGAGCCAAGGTCACGATCAGCGCGCGCTCGAGTTTGCTGTCGCGCGCAGTCCTGGAGGCGAACGCCATCGATTGCGAACGGTCGGGCCACAGCCATACGGTGTGCGCGGCCTCCCATTCCTGCTCGCGCACATAGAGAAGGTCGTCACGCGCGGAGCGCCGCCAGTCGACGCGCTGCGCCGGCTCGCCGGAGACGAAGCGTCGATATTGCCAGAAGTTTTCGCCGGTGCCGGCACGCCGGCGGCCGTGCAGGCCATGAATGACGTTGGCGGCGATCTGGCGGGCTTCCAGCACTAGGCGCGGCAGCGACGCGGCGAGCGTTCGGCTCTCGCCATCGGCACGCCGGATTGCGATGATCTCCTTGTCGGCGTGCGCGTGCGTGGCTGCCATCAAGCGATCCGACTCTTCAATTGCCGGATGACATCCGGAACGGTGCGCCCCTCGGCGCGCGCCGGGAAGGTCAGCGCCATGCGGTGCTTGAGCACGGGTTCGGCGAGGTCGAGCACGTCGTCGATCGACGGCGCAAGGCGGCCATCGAGCAGCGCGCGGGCGCGCACGGCGAGCATGAGGGATTGGCTGGCGCGCGGGCCCGGACCCCAGGCGATCAGTCTGCCGGTGTCGCCGGCTTCCTCGCCCGGGCGGGCCGAGCGCACCAACGACAGGATGGCTTCGACCACGGAATCGCCGACCGGCAGCCGTCGCACCAGCCGCTGGGCCGCGATCAGTGCGTCCGCGCTCATCGCCGCCTTGGCCGTGGTCTCCTCGGCGCCGGTGGTCTCGAACAGGATGCGCCGCTCGGCGTCGCGGTCGGGATAGTCGACATCGATCTCCATCAGGAAGCGGTCGAGCTGCGCTTCGGGCAGCGGATAGGTGCCTTCCTGCTCCAGGGGGTTCTGGGTCGCAAGCACATGGAAGGGTTTTGGCAGATCATGCCGCGCGCCGGCGACCGTGATATGCTGCTCCTGCATCGCCTGCAGCAGCGCCGACTGGGTGCGCGGGCTGGCGCGGTTGATTTCGTCGGCCATCAGCAGTTGTGCGAACACCGGACCGGCGATGAAGCGGAACGAGCGCTTGCCGACCGTGCTCTCGTCGAGCACCTCGGCGCCGAGGATGTCGGACGGCATCAGGTCCGGCGTGAACTGCACCCGCTTGGCATCGAGCCCGAGCGTGACGCCGAGCGTCTCCACCAGCTTGGTCTTGGCGAGGCCGGGGACGCCGATCAAAAGTGCATGGCCGCCGGACAGGATCGTCACCAGGGTGTTTTCGACCACGCGCTCCTGGCCGAAAATGACCGCGGAGATCGCGTCACGCGCGCTGCGGATCTGGCCCGAGACCTGCTCGGCCGAGCGGACGATCGCGTCTTCGAGCTTTTCGGCACTATCAGCCATTCCCGTCACTCCTTCGGCCCTCGCGCTTTTCGGGGCACCGTTCACAATATAGGTTCGGCGGTAGAGCCTGCGGGCTCTGCTGCATACGGGCCCGGCGGCACCATATAGACTCGGCATAGAGCAATTCGCTCCAATGCCGTGATTCCGATGCTAGACCCGGGCCGAAGAGCTTGTATTCGTTGAATTAAACTATCCCCATCTTATCGGCATTCCGGGCTGTCGGCGCCATTCACGATGTGGCGACCTTCTCACTTCCCGCGCAATGATGACGCGGAACTTTGACAGGCTCCCGGCGATGAGGACGGGCACCAAACGTGCCAGGAGCAGACTCGGGGTAAACAATGGCGAAGCAAGGGCAAAGCACCAACCAGGGCCTCGACCGGCTCACGACTGCAGCAAACGAAGCGGCCGCAACCAAGGGACTGCCCCCGGTGCATCTGTGGAATCCGCCGTTCTGCGGCGATCTGGACATGCGAATCGCCAGCGATGGAAGCTGGTACTACATGGGCACGCCGATCGGCAGGCCGGCACTGGTCCGGCTGTTCTCGACCATCCTGAAACGCGAGGATGGCAAATATTTTCTGGTCACGCCGGTAGAGAAGGTCGGCATCCGCGTCGACGACGCGCCGTTCATGGCCGTAGAAATGCGGAAGTGCTCCGGCGCCTCCAGCCCGCTGCTGCAGTTCCGGACCAATGTCGGTGACTGGGTGGATTGCGATGCCGAGCACCGGCTGCGCTTCGAGCCGGGCGAGGCCGGGGGGCTCATGCCCTATCTGCATGTGCGTGCCGACCTCTGGGCCAAGGTGACACGTCCGCTCTACTATGAGCTGGTTGACATCAGCGAGGAGCGGATGGTCGATGGGCGGACAATGTTCGGAGTGGAATCGGGCGGCGCGTTTTTTGCGATGGCCGATGCGGAAGAGGTGAGGGCGGCGCGTTGAACGAGTCCATTATGAACGACACCATCGTGAAGGAGGGTGTTGCTGCGCTTGATGCGACGGAGTTCTTCCAGCGCGGCCGGGTCCGGCTGGGCTTTGACGTTCCGCCGGCGCTGATCGATCCCAACATCATTCCCGAAAGCGGGGATTCCGGCACCGACCGCATGCTCGAGATCGTCGCCCGCGAGCAGCCGGTGCGGCCTGCCGCCGTGCTGATCCCGGTGGTCGATCATCCCGAGCCGACCGTGCTGCTGACGCAGCGCTCGCCGCATTTGTCCAATCATGCCGGGCAGATCTCCTTTCCCGGCGGCAAGATCGACGCCACCGATGCCTCGCCGCTGGACGCGGCGCTGCGCGAGGCCGAGGAGGAGGTCGGGCTGGCGCGCGGCTTCGTCGATCCGATCGGCTATCTTGAGGTTTATGGCACCGCCTTCGGCTTTCGCATCCTGCCGACATTGGCGCGGGTCAAGCCGGGCTTCGAGCTCACGATCAACCATGATGAGGTCGTCGATGCCTTCGAGGTGCCGCTGTCATTCCTGATGAATCCGGCCAATCATCAAATCCATGCCAAGGAATTTCGCGGCATCGCCCGATCGTATTACGCGATGCCATTTGCCGAACGCTACATCTGGGGCGCCACCGCCGGCATCCTGCGCCTGCTCTACGAGCGGATCTATCTGCCATGATCAGCCGGAGCGTGTTGACGGCGACCGGAATTTCTCCCATTCCTTATGCTGTTGACGCGTTATTGCTGATGGCCATGTCTGCCGAGTTGTTTGGCGTCCCGCTCCCATCCATTTTTGATCCCGCGCTTAGGCTCGTGGGACCTGCAGACCCGTCTCCGGAGCGCGGACATGACTGACGCGCGCCGTCTCGACGCGCCCTGGCTGTGGTCCGGCCCGGCCGCCCGCGTGCTGGCGCTCTTGAACGGCGAGGGCGAGGAGGCCCGCGTGGTCGGCGGTGCCGTCCGCAACGCGCTGCTCGGCGTCCCCATCGTCGACATTGACATCGCCACCACGGCGCTGCCGGCCGAGGTGATCCGCCGCGCCAAGGCGGCCGCAATCAAGAGCGTGCCGACCGGCATCGACCACGGCACCGTCACCCTGGTGCTGGACGGCCACCCGATCGAGGTGACGACGCTGCGCGAGGACACCGAGACCTTCGGCCGCAAGGCCAAGGTCGCCTTCGGCCGCGACTGGGTGGCCGACGCGGAGCGGCGCGATTTCACCATCAATGCACTGTCCGTCAGCCTCGATGGTGTGGTGTACGATTATGTCGGCGGGCTGGAGGATATCGGTCTGCGGCGCGTGCGCTTCATCGGCGATGCCGACCAGCGCATTGCCGAGGATTACCTGCGAATCCTGCGCTTCTTCCGCTTCCATTCCGCTTTCGGCGTTGGGGCGCCCGAGCGCGAGGGCTATCTCGCCTGCATCGCCGGCCGGGCGGGGCTTGCGACGCTCTCAGCCGAACGTGTGCGGATGGAGATGCTGAAGCTGCTCGTCACCGATGGTGTGGTCGGCGCAGTCGAGGCGATGATGGACGCCGGCCTGATGACTTCGGTCCTGGGCGGCGTCGCCTATCTCGGTCCGTTCACGGCGATGGTGACCGCCGAACGCGAGATTGGCCTCACGCCCAATCCGATCCGGCGGCTCGCAGCGCTGGCGGTCGCAGTCACTGAGGATGCGCGACGGCTGGCGACCAGATTGAAGCTGTCCAACGCGGAGGCCAAGGCGCTGGATGCGATGGGCCATCGCTGGTGGCGGCTCGCCACTGCTGATGAGGCACGGGCGCGGCGGCTGCTCTATCGGCTCGGCGAAACCAACTACCGCGACCGCCTGCTGCTCGCCTGGGCGCGCGCCGGGCACGACCGCGATGCGCCGCGCTGGTGCGAGCTCGCGCAATTGCCGGAGCGGTTCACGCCGCCGAAGTTTCCGCTGAAGGCGGCCGACTTCATCGCCCGCGGCGTCGCCGAGGGACCGTTGCTGGGCCATGTCCTGACGCTTGCCGAAGACGCCTGGCTCGCGGCGGACTTCCCGCTCGATCAGTCCGCGCTCGATGTGATCGCCGATCAGGCCGCGGCGCGTATTCTGCAGAACGGGCGGTCGTGAGCTCGTTGCTGGACTTTGCTACATGATCACAGCGACGCGTCGGCCTGTGCTCCGCGAACTGATGCAGCGTTCAAAGAATTTTTGAGCGACGGAATACGCGGGCCTCGCCGCTCGGTTGCCGTGTCTTTTGAATGACGATGGTGCGATCGTGACATTCGCCAGCATTAGCGCGGAACTGTTCCATCTCAGGACGGCTGCAGGAAACGCATGCGCATCTGCCGTTTAAGGCACATCACTCTGCGCGCGAACCATGTATCGTCGCGGCCGTCACCTCGCGCGATGCTCTTCATCCAGCGTCTGCCATCATTCCGTTGAGCGTGGGCGCATCGCCCGCGCACGCGGAGACGTGGTCGGATGCGGCTTGATCCCTTGGCATTGCGACGATCTGGCTGACCATGAAACAAAAAACGAATGGAGGGCGATGATCGCGGCCAGCGTGCCGATGTCATCGTGCTCACAGGGAAGGGAGATGCCAGGCATGGCAATGCGAAAGCTGTTCGTCCGTGGAGCTGTGATCGTGCTCGCAGCTGTGAGCGCCACCGCGGTGAAGGCCGGCGGGACCTACGACACCGGGGCGAGCGATACGACGATCAAGCTCGGGCAGACCATGCCCTTCTCCGGACCGGCGTCGGCCTATTCAGCGATCGGCCGGGCCGAGGCCGCCTACTTCAAGATGGTCAACGACAAGGGCGGCATCAACGGCCGCAAGATCGATCTGCTCAGCCAGGACGACGGTTACTCGCCATCGAAGACGGTCGAGCAAACGCGGCGCCTGGTCGAGAGCGACGAGGTGTTCGCGATGTTCTCTTCGCTTGGTACCGCTCCCAATATCGCGGTGCAGAAATATCTCAACATCAAGAAGGTGCCGCAGCTGTTTCCGTCGAGCGGCGCCAGCCGCTGGAACGATCCGAAGCATTTCCCGTGGACCACCGGGTCGCAGCCGACCTACAAGACCGAAGGCCGCATCTACGCCAAGTGGATCCTGGCGACCAAGCCGGACGCGAAGATCGCCGTCATCACGCCGAACGAGGACGCCGGACGCGATTATCTCGCCGGGTTCAAGGAAGGCCTCGGCGATCACGTCAAGCAGATCGTCTCCGAGGCGGTCTACGAGACGTCAGATCCGACGATCGACTCGCAGATCGTGCAGTTCAAGACGGCCGGCGCCGACGTGCTGTTCAACGAATGCACGCCGAAATTCGCGGCGCAGGCGATCAAGAAGGCCGCCGAGCTCGGTTGGAAGCCGCAGATCATCCTGCCGGCGGTCTCCAACTCCGTGGGCTCGGTGCTGACGCCGGCCGGTCTGGAAAACTCCGTCGGCATCGTCACCGGCGCGTTCGAGAAGGACCCCGGCGACTCGCGCTGGGCCGATGATCCCGGCATGAAGGCATGGCGGGAATGGATGAAGACCTACAACAGCGGCGCCGATCCCGCCGACATCTTCAACGTTACCGGCTACACCATGGCGCAGCTGATGGAACTGGTGCTGCAGCGCGCCGGCAACGACCTCACGCGCGCCAATGTGATGAAGCAGGAGCAGTCGTTGAAGGATGTCGAATTGCCGATGCTGCTGCCCGGGATCAAGGTGAATACCTCGGCCGATCAGGTGACGCCGATCCGGCAGTTGCAGATGGCGCGCTTCAACGGCAAATCCTGGGAGCTGTTCGGCGACGTGCTGGGCGAATAGAGACGAAATGACGACACCGACCGGACCACTGAGCGGCATCCGCGTTCTCGATCTGACCAGCGTTCTGTTCGGCCCCTACGCCGCGCAGATGCTCGGCGATTGGGGCGCCGACGTCATCAAGGTCGAGCCGCTAAGCGGCGACACCTGGCGCTATGCCGGCCTGTTCCGCAACCGCGGCATGAGCGGGCAGTTCATGGCTGTCAACCGCAACAAGCGCAGCTTGGCAGTCGACCTGAAGCATGCCGACGGCAAGGCGGTGCTGCAGCGGCTGATCCCGACCGCCGACGTGCTGGTCACCAATGTCAGGTCGGCCGCTCTGGCGCGGCTGGGCTTCGGCTACGAGGCCTGCGAGAAGCTCAATCCGCGGCTGATCTATGCGGCGGCGACCGGCTTCGGCCAGGATGGTCCATGGGCGGCACGGCCGGCCTTCGACGAGATCGTCCAGGCCGCCTCCGGTCTGGCGTCGTCGATCGGCTCGGACGAGGCGCCGCAGTTCATTCCGAGCCTGGTCGGTGACAAGATCTGCGCGCTCTCGATGGTCGGTGCCGTCTCGGCGGCGCTGTTCCGGCGCGAGCGCAGCGGCAAGGGGCAGCTGGTCGAGGTGCCGATGCTGGAGACCGTGGCGGCCTTCAACAGCATCGAGATGCTCGGCGGATACGCCTTCGATCCGCCGATCGGGCCGACTGGATACAAGCGCATGAAGGAGCGGCGCCCGGTGCAGACCAAGGACGGCTGGCTGACGATGCTGCCCTATTCGGGCGACAATTGGTGCGCGTTCTTCGAGGCCGTCGGCCGTCCCGAACTGGTCGAGGAGCTGGCGGTCAAGGATCCCGTGCGGCGCGGGCAGAACATCGACAAGATCTATGCGCGCATGAGCGAGATCGGGCCGACCCGCACCACAGCGGAGTGGGAGGAATTGCTGCTGCGGCTGGACGTGCCGCACACGGCGTTCGCCAAGCTGACCGAGATCGGCGAGCAGCCGCATCTCAAGGCAGTCGGGATGTTCGTCGATATCGATCATCCGACCGAAGGACATATCAAGCAGGCACGGCCGCCGACCAAATTCTCCGACGATCCGCCGAACCTGCACCGGATGTCGCCGCGGCTCGGCGAGCATTCGCGTGAGGTGTTGCGCGAGGTTGGATTCAGCGACGACGACATCGCGCGGCTGACCGAGAGCAAGGCGGTCGGCGTTGCGCCATGAGGTCGTGACTGACGACAGAAATGTTCACGGGATGACGACATGACCGGCTTCGACAAAGACCTGCTGCGGGGCAAGCGCGTGCTGATTACCGGCGGAGGCACCGGGCTCGGCAAGAGCATGGGCGAGCGCTTTCTGACGCTGGGCGCCGAGCTCGTGATCTGCGGCCGGCGCACCGAGGTGTTGGCGCAGACGGCGGCGGAATTCCGCGACAAGTTCGGGCGCGAAATCCAGACCCTCCGGTGTGATGTGCGCTCGCCAGACGATGTCGAGGCGATGCTGGACGGCATCTGGCAGCAGGCGCCGCTCGACGTGCTGGTCAACAACGCCGCCGGCAATTTCATCGCCCAGACGCACAAGCTCTCGGCCCGCGCGATCGATTCTGTGCTCGGCATTTGCCTGCATGGCACGGCCTATTGCACCACGGGTGTTGGACGACGCTGGATCGCGGATGGACGCGGCGGCACGGTGTTGAGCATCCTGACGCTGTCCGCCTTGCAGGGCGGCGCTTTCACGGTCCCATCGGCGATGGCGAAAGCGGGCATCGACGCGATGACCAAGAGCCTCGCCGTCGAATGGGGACCGAAGGGCATTCGCCTGGTCGCCGTCGCGCCCGGCAGCTTTCCGACCGAAGGCGCAGGCTCACGGCTGAACGTCGGCACCGAGAGGAGCACCACAGATGCCGGCTCGGCGCTGCAGCGGCACGGCGAGCATCACGAACTCGCGAACCTCTGCGCGTTCCTGATCTCCGATCTGGCGAGCTATATCACCGGCGAGACCGTGGTGATCGATGGCGGCCGCCGCTATCTTGGTGGCGCGCGCGCGGGCGTCGCCGAGATGCTGTCTTGGTCGGATGAGGATTGGGAGCGCCGGCGGGCGCAGATGCCGGCACGACCTAACAACAGCGCGACCTGACGCGCTTCTCAACGGGAGCCTACTATGACCAATTCAATTCGCCTGGCCCCGACGGTTCGCCTGCTCAACGGAGTCGAGATGCCGCAGCTCGGCCTCGGCACTTGGCCGATGAACGACGCCGAGGCGGCTGTCGCGGTGCGGACGGCGTTGAACTGCGGCTATCGCCTGATCGACACGGCGGAGAATTACGGCAACGAAGCCGGCGTCGGCGAAGGCATTCGCGCCTCCGGCGTGCCGCGCGAGGACATCTTCGTCACCACGAAGTTCAACCGGCAATGGCACAGCATCGCGGGTGTCCGGCAGGCCTGCGAGGCCAGCCTGAAACGGCTGGGCCTGGACACCATCGATCTCTTTCTGATCCACTGGCCCAATCCGGATCAGGATCGTTACATCGAGGCGTTCCAAGGATTGGGCCGCGTGCTGGAGGCCGGGCTGGTGCGGGCGATCGGCACCTCGAACTTCAAGCCGGCGCATTTGCAGCGGCTGTTCGATCTCGGCCTGGTGCCGCATGTCAACCAGATCCAGCTCGATCCCTATCATCGCCGCGACGACCTCGTCGCGATTCATCGCACGAAGGGCATCGTCACCGAGACCTGGAGCCCCCTCGGCCGCGGCAATGCGATGCTGAGGGATCCTGCGATCGAAGCCATCGCGCGCCGGCATGATCGCACGTCGGCTCAGATCGTGCTGCGCTGGCACGTCCAGTCCGGCTACGTCCCGGCACCGAAATCGACCAATGCCGAACGGCAGGCCGCCAATCTCGCGATCTTCGATTTCGCCCTGAGCGATGACGAGATGACCAGCTTGAACGGGCTGGGCCGGCCGGATCCGAATATGAAGGACGCCGACGAATTCGGCCACTGAGAAGGAGTCGTTCGTCAGGCTCGGGTGCGCCGCACCGGACTGTTTGGGCGCGACGCTGCAAGCAGCCGGTGCTTCCTGACGAAGCCTTTGATGGCTTCGAGCAGCGGCTGCTGCGCGCCGGCGAAGAACCAATGATCATCGCCGTCGAGCTCGACGAACTGAGCGCCGCTGATGTGGCTCGCCATGTCGCGTCCCGCGCCGATCCGCACAGCGCGGTCATTGCGGCGGTGAAGCACCAGCGTCGGCACGGACACCTGCTGCAGCAGATGCCGTACATCGACGTCGCGGAACGCCTCGAGCACCGCGCCGATCCCGCCGGGACTGGAGGCCGCGCGCAGCAGCCCGGCCCACCACGCCCTGGCTTGCGGATCGCGCGACAGGCTCGGCCCAAAGGTTTCGATGCCGGCCGGGCCACCCCATTCGGCGACGAGTTGCTGCTGCCAGGCGTCATATTGGCTGGCCCGGAGCGCATGCGGATAATCCGGCGCCCAGCAGCCCTTTGCCAGCGAGCCGAACAGCACGATGCCGGCCACCATGCGCGGTTGGTCGACCGCGAATCTGATGCAGGCGGGCCCGCATTCCGACGCGCCGAACAACAGCACGCGACGGGCCTGGACGGCGCGCAGCACGGTGCCGATATCCTCCGCCGTTGCTTCGACATCAGGCGCCGAGCCAATTCGGTCCGATAATCCGACACCGCGGCGATCGAACAGGACGAGGCGGCCCAGCTCCATCATCGAGCGCAGAAATGCGCGGCACGCCGGATGCTCCCAACCGCGCTCCACATGCGACACGAAGCCGGGCATGACCAGGATATCGAGCTCGCCGCTGCCGTAGGTCTGATACGCCAGATGGGCGCGCGTGCCCTCGACGTAGCGCGGCGTCGGCGCGGCATCCGCTGCCGTGCCGGCCATGAGCGCTTCGGTCGCGGCTTCAGGGGTGATCCCGAGCTCGTTACGCAGCCGGTGCGCAAGCAGCTCGTAGTGACGTTCCGCCGCGCTGCGATCGCCGGCGAGCAGCAGGCTGTGGATTAGATGCCGGCTGTACACCTCGCTGAGCGGATCGAGCTCGACCAGACGACCGGCATGGGTCGCCGCGGCGAAATGGTCGCAGGCGGCGTTCTTGTCCTGCACTAGCCGTTCCAGGCAATGCATGAACCGGCTCCTGAGAGCCTCGCGCCGAAATAAAGCCCATTCGTCGAACGCGGGACAGCCGTCCAGCGCGAAGCCCGCGAGGAAGTCGCCGCGATAGGACCTGCAAGCGTCCTCGAACGCACCGCAGTCGCAAGCCATCTCGAACTGAAGCGCGTCGACCTTCAGCCCGTTCGCCGGCGATAATTTCACGGTCGTGCGGTCTGTCTCGAAGACTTTTTCGTTGAACGTGAGCTCGACGCGATGAAGCAGGCGTCGCAGCCGCGCGCGGGTGGCATCGCTCGGACTCTCGGGCCACAGCAGCGTCGCAAGCACGTCACGCGCGACTGCGCCCTGGGCCTCGGCGAGATAGACAAGCAGAGCGACGCCCTTGCGCAGGGTCAGCCGGACCGGACTGCCGTCACTGACGATCTCGGGAAAGCCGAGCGTCCGTAGCGAAACTCCGGTCATGACTTCACCTTTTTTCTTCCTTGACCTCCCAGGGGACGGAGAGGGGACGGTCGGCTGATAGGTCTCAGGCTCGATCGCCAGCAAAATAATGGAAGACAGTCATGTTCGCACCTCTCATCCTGCCCTGCGTCAAATGTTGCGCTTTCGATGACTTCTGGACAGGAGCGTCACGATGAAAGCCGTTCTGTGCAGCGCGTTCACCGGCGCGCAAGATTTGCGCATCTGTGACGTCGACGTGCCCGAGCCGGCCAGCGACGAGATCCTGATCGATGTCCACGCGGCCTCCGTGAGCTTTATGGACCACCTGCTGGTCTCGGGCCGTTATCAGATGCGGCCGCCGCTACCATTTGTGCCGGGCACGGAAGTCGCCGGCATCGTCCATTCGGTCGGCGAGAACGTCACGAGGTTCAAAGCCGGCGACCGCGTGGCGTGCTGGAACTGGACCGGCGGCTATGCCGAGCGGATGGTCGCCAAGGACTCCAAGAGCGTGCGTCTGCCGGTCGGCGTCAGCTTCGAAACCGCCGCCACCGTCTGGCACAATTACGGCGCGGCCTACTATGCTCTGGTCGAGCGGGCGCAGGGGCGGCGCGGCGAGACGGTTTTTATCACCGGCGCCGCGGGTGGCGTGGGCCTCGCCGCCGTCGACCTCGCGGGTCATCTGGGCTTGCGCGTCATCGCCGGCGTCGGCTCCGACGACAAGGCGGATTTTCTGCGCGGCTATGGTGTCAGTGATGTCATCAACTATCGGAGCGAAGACCTGCGCGATCGGATCAGATCGATCACGTCGGCAGAAGGCGTCGACATCGGCTTCGACACTGTCGGCGGGACGGTCGAGCAAATGGCACGGCTGATGCGATGGGGCGGACGGCTGCTGCCGATCGGCTTCACCAGTGGCGTTATCCCCTCGGTGCCGATGAACCTGCCACTGTTGAAGAACTATGCGATCGTCGGCGTCTTCGCCGGCGCCTGGTCCGACAAATTCCCTGACGAAGCCGCGCGCATGAATGACACGCTGGCGCAGTTGCTGGCGGACGAGAAGATCCGTCCTCACATCGATCGCGTTCTGCCCCTGGACCGGGTCGCGGCCGCGATGCAGGCTTTGGCCGACCGGACGGTGCAGGGACGCATCGTTCTGAAGATCAGGTAGATCGCAGCGGCTAGAGGAGAACGCATCGATGACATCAGTCAGCATCGACAAGCGCTATTGCGGTCCGCCGAATTCCGGCAATGGCGGCTATGTGTGCGGGCGGCTGGCCGCGCATATTGCCGGCAGCGCCGAGATCACGCTGCGCGCGCCGATCCCGCTCGACAGGCAGCTCGAGATCGTCGCAGGCGACGAGCTCTGGGAGCTTCGCGACGGCGCGACCTGCCTTGCCACCGGGCGAGCGGCAGATGTCCCGCTCACCCGCGTAGAAATCGCAAGCTTCGACGAGGCGCGTGCGGCGGAGCTGATGACGTCGATCAAGCCGCACGAGCATCCGCTGCCGAACTGCTTTGTGTGCGGTCCCGCGCGGGCGCCAGGCGACGGCTTGCGCATCTCTGCCGGACCACGCGTGCGTCGCGCCCGCGATGGCCTGGTTGTACTGGCCGGGACCTGGACGCCGGATCCGAGCCTGGCAGCGGAAGATGGCCTGGTGGCATCGGAGTTTGTGTGGTCGGCGC
>NZ_JBARGP010000311.1:0-5377 GCF_049798375.1 Bradyrhizobium sp.
GCGGGCCGCCTGCTCGCCGAAGGCACGCTCGCCGAGCTGCGCCAGCAGAACGGCCATACCGATACCAGCCTCGAAGAGCTGTTCATCGCCCTGGTCGATGTCGAGGATGCCGCGTGACCCGGGCCGCCACGCTGTCATGGTTCGCCCGCCACGAGATCAGGCTGGCGTGGCGCGAATGGCTCGGCATGATCACCGGCGGACGGCAGCGGCGCACGCGCGCGGCCATCATCGGCCTGCTCGTATTCGGCGCGGTGATGCATCTGCCGGCCTGGGCCGTGGTCGGTCCCTACGCGGACATCACGGTGCCGCTCGACAAGAGCGAGTTGATCGTCGTCTCCGCGACCATCGCGCTGGCGTGGGCGCTGATGCTGTCGCAGGCGATCGAATCGGTGACGCGCGTGTTCTATGCCCGCGCCGATCTCGACCTCATCATGTCCTCACCGGTGCGGCTCGCCGAGATCTTCTCGGTGCGGATCGCGGCCATCGCGCTCTCCGTCACCTGCATGGCGCTGTTGCTGGCGACACCGTTCATCGACGTGCTGATGCTCGAAGGCGGCCCGCGCTGGCTCGCCGGCTTCGCCGTCGTGACGGCGGTGGGCCTCTCGGCCGCGGCGCTTGCGATCGCGATCACGATCGTGCTGTTCCGCCTGATCGGCCCGGCGCGGACCCGGCTGGTGGCGCAGATCCTGGCGGCGGTGATCGGCGCCGGCTTCGTGATCCTGTTGCAGATCGCCGCCATCATCTCCTATGGCACGCTGTCGCGCTTCGCCATCCTCACCTCGGACACCGCGGCCGCGATCGCGCCCGATCCGGACAGCCCGGTGTGGTGGCCGGCGCGCGCCGCGCTCGGCGACGGGCAGGCGCTGTTGCTGCTATTGTCCGCGAGCCTGACCTTGCTCGGCCTGGTGATGGCGATCTTCTCGCCGCGTTTTGCCGACACCGCGATCAGCGCCGCCGCGCAAGGCGTCTCCAGTCGCGCCGGCGCGCGGGTCAAGGCGTTTCGCGGCGGCTCACGCCAACAGGCTTTGCGACGCAAGGAGCTGGTGCTGCTGCGGCGCGATCCCTGGCTGATTTCCCAGACGCTGATGCAGCTACTTTACCTGGTGCCGCCGGCGCTGCTGCTCTGGCGCAGCTATTCCGATAGCTCAGCAGCGATCGTGCTGATCACGCCGGTCATCGTGATGGCGGCCGGCCAGCTTGCCGGCGGCCTCGCCTGGCTCACAATATCCGGCGAAGACGCACCCGAGCTGGTCGCGACCGCGCCGCTGCCGACCACGCGTGTCGTCCGCGCCAAGATCGAGGTGGTGCTGATGGTGATCTGCATCATCTTCGCGCCGCTGATCGCGGCATTGGCCTGGATCGCGCCATGGCAGGCCGCCGTGACCAGCTGTGGCGTGCTGATCGCGACCATCGCCTCGACCTCGATCCAGCTCTGGTTTCGCGTGCAGGCCCGCCGCAGCCAATTCCGCCGCCGCCAGACCTCCTCGCGGCTGGCCACGTTCGCCGAAGCCTTCTCCTCGATCGGCTGGGCGGCGACGACGGCGCTGGTGCTGGCCATCCCCACCGCGGCACTGGTCTCCGGCCTGATGACCTCGGCCATGCTGGCGGCGACCTGGAAGCTCAGCCCGAAGCGGGACTAAGCCTTCACCAGCTCCAACACTACTGCCGCAAATGCCTCCGGCTCCTCCTGCGGCAGATTGTGGCCGGCGCCCGGGATCACCCGGTGGGCGCGGCGATCGGTGAACTTCGCCGCATGCGCGGAGCCGTCGCTGGCCCGCGTGACGCCATCGCCCTCGCCGTCGATGGTGATCGTGGGCACTGATATCGTAGGCTGCGCAGCGAGCTTGCGCTCGATCTCGGCATAGCGCGGATCGCCTTCCGCCAGTCCATAGCGATGGCGATAGCTATGAACAGCGACATCGACATAATCGGGATTGTCGTGCGCCACGGCGGTCCGCTCGAGCGTCGCATCATCGAAGTGCCAGTTCGGCGACCATTGCTGCCACAGCACACGCGCGATCTCGCGCCGGTTGGCGGCGAGGCCCGCGCGGCCGCGCTCGACCTGGAAGTACCATTGATACCAATAGGCCACTTCATGCGCGACATCGGCCGGCTTCTGCGCATTGGCGATGTCCTGGATCAGATAGCCGTTCACCGAGACCAGGGCGCTGCAACGCTCCGGCCATAGCGCAGCACCGATGCAGGCTGCGCGGCCGCCCCAATCGTAGCCGGCGAATACCGCGCGCGGAATCGCGAGCGCGTCGAGCAGCGCGATCAGATCCGCCCCGATGGCGCCCTGCTGTCCGGAACGTGGCGTGGTGACATCGCGAAACCGGGTCGGGCCATAGCCGCGCAGATAGGGCACAACGACCCGGCATCCCTGCGCGGCAAGCATTGGGGCGACGTCGACATAAGAATGGATGTCGTAGGGAAAGCCGTGCAGCAGCACCACAGCGGGACCATCGGCAGGGCCGGCCTCATGATAGGCGGTGTCGAGCACACCGGCCGCGACATGACGCAACGGCTCCAGCCGCGTCGACGAGCATGCCCGCGGAAGCGGCTGCATTCCGGATGGCTCGGTCAAAGTCGCTCTCCCTGCCCTGACGCTCTGTTGATGCACGAAAGATAGTTCTGTTCCGCGAACGGCGATACAGTGAGACGACGTCGAAGGAGACCACCATGCTCCGTGCGCTGTCCGCCCTTGTCGCGATGCTGGTCTCGATGGCGCCCGCGCTGGCCGAACAGGCGCCACGCGCCAGCGAGTGCCTGGCGATGTCAGGCGGACCGCGTGCCACGCCGGTCAGTCTGCGCAGCGCCGCGGCCGGAACCGACGAGGTCGCCATCACCTATGCCGGGCATTCGACCTATTTCATCGACACGCCCGGCGGCGTCAGGATCGCGACCGACTACAGCGGCGCCTACCAGATCGGCCGTCTGCCTGACGTCGTCACCATGAACCGCGCCCACTCCACCCATTACACGCTGTTTCCGGACCCGCGCATTCCGCACGTGCTGCACGGCTGGCGCGACGACGGGCAGCCGGCGCAGATCTCGGAGCGCATCGGCGACGTCTTGATTCGCAATGTCACCACCGACATCCGCCGCTATTTCGGCGACAGTTCCGGCGGCGACATGATCAAGGACGGCAATTCGATCTTCATCTTCGAGGTCGCGGGACTCTGCATCGGCCATCTCGGCCATCTGCATGTGAAGCTCGACGACAGCCACTTCGCCGCGATCGGCCGGCTCGACGTCGTGATGGTGCCGATCGACGGCACTTATACGATGTCGCTCGACGGCATCTCAGAGATCACCAAGCGGCTGCGGGCTTCGGTGGTGCTGCCGATGCACCGCTTTGCGACGCCGCTCGAGGAGTTCATGCGGAAGATCGGCCGGGATTTCGAGATCGACCGGCGCGCCGGGCGCAGCTTGCGGATCTCGCGCGAGACGCTGCCGGGAACGCCGACCGTGATCATCCTCGAAGGAGTCTGAGCAGGCCTCAGTTCGCCCCGGCGAGGCTCGCGCCGCGGCGGCCTTCCGGCGACAGGAACATCCGCTTCAGCTTGCCGATCGCGCGGACCACGAGGCCGAGCGCGTAGGGCTGCGTCTTCAGGCAGTAGGCAAGTTTCTTGACGTGGCCTTCGACATGCCATTTGGCATGGGCGCCGTCGCGGAAGAAGATGACGTCGCCCGGGCCATAGCGCTTCGGCGCCATGTCGTCGCTCTCCAGCACGATCGAGCCTTCCAGGATCAGGATGGTCTCGTCGAAATCATAGTACCAGTTGAACTTGCCCTCGGTGCAATGCCAGACGAGGGTGCAGCCGAGGCCGTCGCTGCTGCTCGACACCAGGCATGAGGTCGCCCGCGGGTCGCCCTCGATGATCCAGGAGGGCTCGATCGGGGCCGGCTTCAGCTCGACATTGAGATTGGCGGTTTCAATCAGGGCACGAGACATCGAAGACCTCAAATACAAGGACTGAAATGGAAGCGGTCATGGGCCGCACGAAGCTGTCTGCCCGGAAATGTCTAGACATGCGCGCTTAACCGCCGCTTACTCCGTTCGTTAAAATGTAAGCTGAGCCGGGCGACCAACCGTCGCAGCTGTAACCGTTCGGCGGCGAAGGACATGGCGCCGCCATGATTTGCTCTCGGCTTTGCCTCAACTGGCCGCCCTACTCCATGTCGCTCTGCGGGAGATGCTGGCGATCGTATCGGATCATCGCGGCGTCATCTCGTCGGTTTATGAATGTTCTCTTTGCCAAAGTAAGGAATCGCGCAATGCGACGAATGAGTCTGGCGCTTGCCATGATGTTGTCGACTGTGACGTTGGCCGTGGCCGGCGAGACGCCCGCGCCTGAAGGCGCCAAGGTCTATTTCATCAACCTGAAGGACGGCGACACCGTGGCCTCCCCGGTCGTGATCCGCTTCGGCCTCACCGGCATGGGCATCGCACCGGTCGGCACCGAGGCGCCGAACACCGGCCATCACCATCTCTTCGTCGACGCCGAGCCACCGAGCGGTGACGCGCTCAACGAAGCCATCCCGATGGACACGCATCACATCCATTACGGCAAGGGCCAGACCGAAGCCTCGGTCACGCTACCGCCGGGCAAGCACACCTTGCAACTCGTGCTCGGCGACTGGAGCCACGTCCCGCACAAGACGCCCGTGATGTCAGACCGCATCACGGTCACCGTCGAAAGTGACGAAGCCAAGAAGTAATCTGTCTTTTCAGCGTATTGCGGTCCCGCCTGTGCGGGATCGCAACACCGAGGTTCAAGGGCAGCACGGCGCGCGTGCTGCCCTTTGTCATGTGCACTTACGCCCACTCGCCCTTGCGGAACACCGGCACACTGCTGCCGTCGGCGCGGATGCCGTCGATGTCGGTCTCGGCCGCGCCAATCATCCAGTCGATATGGATCAGGCTCTGGTTGCCGCCTTGCGCCGCGATCTGCTGCTGCGACAGCTTGGTGCCGTCGATGAAGCATTTCGAGTAGCACTGGCCGAGCGCGATGTGCGAGGCGGCGTTCTCGTCGAACAGCGTGTTGTAGAACAACAGCCCGCTCTTGGAGATCGGCGAGGAGTGCGGCACCAGCGCGACTTCGCCGAGCCGGCGCGCACCCTCGTCGGTGTCGAGCACCTTGTTCAGTACCTCTTCGCCACGCGAAGCCTTGGCCTCGACGATGCGGCCCTCCTCGAACTTCACCTGGATGTTGTCGATCAGCGTGCCCTGGTAGGACAGCGGCTTCGAGCTTTTGACGTAACCCGACACGCGCCGGCAATGCGGCGTCGTGAACACCTCCTCGGTCGGGATGTTGGCGTTGCAGGTGATGCCGTTCTTCGCGGTCGAGGCGCCGCCTTCCCATTCATGGCCGTC
>NZ_JBARGP010000312.1:0-2296 GCF_049798375.1 Bradyrhizobium sp.
GCAGCAACGCATGCGCGCCGGCGGCGCGGGCCGCCTCCAGCAACCGCTTCGCGGCGCAGTCGGCCATGGTGCGGTCGAGCAGCGGCGTGCACAGCGTGCCGTAGGGCTGCCCGCTTACCAGCGCGGGCAGCGGAAGCTTGTAGGCGCGCCAGAGCGACGTGACCGGCAGCAGGCCGATCAGCGCGGGCGCAGACGCCTCGCTGCGGGCGCAGAGCACTGAAGTGCCGGTGCGGCCGCGCGCCGACGCATTCACCGCCAGCTCCCAATCCGGCAGATAGTAGGCGTTGGGCTCGACGACATCGCGCGAAAGCGCGCGCCAGTCGGACACCGCAACGGCCTCGAGCGGCATCGATGTGGCTGGAGCGATGGCGCGGTGCGGCGCGACGTCGTTGCCGGACGCGGCACGCACCAGTGCTCGTTCGATGGTTTCTGTCACGTCCTACTATCCCACCCGCGCGCCATCCCCCACGTTGCGCGCCTCGCGGCAGATGCTAGCGGAAAGATCGCAAGAGAGCCTTGCTATGCGCGTTCAATTTGAACGGCAGCGTTAACGGGCTGTTCAGCATTCCGAGCCTTAGCGCGTCAGCGCCACCTCGCGGAAAGCGCCGACCAGCGGTTTCTCGAGCTTGCCTGCCATGCCCTGCAGGATTCCATAGGCCTTGTCTCGCGCCATCGCCGGCTTGTAGCTGCGATATTCGATCAAGGCGGCAAAGATGTCGGAGATCGTCAGCATGCGCGTCAGGTCGGGAATGCTCTCGGCGCATAGCGCATCCGGATAGCCGCTGCCGTCCAGGAATTCATGGTGATGCCTGACGGCATCGAGAATCTCGGCGTTGACGCCGGGGTTGTCCTTCAGCGCATCGTAGCCGGACTGGGGATGAGTTTCCACCAGCGCGCGCTCCCTGCCGTCGAGGCGGCCGCGTTTGTCCAGGATGTCCAATGGGATCTTGGCCTTGCCGATGTCATGAAACATCGCGGCCATGTAGAGCCGCTCGAGATCCGGTTTGGGGACGCCGAGGCTAAGGCCGAAATCGACGGTGACGCCGGTGACCAGCAGGCAGTGCTGATAGGTGCCTTCGTGGTGGCGACGCACGTTCGCGAGCCAGTCCGACAGGCCGTGCTCTGCGATCGCATCGGCGATACGGCCGCCTGTGCGCCGCGCATATTCGATGTCGATCTCGCCGCCGATCAGCACGGCGGCAAACATCGACGCGATGCAGGCAGCCCCGGCAAAGGCGGCTTCGCGTCCGCCGTCCTGCGTCAGGCTCGGCGCGATGGAGGAGGGCCTCTGATCCATCAACTTGCTCAGGAGCTGATTGCGGCTCGGCGTGCTCGACAGCACGCTGGTTGCGCCAAGCGCATAGGCCTGCACGGTCGAAAGACGGGATTTGTGATCGGTGAGGAAGATCCGCTTCGGAATGCGCGCAAGCTGATCCGAGATCTGCTTCAGCGCCGTGATATTGTCGACGACGCGAAGGTCGGCGGCGATCACGATGGCATCGATCTCGCGGCCCGCGATCCGCGCGTCGCAGAGCATGTCCGATGTGAGCGCGCAGCGCTCCTCCAGCATGCCGCGCAGTGCCTTGAGCTTGGTCGCATCATCGCCGACAAGGTAGACATTCATGAAGAGCCGATCCTGCGGACAGCGTTCGATGTCCGTGGGATCGTGCCGGGCATTCGTTAAATTTGCGCGCCATCGCGATTGATGAGCTTAAGGCCCTCTATTAGGCTCCTGCTAACGATTGCGGCCCGCATTCTTGCGGCGGAGGTAATGCAATCCCGGTTTCCAGCGAAATTTCAACTGCCGGTACCGACTCATTGCTGAACTAAATTATTCGGATTGGACAGACTGAGAAAATAATTTCGGGCCGGCGATTGCGCCGGGGCATCGGGCTCATTTTGCCGCAGTGACCGGCGCGTAGTGTTCGAAGGCACAATTGTCCTCATTCTCGACCCGGCGGCGATCCGAGATTTCGCCGTTCGCGATCGTGAGGCGATAGATCTGCGATCCCAACGGCACCCGGTTGCCGAAGTGAGCTCGGCGCGCACGCAGGCGATCCAGGCGTTGCTGCGGAGATCGTGGTGCGGCTGCGAGACACGCAAATCATGCGGATACGAGCTCGGCAGGAAGATGACGTCGAGCTCCTTGCTGACCAGCGCGCCGACGTCAGGCCGGGCCTCGAGCGGCGGCGGATCGGCTTCCTTCGCGCGCAAGAAATCGGGGAGCGGCGAGCGGCTGTCGGCGAGGCGGCATCCTGCCAGCGCCAAGGCCATCGCACCAACCAAGGCCGTGGCG
>NZ_JBARGP010000313.1:0-4089 GCF_049798375.1 Bradyrhizobium sp.
CTTTTCTTTGTATCTGATCTTTGGCGTGTCGCCTAATGGCGGCAGCTGACTTCTCAAAATGTCAAATGAATGCGGGGCACCGCCGGCATCACCACGGCGATGCCCCGCGTCGCCGGTCAATGGGGCAGGGGGAACAACCGGCTGTCGAGAAGACTCCCGAACGCGCGAGTCGTTCCCCATCGCCGCAAAATTTTTTGGCCCAAGTCATTTTGAACCGCCGGCACAAATTTTTGCTTGAGTGGGGCTAATTTAACACACGGTTAAGTGATCGGCCAAACCGAGAACTCCATTCCCGCGACCAACGTTGCAGATGGTGAGGTCGCCAGCAGGGCGAGGGAACGGAAGCCATGTCAGATACAAGTAAGATCGTTGTTTTGAGTGCGCTTGCCGCAGCACTGAGCGTTGGCGCAGTGCAGTTTGCTTCGGGGCATGATTTGACGGCTGGACTCCTCCGCCCAGCTTCAACGAGCAGTTTGGTCAACCGGTCCGCCAAGGCGGACCGTGCTCCTGTTCTGCCTTCTGTCCGTCAAACCAAAACCATCGCGCTTCATCTTTCACAGTTTGCTGATACATCGTTCCTGCTGCGCATCCCGGCCGCGAAGGTCCCGGCGAAAACCGCAGGTGACAGCAACAATATGGCGATTTCTCCGCCGCGGCTCGTGATCAAAACTGACGGCGCCAAAGATGCGAAGCGACCGGTCGCCTGTGAGCCGAGCGTGAGCATCCTGACCGAAATCGCCAAGAGCCTGCAGCCTGGGCGCTGCGTGACTTGATCCCCCCTGAAGCCCGCGAACGTAGTACGAAGCTGAGCATTGAGATCTGCGCCGCGAAAGCAAGATTGCCTCTTCCGCAAGGGGAGGCGATTTGCTTTTTCGGGCGCTACTATTCGTCGAGCCGACCGTTCGCTTGGAACACTCGGCCGATCTATTCCGCGGACGTCTCGTCGCCTGTTGCTTGCCGGCTCGCCATGAAGCCGAGCGCGATGCCGCCGATCGCGAGAATCGGCAACAGGCGCTTGATGCCGATCGCACGGACCACCTGCAGCCCTGCGGTCATCAGCATGGGGTCGGCAAAGGCAGTGTGCGCGGCGCTGCGCGCCGCCGCGGCAACACGCGCCTGGGTCTGCCGCTTGCGAACCATGTAACTGATCGCGGCGATCATCGTCACGACAAAGAAGATGGCAGCTCCGGTCAGGCAGGCCGGCACCAGCCCATGGCGCTGCAGGACGAAGACAAAGGCGGCGGCGCAGAGAAAGCTGGTCGTGATGAACAATCCGACCGCCGCAGCGACCGCGAGCAACGTCATACGGATAGTCGTGCCGGTCGATTCCTTGAGATCCTCGATCAGGCGCTGAAACATCGTCAATCCCCCTTAACCTTTTGCCCTTCGGCGGCTCGGCAACGTCAAACTCGGCGCCGGACGCCCGGCGCCGAGCATTCATCATGTTCAAATGATCGACGGAGAGGTTACCCGGCCGATCGTCGCGGCCTCGAACGGCCGATGCGACGACTGACCGCGAAATTCATCGACGCCAGGTCATGCCGATCAGGAAGCCCAGACCGAGCGCCAGCCCGACCGTGGCGAGCGGGCGCTGGGTGATGACATCTTCCAGCGTCTCCTCGATCGTGCTCGCCGCGTCTTGCGCCGCGCCCATCATGGCGCTGCCGCGCTCCGACATGTCGTCGAGCGTAGAATCCATGTTGTCACGGGCCTGTCGATAGCCGCGCCTGGCCTGCGTGCTCGCCTGGCCGGCGAAGGCGTTGAGCGCATCAGTGATCTGCTCGGTAAGGGCTGCGATATCGTTTTTCACGGCGGAGACATCCTTCTGAAGGCGTGCGTATTTCGCTTTGTCGGTGAGACCTCGCATTGCAGCTTCGGCATTAGTGGCCGATATCGAAAGCTCCCGGACAACAAGCATTGTGTTTCACCCGGAAAACGCTCCGTCGGGCGGTAAGTTCCCGGCATGAAACCGATTAGGCCTGCGGCAATTGCGGCGAATTGTCGGGGAGGAGATGCTCCTTCAGGATCAGGCCGACGATCAGGAGCGGCGAGGACAGGAAGCTGCCCATCGGTCCCCAGAGCCAAGTCCAGAATGCCAGCGCAATGAACACGGCGAGTGCATTCAGCGCCAGCCTGCGACCGATGATGGTCGGCGTAATGAAGTGGCCTTCCATGAAGGCGATGGCGATGAAGGCGAGCGGCGCGACGAGGCCGCCGCTCAACGTCGGAAAGGCGATAATGCCGACCACCACCAGCACTGCAAACATGGCGACTGGGCCGATGATCGGGATGAAGTTCAGCGTGGCGGCGAGCGCGCCGAGCCCGGCCGGATTGGGCATGCCGGCGAACGCGCAGGCCAGGCCCGTCGCAACGCCTACGCCGGTATTGATGAGGGTCACGGTCAAAAGATAGTTGCCGAGATGGACTTCGATCTCGTTGAGGATGCGCAGGGTCCGTAGCCGCGCCTCATGGTCTGCAAAGTTCATGATTAACGCCCGCCGCAGCTCGCGCCAGCTTGCGATGAACAGCACCAGGGTCGCAAAGAACAGCAGGAATTCGGTGAAGGTCGGTGACAGGAATTCAATGGTTGGCTGCACCCATTCGATCTTTGGGAGCTGGAACGAACTCGTGCGGTCGGTACCGCCAGCGCCGATCATCGCCTGCATCTCGTGCCACAGCGCGATCGGCCGGTCGAAAACATGCAGCTTGTCTCTCAGCCGCGCCGCGAGCTCCGGCAGTCGGCCGCTCCATTCGATCGCCGGCGCGGAGATCAGGCCGATGATAATGGTGAGGCCGGCGGCGACCGCCGCGACGATCAGCACGGCGCCGATCGAGCGCGGAATGCGATACCGTTCGAGAAAGTTCGCTGCCGGCGACAGCATGGTGCCGACCACGAAAGCCATCACCACCGGCAGAAAGAATGCCTTCGCTACATAGAGCACCGCCGTCACGCTGATCACCGTGAGCAGCACCACCGCCAGTGCGACGACTTCTGTCCGGCGGATCAGCGGTGGCTGGTCGTTACGGCTGTCCGGGAGCGGCGTGCCGTCGTGAGCATCGGGCAGGAGACGCTCGGTCGGAAGTACGCGCACCATCTTTATCCCCGCTCCCGCCCACCGGCGAATGCAGCGCGATCAGGTCACGCTTACAGCCCGGCTACTAATAAAGCAGTGATAGGAAAGTTCCGTCGCGAGATCGTGAGGCTCCTATTGCTTGACAGGCGCCTAAGCGCCACGCCCGCATCGGAACTACGTTGCGCCCTCCTGCGTTTGAATGATGAAGCGTCGCAACGCGCGATGTACGTCTTTTGGGGGCAGTCCATGACACATTCGGTTTTCGCCCGCCGCAGGTCCAGCCTGCGCGTGACCACTCTGCTGCTCGCAGCCAGCCTGCTTGCGCTCGTTCCTGCCGTCGTCGCGTCGCCGGCGCACGCTCAGGCGCTCGGCTACGCGGCGACGCAACCCGGTGTCTACCCGGATGACCAGATCGCCAATGATCCTGCCGCAACGGACGAGGACAGCGCGCTTCCTGACCGCTTCCGCCGCACCATCGTCAGCTTGGACACGCGCGAGGCGCCCGGCACGGTCATCATCGATACCGGCAACACATATCTCTATTACGTGCTCGGCAACGGTCGCGCGCTTCGTTACGGCGTCGGCGTCGGCCGCGAAGGTTTTACCTGGGCCGGCACGCAGACGGTGAGCCACAAGGCCGAGTGGCCGGACTGGCATCCGCCGGCGGAGATGATCAGGCGCCAGCCCTATCTGCCGCGCTTCATGGCCGGTGGTCCCGGTAATCCGCTCGGCGCGCGGGCGATGTATCTCGGCTCCAGCGAGTACCGCATCCACGGCACCAATGACCCGTCAACGATCGGCAAGTTCGTCTCGTCCGGATGCATCCGGCTGACCAACGAGGACGTCAGCGACCTGTTCAACCGGGTCAATGTCGGCACCCGCGTCGTGGTGTTGCCGAAGAATGCTCCGTTGAGGAGCGGCACGATCCAGGCCCGTGGTGGCTCCGGCGCCCGGCCGCTCGCGACGACGCTGCCCTCGGGACGGCAGGCGATGACACTGTCGGCCTCGGTGATGA
>NZ_JBARGP010000314.1:0-6614 GCF_049798375.1 Bradyrhizobium sp.
GCGCGCCTCCAGACTGTCGACGCTGTAGTGCGAAGCGATGGCGGGATCATGCGCCGGATCCCAGACAGTGATGTCGATGCCATTGAGGATGCCCGAGAGCGCACCGGACCGCGCACGCAACAGGCCATCCAGCCCCATGCCCTGCTCGGCGCCCTGGATCTCCTGCGCATAGGTCGGCGACACCGTGGTGATGCGATCGGCGAATTGTAGCCCAGCTTTGAGGAAGCTGATGCTGCCGTAATATTCGACGCCATGGACCGTAAACGATTCCGGCGGCAGGCCGAGCCGCACGATCAGCTCGTACGGACAACGGCCCTGGAAGGCCAGATTGTGCACCGTCATCACCGTGCCGGGATGCGGCCGGTCGCTATAATGCAGGTAGGCCGGCATCAGTCCCGCCTGCCAGTCGTGACCATGAATCACGTCGGGCACGAAAGCCGGAACGGCGCCGAGCCCGATATCCGCGGCAACGCGCGCCAGCGCGGCGAAACGGAAAGCGTTATCAGGCCAGTCCTTGCCGTCGGGACCGAGATAGGGATTGCCGGGACGGCTGAACAGATGCGGCGCATCGAGCACGAACAGATCAAGGTGACCGTGCGTGCCGCCGAGCAGCCGCGCCGGTCCCCCGAACAGATCCTTCAGCGCGAGCACTTCGGTCGCCGATTGCAGCGCCTCGAGCGCGGCGGGATAGCCGGGCATCAACGTCCTGATAGCAACGCCTTCCGCGCGCAGCGCCAGCGGCAATGCACCGGCGACGTCGGCGAGCCCGCCGGTTTTGACGACCGGATAGACCTCCGACGCGACCGAGAGGACGCGCAAGCCGCTCATGTCGTTGTACTCACTGATTGAGGCCGTCGATCATGGTTTGCGTGATCAGCGAGATGCCGTTCGGCGAGGTGCGGAAGCGCTTGGCGTCGAACTCGGGATCCTCTCCGACGACGAGACCTTCGGGAATCTGCACGCCGCGGTCGATCACCACGTTCTTCAGCCGGGCATGCCTGGCGACCTGCACATAGGGCATCAGCACCGCCCCCTCGAGCTGGGCGTGGGAATGCAAATGCACGCCGGTGAACAGCAGCGACCGCCGGACCGCTGCGCCCGACACGATGCAGCCGCCCGACACCAGCGACGAGATCGCCGCGCCGCGCCGGCCGCCGTCCTCGTCATGCACGAACTTGGCCGGCGGTACGATCTCCGAATAGGTCCAGATCGGCCAGGAGCGGTCGAACAGGTCGAGTTCCGGCACCACGTCGGTGAGATCGATATTCGCCGACCAGTAGGCATCGACGGTGCCCACATCGCGCCAATAGCTGCGCGGATCGTCGCCGGAGCGGACGCAGGAGGTCGTGAACTGGTGCGCCACCGCGCGGCCGTTCTTGACGATATAGGGAACGATGTCCTTGCCGAAATCATGCGCCGAATTCGGATCGGCTGCGTCGCGCTTCAGCTCGTCGTACAGGAACTTGGCGTCGAACACGTAGATGCCCATGCTGGCGAGCGACATGTCCGGCTTGCCCGGCATCGGCGGCGGATCGGCCGGCTTCTCGATGAAGGCGCGGATGGTGTCGTCTTCGTTGACGTGGATGATGCCGAAACCCGAGGACTCCGCGCGCGGCATCTCCAGGCAGCCGACGGTGACGTCGGCCTTCTGGTCGACGTGCTGCTGCAGCATGACCTCGTAGTCCATCTTGTAGATGTGGTCGCCGGCGAGCACCACGATGTATTTGATATTGTAGCTCTCGAGGATGTCGATGTTCTGATAGACCGCGTCGGCCGTGCCGGAATACCAGCCGGTCTCTGTGACGCGCTGGCTCGCCGGGAGAATATCGAAGCTCTCGTTGCGCTCCGGGCGGAAGAAATTCCAGCCCAGCTGCAAATGCCGGATCAGGCTGTGCGCCTTGTATTGGGTGGCGACCGCGATACGCCTGATGCCCGAATTGACGGCATTCGATAATGCGAAGTCGATGATGCGGGATTTGCCGCCGAAATAGACTGCCGGCTTGGCGCGCCTGTCGGTCAGCTCCAGCAACCGGCTGCCGCGGCCTCCTGCCAGCACATAGGCCAGCGCATGGCGCGAGAGCGGCTCGGTTCCGGTTGGTGCCATCTGTTCCTCCCTGATCGACCGGACGCAATCGCCAGCCGGACACCGGGATGTTGGTCCGGCCCGGCATGCTATCCCGCCGCTGACTGCCCTTATATGACGGGTAAATAGACAACCAGTTCCGAAAGCGAAGCGCAATCGCGCGGTTTACGCGCGTGCGTGGCATACCGGATTATGCGAGTGCGTCCCATGTCGCCGCCATCTCGGCCCAAAGCGGCGGGTCGGCGCCGGGACGGGTGCAGGTCACCGCGGCGCAGGATGCCGCAAAGGACAGCGCCCGGCGCAGCTCCAGCTGGGTCAGATGCGGCAGCCCGGCCTTGGCAAGCCGGCCCAGTCTGTGCAGGGCGAACAGCAGCGCCGCCTGAAAACTGTCGCCCGCCCCGATGGTGTCGACCACGATGACCGCAGGTGCAGCAACCTCGACCGCACCGGCGCTGCGATGCCAGGCCAGCGCGCCGCTCGCGCCACGGGTGACGACGAACAGGTCTCGGCCGGCCGCAAGCAGCGTCTCGGCCCGTTCCGCATAGCGGTCATGACCGTGGAGATAGTCGAAATCGACGTCCGACATCTTGATCATGTCGGCGCTAGCGGCAAAGCCGTCCATGCGCGTGCGGTAGGCGTCCCGGTCCTTGACCAGGTTCGGCCGGCAGTTCGGATCGAACGAGATCGTCGCGGTGCGGCTCGCATCCGCGATCATCGCGAGCGTCTCTTTGGCGCCCTGGTCGTGCACCAAAGTGGTCGAGCCGACATGGACCGCGTCGATGGTTGCAAACGGAATGCGGCCCCTAGGATAGATCCAGTTTCGTGCCGCGGTCGCGGCGTCATAGAACGCGTAATGCGACTCGCCGGCAACGATGCGCACGAAGGCCAGCGTGGTCTGGTCGTCGTCGCGGGTAGCGTAGCGCAGGTCGACATCGGAGGCCGCCGCATGGTCCGCGATCATGCTGCCCCACAAATCGGTCGAGACGCCGCCGACAAAGCCGGTCGGCGCACCCAATCGGGCAAGGCCGACCGCGACGTTGAGGCAGGAGCCGCCGACCGCCGGCATCAGCGCATCGCGCCCGTGCGCTGTTTTCGCCGGCACGAAATCGATCAGCGCGTCGCCGCAGCTTAGGATCATCCGTGCGCCCCTGCTTTGTCGTCACGCATGATGGCGCGGCTGTCGCGATCGAGCGTGCGCAGCATCCTGTGGATGCGCCGCTTGCGTTGATGGAAGCCGGCGACAGCAGGATTGGTCGGATCGCTGACGCGCCCGAGCGCCGACATCGACGCCATGGTCTCACCGAGCGAGCGAAAGCCGCCGCTCGCGACGGCGCCGAGCATGGCCGCACCGAGCAGCACCGGCTCCTGCGTGCGGGGCAGCGCCACGGTGAGGCCGGTGGTATCGGCCATGATCTGCCGCACCAGCGGGCTGCGCGACGCGCCGCCGGCCATCACGACCATCCGACTCCTGACATTGTTTTCGGCAAAGGCATCGATGACGTCAGCGAGGCCATAAGCGAGCCCGCAGAGCCCGGCGACGAACAGCCGCTCCAGCGCGCCGATATCGGTGTCGAGATCGAGGCCGGCGATCACGGCACGGGAATCCGGATCGGCATAGGGCGAGCGGTTGCCGAGAAACTCGGGGAGGATATGCAGGTCGCGCGCCAGCAGCGCGGCTTCGCCGACATGCTCGACCCGCGCCATGATGCGGCGCTCGAGAAACTCGATGACGTCGAGGCCGCCGGAATGCGCCGCTGCGCTGGCTTCGGCGAACGACGGATGCGAGCGCAAGAGATGATCGATCGCGGCGCCTGCCGCCGACTGGCCGCCCTCGTTGAGCCAGAAGCCCGGCACCATGCCCTGGTAATACGGTCCCCACACGCCCGGCACGAAGGATGGCTCGCGCGTCGTGGCCATGATGCAGGCCGAGGTCCCCATGATGTAAGCGAGGCGGTCGCGGACATCGACCTCGCCGCCATCGGCCGCACGGCCGCCGATCGCACCGATGCCGCCGGCATGGGCATCGATCAGCGCGGCGCCGACCGCAGTGCCAGGGACCAGTCCGAGCTCCTGCGCCGCGGCCTGCGACAGGCCGTGTCCGAGCGGCGTGCCCGGTGCGACGATCTCGGTGCCGATCCGCGCGTAGTTCTCGGCTGCGAAATCCGCAAGCCCGATGCGCTCGAAATAGGACGCGCTCCAGCGCTGCTCATGGGCGAGGTAATTCCACTTGCAGGTCACCGTGCACATCGAGCGCGCCAGCGAGCCGGTGGCCTTGTAGGTGAGATAGTCGGCGAGATCGAAGAAGTGCCCGGCCGCAGCGAAGCTCGATTTCAGATGCCGCTTCAGCCACAACAGCTTCGGCATCTCCATCTCCGGCGAGATCGCGCCGCCGACATAGCGCAGCACCTCGTCCTGGGTCGCATTGATGTCGCGCGCCTCGGGAATGGCGCGATGATCCATCCAGACGATCACGTTGCGCTGGTGATCGCCGGAGCTGCTGACGGTGAGCGGGTTGCCCTGCTTGTCGAGCACGACCAGCGAGCAGGTGGCATCGAAGCCGATGCCCCTGACCAGTTCGGGCGCGATGCCGGCTTCCGCCATCGCCGCCCGCACCGAGGAGACGCAGGCGTTCCAGATACCGGCGGAGGACTGCTCGACGATGTCGCCAGCCTCCTGCCAGAGCTGGATCGGATATTTCGCGGAGGCGAGCAGATTGCCCGCCTCGTCAAAGACCCCCGCTCGCGTGCTCGATGTCCCGACATCGATGCCGATGTAAGCCTGCCGCATGGTCGCTCCGGTCAATTTTGACGTGAGCTTACCAGCAAGTGTAGCCGCCATCGACAACGACGACGCTGCCGGTCATCAGGCTTGCCGCCTCGGAGGCCAGGAACAGCACCACCGAGGCAATTTCGTCGACCTGTCCCAACCGCGCCATCGGGGTTCCACCGATCCAAGCGTCATACATGCGCGCGTTGCTTTTCACGAAGGCGTTCAGGGGGGTGTCGATATAGGTCGGCGCCACCGCGTTGACCCGCACGCCGCGCGCGCCCCATTCCGCCGCCAGCGACTTGGTCAGATGGTGCACCGCGGCCTTGGACGCGTTGTAGAAGCACTGCTCCTGCGGCTTGTTGACGATGAAGCCGGACATCGAGCCGATGTTGACGATGTTGCCGGCCTTCGCCGCCAGCATGTGCTTGCCGAAGGCGCGGCAGCACCAGAAGGTGCCGTTGAGGTTGACATCGATCACGTTGAGCCAGTGTTCATCGGCCACGGTCTCGGCCGGGGTCTCGCTGCGGGCGATGCCGGCATTGTTGACGAGGATGTCGACCTTGCCGTAACGCGCCACCAATTCGTCGGCGACCTGCGTCACCCGGGCGGAATCGGTGACGTCCATGATGGAGGTCTCCGTGTCGTAGCCCTTGGCCTTCATCTCGGCCTGGGCTGCGCTGGCGACCTTGCTGTCGCGATCGGCAATCACGACCTTGGCACCCGCCTCTGCCAGCGCCTCGACGCAGGCGAGTCCGATGCCTTGGCCTCCCCCGGTCACCAGCGCAGTCTTGCCGTCGAGCTTGAATTTTTCCATGTACATGGCCGTCATCCGTCTTTCTCGTTGACGCCACGATGGTGGCGCCCTCTCTTTCACGCAAAAATCGCGTTGCCGTTGGCGTCGAAGCGATAGATTCGGTTGGGATCCGGCACCAGCGTGACCTGGTCGCCCATCTTCACGCCGATCTCGCCGGCGCCGCGTACGGTGAGCGTGCCGAGCGGGCCCGCATCGACATAAAGGAAAGTGTCGCTGCCGAGATGCTCGGCGATGACAACCTTGCCGGACCAGCCCTGCCCGCCGGCATCGACTTTGAGATGCTCGGGCCGCACGCCGATGGTGGTCGCGCCGCGATGGGCCGCAGGCGCGCCGGTGATGAAGTTCATCTTCGGCGAGCCGATGAAGCCGGCCACGAACAAATTGGCGGGCCGCTCATAGAGCTCGAGCGGCGAGCCATATTGCTCGATCTGGCCGGCGCTCAGCACCACGATCTTGTCAGCCATGGTCATGGCCTCGACCTGGTCGTGGGTCACGTAGATCGCCGTGGTGGCGAGCTGCTTCTGCAGCCGCGTCACCTCGAGCCGCATCTGCACCCGCAGCGCGGCGTCGAGATTGGATAGCGGTTCGTCGAACAGGAACGCCTTGGGCTCGCGCACGATGGCACGTCCGATCGCAACGCGCTGGCGCTGGCCGCCGGAGAGCTCGCGCGGCTTGCGGTCGAGATAGGGCGTCAGATTGAGCGTCGCCGCGGCCGCCTCAACCTTGCGATTGATCTCGTCCTTGGGCTGCCCGGCCATCTTGAGACCGAACGCAATGTTGCCGCGCACGCTCATATGCGGATAGAGCGCGTAGGACTGGAACACCATCGACAGCCCCCGCTTGGCCGGCGGCACGTCGACGACGTTCTTGCCGTCGATCAGGATCTTGCCGCCGGAGACGTCCTCCAGGCCGGCGATGAGGCGGAGCAGCGTGGTCTTGCCGCAGCCG
>NZ_JBARGP010000315.1:0-5246 GCF_049798375.1 Bradyrhizobium sp.
GCGAAGCGACGGGGCTGTCAGGAAATAGACAGAAACGAGAACAAGTTTCGTAACAGATCGAGTCTGAAACCGAATCGAAGCAAGAACCTTGTTCACGTTTTTGTCTAAAAACTTACAGCCCCGACGAAGCAATCCAGACTTCCTTCCCGGCTCTGGATTGCTTCGCTTCGCTCGCAATGACGCTACACTTATCCGGTGTTTCACCAACCATCGAGGCATCCCATGCACTACCGCCAACTCGGCCGCAGCGGCCTCAAGGTTTCGCCGATCTGCCTCGGCACCATGATGTTCGGCGGTCCGACCGACGAGGCGACTTCAGCGCGCATCGCGGCCAAGGCGCGCGACGCCGGCATCAACTTCATCGACACCGCGGACGCCTACAACAAAGGCGGCTCCGAGGAGGTGGTCGGTCGCGCGATTGCCAAAGAACGTGGCCGCTGGATCCTCGCCACCAAGCTCGCCAACCCGATGGGCGACGATCCCAATCGCGTCGGCCTGTCGCGGCGCTGGGTGCTGGCTGCCGCCGAGGAGAGCCTGCAGCGGCTCGGCACCGACGTCATCGACATCTACTACCTGCACAAGGAAGACCATGCGACGCCGCTGGAGGAGACGGTGCGCGCGATCGGCGATCTCCTGCGCGCCGGCAAGATCCGCTATTTCGGCGTTTCCAACTATCGCGCCTGGCGCGTCGCCGAGATCTGCAACATCTGCGATATGATCGGCATCGATCGCCCGATCGTCAGCCAGCCCTATTACAACGCCATGAATCGGATGCCGGAAGTCGAGCATCTGCCGGCGTGCTCTTTCTATGGCCTCGGCGTCGTGCCCTACAGCCCGCTGGCGCGGGGCGTGCTGACCGGCAAGTACAGCGTCGATGCCGCGCCGGACAAGGATACGCGCGCCGGGCGCAACGACACGCGCATGATGCAGACCGAGTGGCGACCGGAATCGCTGGCGCTCGCGCAAGAGATCAAGAGGCACGCGGAAGCCAAGGGCTTTACCGCCGGCCAGCTCGCGGTGGCCTGGGTGCTGAACGCGTCGCTGGTCTCGTCGGTGGTCGCAGGCCCACGCACCGAGGCGCATTGGGACGACTACCTCCGCGCGCTCGATTATCCCTTCGCCGCCGACGACGAAGCGCTGATTGACCGTCTCGTCGTCACCGGCCATGCCTCGACGCCGGGCTACAACGATCCGGCCTATCCGATCGAAGGCCGCAAGCCGCGGGTAGCGTGAAGCTCATCTGCGACGGCAGCGGCAGAGCCGTAGGGTCGGCAAGGCGCGTTTGCGCCGTGCCCATAACTACCGTCAGAGTGATCAAGCAAATGATCGCTCCAGCCCTCGCGAAACCAAAGCCGGTGAGTATGGATCCCTGTTCAAGGCCGGGACGACATCGGGCATGCGGCAACACTGCATGCTGAATCGCTTCCGCCTTCGCCCTCTGGACTTCGGCGGCAAGCCGTTTTGCCATCGTTCTGCTTTTGGCAGTTTCGCATGACCGGCATCTCAATTGGGCATCCACGTTCCGATCTTTGCGCTGGACGCTTCCACGGTCGTCATCCGATAGTCCCGTCCCGACGTCTGACGTTTACGATGGCGCCACTGCACGCGACGCACTCTTGAGGGACCATGCGGGTTTTCACCGGGACGCTTGCCACCGAAACCAACACCTTTGCGCCGATGCCGACCGGGCTCTCAGCGTTCAAGGAGCGCGGCTACTATCCCGCTGGCACCCATCCCGAGCACATGAGCATGTTTGCCGGTCCCCTGTTCGTGGCGCGGCAGCGCGCCGCGCAATATGGCTGGACCGTGATCGAAGGCATGGTTGCGGCCGCCAATCCGGGCGGCCTCGTTACGCGCGCAGCCTATGAGACGCTGCGCGATGAGTTGCTCGCCGATCTCCAAGCGGCGATGCCGGTCGACATCGTGCTGCTTGGGCTGCATGGCGCGATGGTCGCCGACGGCTATGACGATTGCGAGGGCGATCTGCTGGCGCGGGTTCGTGAGATCGTGGGTCCGCGCGCCGTGGTCGGCGCCGAGCTGGATCCGCATGCCCATGTCAGCGCTCTGATGGTGCAAAGCGCCGATGTACTGATCGCATTCAAGGAATACCCGCATATCGACGTGCGCGAGCGCGCCGAGGAATTGGTGACGCTGTGCCGGGCTAAGGCGACGGGGGAGATCTGTTTCGCGCCGGCACTGATCGATTGCGAGATGGTGGTGCCGATCCACACCACGCGCGATCCCGGCCGTGCGCTGGTCCAACGCATGCAGTCACTGGAGGGCCGGGACGGTATCCTATCGGTCTCGATGATCCAGGGCTTTGCCACCGGCGACGTCCCCGACATGGGCAGCAAGGTGCTGGTCTATGCCGATGGCGACCAGGCCAAGGCGCAACGTCTCGCGCGCGAACTGGCGGACGAAGTGATCGGCCTGCGCGACCAACTGATGGTGCGCTATCTCGACGTCGATACCGCGCTGGATCGCGCGCTCGCCGCTGACGGCGGGCCGATCGTGCTGGCCGACCGCTCCGACAATCCGGGCAGCGGTGCCTCCGGCGATTCCACCTTCATCCTGCGTCGCCTGCTGGAGCGCGGCATCACCGATGCAGCGCTCGGCCCGCTCTGGGATCCGATCGCGGTGCGCATCGCCTTCGACGCCGGTGTCGGCGCGCGCATCGCGCTTCGGATCGGCGGCAAGACCGGGCCGCTGTCGGGCGATCCCGTCGATGCCGAATGCACCATACGCGCGCTGATCCCGGACATGATGCAGGCGAGCCAGGCTGGCGGCACGCCGTCGCCGATGGGTGACTGCGCCCTGGTCAGCACTGGCGGCGTCGATATCGTGCTCAATGCGGTGCGTACCCAGGCGCTCGACTACGGGCTATTCGCTCAGCTCGGCTGCGATCCCACGGCGAAGAAGATCATCGTGGTCAAGTCGGCGCAGCATTTCCATGCCTCGTTTGCCAAGGTTGCGCGCGAGATCATCTATGTCGGCGCGCCAGGCTCTGCCGATCCGAACTACGCCAATCTGCCTTACAAGAAGATCCGTCAGCCGAAATGGCCGATCTCCTGACCCACACTCATCCCATTCCCAGCGATGCGCGAGATCTCATGACCTCATCCTCTGCCGACTTTTTCGACCTCATCATCCGCGGCGGCACCGTGATCGACGGCACCAAGGCGCCGCGCTTCGCTGCCGATGTCGGCATCCGTGATGGGCGCATCGTGGCGATCGGCGATCTCAGAGACGCCTCGGCTGCGCGCACGATCGATGCTGCCGGCAAGATCGTCGCGCCCGGCTTCATCGATTCCCACACTCATGATGATAGCGCCGTGCTGGTCGAGCCCGAGATGCCGTTCAAGATCTCGCAAGGGGTGACGACGGTGGTATCAGGCAATTGCGGTGTCAGCGTCGCGCCGTTGAAGCCGGGCACGCCACGGCCGATGCCGCTTGGCCTGCTCTCGGCCGGCGGCGGCCGCGAGACCGAGTTCGCCACTTTCAAAGACTATATGGCGGTACTTCGCGCCAACCCGTCGTCGGTGAATATCGCACCGATGGTCGGCCACACCGCGCTGCGCGCCTCGGTGATGAGCGATCTTGCGCGCCCGGCCTCGGAGAGCGAGATCGCCGAGATGCGCGCGCTGGTGCGGGAGGCGCTGGATGCCGGCGCGATCGGCGTCTCCACCGGCACCTTCTATCCGCCGGCGGAAGCCGCACCCACCGAGGAGATCATCGAGATCTGCCGGCCGCTGACCGGCACCGGTGCGGTCTACGCGACGCATATGCGCAACGAGAACGATCACGTGATGGATGCGCTGGAGGAGAGCTTCGCCATCGGCAAGGCGCTCGACGTGCAAATCGTGATCTCGCACCACAAGGTGACCGGGCCGGCAAATTTCGGCCGCTCGAAGCAGACGCTGCCGGTGATCAGCAAGGCGATGCAGTGCCAGTGCGTCGCGCTCGACTGCTATCCCTACAACGCGTCATCGACCATGCTGCACACCGATCCCGCCAAGCTCGGGGTCAAGGTGGTGGTCGCGGCCTCCAAGCCCCATCCGGAGATGGCCGGGCGCGATCTGGCCGACATTGCCTCGGCATGGGGCGTCGACCGGCTGGAGGCGGCGAAGCGGCTGCAGCCGGCCTCCGCGATCTATTTTTCGATGGAGGAGGCCGACGTGCAGAACATCCTGGCTTTCGAGCCGACCATGATCGGCTCCGACGGCCTGCCGTTCGGCGAGCGGCCGCATCCGCGGCTGTGGGGCACCTTCCCGCGCGTACTCGGCTATTACTGCCGCGAGCTGAATCTGTTTTCGCTGGAAACCGCGGTGTGGAAAATGAGCGGGCTGACGGCGCAGAATTTCGGCATCAAGGAGCGCGGCACCATCGCGGCCGGCAACCACGCCGACATCACGATCTTCGATGCCGCCACCGTGCGCGACAGCGCGAGCTATGACGAGCCCTGCGTACCGGCCGCCGGCATTGAGGCCGTCATCGTCAACGGTGCGCTGACCTGGTGGCAGGGCGCGCACCAGGGCGCCAAGGCCGGGCAGGTGGTGACGCGGGCGGCTGCGGTGGCCGCCATCTGATCCTGACGACGCGCTTGACCTGTGATGTGAACATGACGCCCGCCGTCAACTTTTAGGCGTACAGATCTCGCCGCTTGCTCAGTGCACCCTCTCCCCTTGTGGGAGAGGGCGCGAGATGCGAAGCGTCGAAGGCGTGAGTGGTCTCTGTCCACACGCACGATCCGTTGAGAGAAACCCCTCACCTGTCTCAATCTCGCTTCGCGATCTTGTGCCACCCTCTCCCGCAAGGGGAGAGGGTGCATCGAGTTCGCGACGCGCAATTTCCAAACACTCTTAGTTGAGGTCAGCCCTTCGGCGCCGTCGTTGACCCGCGGATAATCAGCTTCGGTGCCAGCACGATATGCTCGCGCTTTGCCGCCGGCTCGGCGATGCGATCCAGCAGCAGCTTTGCCGCGGCCTCGCCCATGTCGCGCTGGGCGATGCGCACCGTGGTGAGCGGCGGTGAAAGCATGTCCACATAGGGCATGTCGTTGTGGCCGACCACCGAAACATCAACGGGACAGTTCAGTCCGCGCGCCGCGAGTGCGTCGTAGACGCCGAGCGCGAGCAGATCGTTGGCGGCAACGATCGCGGTCGGCCGCCGCTTGCGGTCGAGCAGGCGGAGTGCCGCCTCGCGGCCGGCCTCGCGGGTATAGCTGGCTGCGATCTCCACCCTGGTGT
>NZ_JBARGP010000316.1:0-4851 GCF_049798375.1 Bradyrhizobium sp.
TGAAGGAGAGCGCCGAGGTCGTCCGCATCGACCCGATCGCCGGGCCCGGCATGTGCGGTGCGGACTTTCCGCTCAAGGTTTCGGCGCTCGACGACGCCATGAGCTCTTACGGCTTCGCCGACGAGGATCTGCGGCCGCCGGCAGCGGTCGGCAACCAGCCGCGTTGGCCGGTCAACCAGCCGCCACCGAGCTATCCGCCGGCATCCGGCTATCCGCAATCGCAGCCGCCGGCCACTCCGTCAAATTCCTATCCGCCACAAAGCTATTCCAACGCGCGCGCGGGCGGCTACGCCGCGCCGTCGAGCACGCCGCTCTCGCTCAATGCGCCGGGCGTCCAGCCAGGCGAGGAGGACGTCAATCTGCCGCCCGAGGGCGCGCCGGGTGGCGGCTATCCTGCACAAGGCACTCCGCAGCAGACTTATCAGCATCCCTATCAACAGCCTTATACGCCGCCGCTCGGACCCGCGCGCGGCGATCCGATCGGGGCCGTCGGGCCTGTCGCGGTGAAGCCGGCGGCGACATTGGCCTGTCCGATCGTCTCGGCGCTCGACCGCTGGATCGCCGAGTCGGTGCAGCCGGCGGCGATGCGCTGGTTCGGCAATCGCGTGGTCGAGATCAAGCAGATCTCGGCCTATTCCTGCCGCGGCATGAACGGCAATCCGAGCGCGCACATCTCCGAGCATGCGTTCGGCAATGCGCTCGACATCGCCGCCTTCACGCTGGCCGACGGCCGCCGTATCACGGTCGAGCAAGGCTGGCACGGCTTGCCGGAAGAGCAGGGCTTCCTGCGCGACGTCCAGGGCGCGGCGTGCCGGACCTTCACCACGGTGCTCGCACCAGGATCGAACAAGTACCACTATAATCACATCCATGTGGACCTGATGCGCCGCCCCAGGCGACCGGTGATCTGCGAGCCGGCCGCTGTATCGGGCGAAGAGATCGCCTCACGCGCGCAGCAACGCTCGGGCTACGGCGCGCGCGGGCCCGACTTCACGAGCTCGATCCGCAAGGAGGCGCGGGCCAAGCGGAAGATCGACGAAGACGACGACGAGGACGAGTGATCCAACGCGTTGATCTTCGTTTGCGTCCGCCTCATTTCGGTCTCGCGCAGCGGTGCGCTGTCGTACGCGGCCGTGGCGCGCCGCAAGCCATCGATTCGTCCACAGAATCCACTGTCGCAGCACAGTGGTAATCCGATCCGCCACGTCTCCATCTCCTTGTTCTCGCGTGCTTGTCCGCCGCGCACTGCGCGGTGGTTCATAGCTCGTTTACCAGGCTGCCGCTCCGCCATCGGCCGACGCTAGACCCGCCACAGTCCACAGGAACAAGGCACGCGGGGTTCGGGTTGCCGCACGCTTTTTTGCCGTCGGCTCGGGAGAGGGTTTAAATGTCTGCGTATCGCATCAGGCAGCTCGGCGCGCATGTCGTGGTCGGCACCGAGGACGAGGCCGTGCTGATCTGCACCAGTCTCGACGTCGCGCGACGCGCGGTCGAAGAGGCCGAATGCGCGACCACGATTCCAACCTGGGAATTGCTGTCGCAGCGCGCGGCGCGGCTCGGCGAGGAAGCCGCACTCGCGCCGGCGCTGGCGGCGGACGTGGCCGCGATGCTGCCGGACGAGGACGAGAGCAACCGAGGCGATGTTGATTAGGCGTGTTTGTGGCCGCCAGGAGCGCGAAATGTCAGCGGCTCGACCGGTTGCCATGCATGCCACAAAGCGCGGCAAGAAGGTGCCGCTGGAGTCAAGACTTTGTCGTCCGGCCCGAACGAGACCTCGCCGTTATCAGTTGGTGCCGGAATAGTCGATCAGGATCCAACGCCACACGGTGCCGGCGCAAATGCGCCGCGAGATCACAGATACTTATGCGACACGATTCACATTCCCCGTCATCGGCCGGGAGTAATCGCCGCGCAATGCGACGCCGACGCGTTCCCGGCGCGACGACTATGCCTTCATCCCATACGCCGCCAGAAACATCCTTACCGCGCTGGCGACGACTTCGCGGGTGCGCTCAGGCGAGGGGGAGGGCGCGGCCTGGAAGATGAAGGGCAGGAACAGGCTGGCCTGGCACAGCAACGGGAATTGCGCGGCCGCGAACTGGCAGTCGTCGATGACAAGCTCCCCGGCTTGCACCCGGCCCTCGAGATAGCAGGCAAGTCGGTTGATGGTCGCCTTCAGCACGCGATCGTAATAGCGCCGGCCGACGTCCGGCATCCGCTCAGCAATCGCCATCACGGTGCGGATCGCCGATCCGCCGCCGGGCCGGCAGACCATTGCGATATAGGCTTCGCCGAAGCCGGTGAGATTGGCCATGACATCGCGGCTGGTGTCGAAGCTGAACGCAGCCTCGCCCTGAACCACCGTCTCCTCATGCACGATCGCCTCGAACAGACGGGACTTGTCCTCGAAATAGACATAGAGCGTGCCCTTGGAGACGCTGGCGGCGCGGGCGATCTCGCCCATGCTGGCGCCGTCAAAACCCAGATCCATGAACACCTTGCGGGCGCCGTTCAGGATCTGGCGCCGTTTGGAGGAGTCCTCCTCGTGCCGCATAGGAGTGGTAATCTCATCGGTTTCAATCATCGGTTCAGGGTCTTTGAAGGATTCTGGAGGAACTTGACACTGGAAACGTCCCGCAAGGAGGTTTCGGTCTAATGTTGCATGCGCGAAGATATATATTGACCGAACCGTTCGGTCAATGATAGTTTTAGATGATGGCGGTCGCAGATGCGCCCGCAATAATGGTTCTGGAGTGTTTGATGGGCGTGAGAGATCAAGCCGCACGGGTGCGCCGTCCGGAGCAGGCTGAAGCCTCCGAGCCTGCCACGCGTGAATCGGCTGCGCTTGGTGAAGCCTTGCGTGTCCGAGTCGCCGATGAGGCCGAAAATCGGACTGCGGATGCGCCGGCCGCGCACTCCAAGCCGGCGCCAGCCAAAGCTCCCGCTGCCGCACCTCCGGCTGACGAGAAGACTGCGGCGCCGAAGTCGGGCCGCCGCAAGCACATCATGATCGGCGCGATGCTCGCGGTGGGACTCGCCATCGCAGGCTATGCGACGGACTACTTCCTGGTTGGCCGCTTCTTCATCTCCACCGACGACGCCTATGTGCGCGCCAACAACACCATGCTCGGCGCCCGCGTCGCCGGCCATATCGTCGAGATTTTGCCGGGCGACAACGCGGTGGTGCACAAGGGCGATGTCCTGATCCGGATCGATGATGGCGACTATCGCATTGCTGTCGATGCCGCGCGCACCAGGATCGCGACCCAGCAGGCGACCATCGCGCGCATCGGCCGCCAGGTCAGCGCGCAGCAGAGCGCGGTCGAGCAGGCGCAGGCCAACCTCGCCTCCGCCGAGGCCGGCCAGAAGCGCGCCGATCTCGACTATGATCGGCAGCAGGCACTGAGCACCAAGGGTTTTGCCTCGCACGCCACGTTCGAACAGTCGGAAGCCGCGCGCGACCAGGGCGTGGCCGGCGTCAAGTCGGCGCGGGCCGCGTTCGACACGGCGCGCGACAATGTCGAAGTCACCAAGGCGCAGCAGGCGGAGGCGCAGGCGCAGCTCGCAGAATTGAAGACCTCGCTCGCCAAGGCCGAGCGCGATCTCGACTTCGCTTCCGTGCGCGCGCCGGTCGACGGCACCTTCTCCAACCGTCTGGTCAATACCGGCGATTTCGTCGCGGTCGGCCAGCGGCTCGGCAATGTCGTGCCACTCGATGACGTCTTC
This sequence comes from Bradyrhizobium sp., assembly GCF_049798375.1. Classification (GTDB taxonomy): domain Bacteria; phylum Pseudomonadota; class Alphaproteobacteria; order Rhizobiales; family Xanthobacteraceae; genus Bradyrhizobium. The sequence continues at coordinate 3,727 of NZ_JBARGP010000316.1, forward strand.
ATCGATGCCAATTTCAAGGAGACGCAGCTCAAGCGCATCCGCCCCGGGCAGTCCGTGACCATCAAGGTCGACGCCTACGGCTCGCGCAAGTTCAAGGGTACGGTCGACAGCATCTCGCCGGCGGCGGGCTCGGTGTTCACTCTGCTGCCGCCCGATAACGCGACCGGCAACTTCACCAAGATAGTGCAGCGCCTGCCGGTACGCATCCGCGTGCCGAAGGATGTGGCGCGGCAGAACCTCTTGCGCGCCGGCATGTCGGTCTACGCCACCGTCGATACCACCGACGGCGCCAAGGATGCCGACAGCGACGCCGACCTCGACTCGCCGATGATGATCCATCCGCAGTAACGATCGGCTTGGACGATGAGATCCCAGCTCTTGCCGCGGACCGAGTTCACCTCTCCCCAGCGGGGAGAGGTCGGATCGCGTAGCGATCCGGGTGAGGAGCTTTTGCTTTTCGGCGAGACCGTGCCCCCTCACCCCAACCCTCTCCCCATGGGAGAGGGAGCGCATCTACCGTGTAGCTAGAACGCAGCTCAAGTCGACACACCATGGCCAACGCCACCACAGCCAACCCCACCATGACCGCGCCGGCGGCGGCGTCCGAGCGCATCGCGCCGCGGCGGCTGTTTGCGTTTCTGATCATGGTGTTCGGCATGTTCATGTCGATCCTGGACATCCAGATCGTGTCGGCCTCGCTGACCGAGATCCAGGCCGGCCTGTCGGCGAGCTCGAGCGAAGTGTCCTGGGTCCAGACCGCCTATCTGATCGCCGAAGTGATCGCGATTCCGTTGTCGGGCTTCCTGTCGCGCGCCTTGGGCACGCGGCTATTGTTCGCGATCTCGGCGGCCGGCTTCACGCTGTCGAGCTTTGCGTGCGGCTTCGCCTCGAGTATCGAGGAGATGATCCTGTGGCGTGCGCTGCAGGGCTTCCTTGGCGCCGGCATGATCCCGACCGTGTTCGCCTCCGCCTACACGGTGTTCCCGCGCTCGAAATTTCACATCGTCGGTCCGATCATCGGGCTGGTCGCGACGCTGGCGCCGACCATCGGCCCGACCATCGGCGGCTACATCACCGATGCGATGTCCTGGCACTGGCTGTTCTTCGTCAACATCCCGCCGGGCA
>NZ_JBARGP010000317.1:0-1907 GCF_049798375.1 Bradyrhizobium sp.
ATGTCGGGTCGCGCGACCCAGCCATTATCGAATTCCAAGGTCTCGGAATAGGCCGAGCAGATCACCGAACCGTCCGCGTTGACGAGGCGGATATCTTTGGTCGCGGAGCTCCGATAGACGTGAAGCCGGATCGCCTGCAGCGAACTTGTCTCGCAATTGGCGAGGCCCCGGCTTGCGAGCTGATCCAGGCTGGCGGCGCCGTAATCGACGGCGAATTCGGCACGTCGCAGCATGACCTCGGTCAATTCACCGATCTGCCGCGCCTGCTGGCGATGGATCAGGGTGGTCGCTGCAAAATGGCCTGCCAGTCCAAAGACCAACGTACTCGCAACCACGAGCGCCAGGAGAGCGAATTTCGGCCGTCTTAGGATCATCCGGCGCATCGTGGTTAAGAAAAGATTGACCCGTATATTAGCCGGAAAAGCGCTAAGATTAGGTATAAGGGTGGGGCGCATTATGCGGCATTCACGGTATCGGCGCGCAGATCAAAGGTTGGACTGTCAATGGCCATCCATCAAGCTGCCCAGCAGGGGTTTTCGCAGCAATCGTCGACCTATCAGCGCGGCCGTCCCGAATACCCTGCCGAGCTGCTCGGCTGGCTCGATCATGATCTCGGAGCGCGCGCCGGCGCCGACGTGGTCGACCTCGGCGCCGGGACCGGCAAGTTCACCACGCTGCTGGCGCGCCTCGGCGCCGGCGTCACCGCGATCGAGCCCGTCGATGCGATGCGCGAGCGGCTGATCGAGGCTGTGCCAGGCGTGCGTGCGCTGCCCGGCAGTGCGGAAAGCATGCCGCTCGATGACGCGTCGGTGGACGCGGTGGCCTGCGCCCAGGCCTTCCATTGGTTTGCGAATGAGGCGGCGTTGGCCGAAATCCACCGCGTGCTGCGGCCGGGCGGACGGCTCGGCCTGATCTGGAACGTCCGCGACGAGCGCGTCGACTGGGTTGCCGCGATCACCGGGATCATCACGCCGTATGAAGGCGACGCACCGCGCCATTACACCGGCCGCTGGCGGCAGCCGTTCGAAACGCAAAACCTGTTCACGCCGCTGCAGCGGACCAGTTTCTCGCATAGCCATGTCGGCAGCTTCGATCAGGTGGTGATCGACCGCTTCATGTCGGTAAGCTTCATCGCCGCGCTGCCGGAGCAGAACAAGCGTGAGATCGAAGCGCGCATTCGCGCGCTGCGGGACGTCTATCCGGCGCTGCAAAGCGAGACGATAGCGTTTCCCTATCAGACCGAGGCGTGGCTCAGCGAGCGCATCCGCTAGCGAGACTCGCCCTGCCATGCCGAACGCTCATCCCAACGATCTCGCCGGTATCGCCGACCATCTGCGCCGTACGCAGGGTGCCGCACGCCGGCTGGCTGCGATCGCCGGTCCGCCGGGCGCTGGCAAGAGCAGGGTGGCGGAGATGCTGTGCGCCCAACTGAATCAGCAGGATTGGAGCTTTGCGCATGTCCTTGCGATGGACGGCTTTCACTTCGATGATCGCGTGCTGGAAGCGCGGGGTCAGCTGATACGCAAGGGCGCGCCTGATACGTTCGACGTCGATGGCCTTGCCGCCATGCTCGACCGATTGCGTACCGACGATGGCCGCGAGATTGCGGTGCCGGTGTTCGACCGAATGCTGGAGATCGCCCGCGCCGGCGCGGACATCATTGCCGCCGAGAGCCGGATCGTGATCGTCGAGGGCAACTATCTGCTGCTCGACGATCCCGGCTATCCAGCCTGGGCCGCTCTCGCGCCGCGCTTCGATGTCACGGTCATGCTGGAGGTGCCGCGTGCGCGGCTCACGGAGCGGCTCGCCGCACGCTGGCGCGGCTTCGGCATGGACGACGCAGCCCTGACGGCGAAGGTTGAGGGGAACGATCTCGTCAACGCCGACCTCATCGTCGCGCGCAGCCG
>NZ_JBARGP010000318.1:0-21262 GCF_049798375.1 Bradyrhizobium sp.
CGACTCCGGTTAACACCATCATTCTGAGGGACGACCGCCCCGCTGCCAATCGAGCACGCGAGCGCGCTCATCGACAGCGCCGTAGCGAGCGTGCGGCTCGCTCCGGTCGGCCCGTTACCCCATCTACCGACGACCGATCGACTATTCGAACCAAGCCGCCATCAGCTTCTTGAAGCTGCCATCCTCGGTCTCAATATGCAGCCACTGATCGACGAAGGCTTTCAGCGCCATGTCGCGCTGCAGCCAGTAGGCCTTCTCGGCGAAGTCGAACGGCTTGTCCGGATGGACCGAGCACAGCACACCGGGATGCAGCTTCTGCTGGTAGCGGGTCTCGGAGGCGTCGGTGATCATCAGGTCGGCATCGCCTTTGGCGATCTCGTCGAAGATGGTGACGTTGTCGCCATAGACCTTGATGTCGGCATGCTTGATATGGGCGCGCGCGAAGCGCTCGTTGGTGCCGCCGGGATTGGTGATCACCCGCGTGCCTGGCTGGTCTATCGTATCGAGCGTCTGGTATTTGGCCATATCGTTGCAACGGGTGATCGGCGTCTTGCCTTCGCGCATGATCGGCATCGAGAAGTAGCCCTTCTTCTGCCGGTCGAGCGTGATCGAGACGCCGCCCATCGCGATGTCGAACTTGTCGGCCTCGAAATCCTTCATCAATTGCGGCCAGGCGGTGTGGACATATTCGACCTTGACACCGAGCGCCTTGCCGAGTGCCTCGGCCATGTCGACGTCGAAGCCGGAGAACTTGTCGTTGGTCTTGTCGAAATAGGAGAACGGCTTGTAGTCGCCGGTCATGCCGACCCGTAAGCTCCCGCGTGTGATGATCTCATCGAGGCGGCTGGACGGCTGCTCGGCCGGGGCCGCGGAGATCGCGACGACCGACGCGATCAGGCCGGCGAAAAGCGAAATGCTGCACTTGCGAATTTTCATTTTTTTGGGTCTCGTTGTCGCTCCCTGAGGTCGTGTCTATACGAGGCGATCGAACGAGGCGAGCGCAAGGAGCAGGTAATCCATGAGCATTTCGATGATGCAGGCGTCGGTCGAGGTCTTCGTTCCGTATCTTGGAAATCTGGCCGCGCTGCTCGACCGTGCCGCCGAGCATGCCGAGCATCGCAGGATCGACCCTGCCGTCCTGCTTAACATGCGGATCGCGCCTAACATGTTCAATCTGGCGCGACAGGTCTGTGAGGCCAACCGACACGTGATGCTGGGCTGCGCGCTGCTGGCGGGCCAGCCCACGCCGGCCGTGCTGGAGAGCGAGGCCGATATGGCCGAGCTGAAACGGCGGATCGGCGCCACGATCGACTACATCAAGGGCTTGCCGGAAGCTGCGATCGAGGCGAGTGCGGAGCGCGAGGTGGTGTTCGCCTTCAGGAACGGAGCGACGCGGGCTTTCACGGGCCGCTCACTGCTGCTCACGTTCACGCTGCCGCAGTTCTTCTTCCATGTCACCACAGCCTACGACATCATGCGGCATGCCGGAGTCGAGTTGATCAAGAAGGATTTTCTCGGACAGCTGCGCTAGCGTAGCAGATTGACGCCGGGTTACCGCTGTCGCGGAACGGGCAGGGCGGCTATTTGTCGTCTCCGCCGGAAGCGCGGATCGGCGCTGGGGGGCGTTGGCCGGTCATCTCGTTCTTCAACGCCTGGAAGCGCTCCTGCGCCTCTCGCGCGCGATCGTCGACGAACTGGATCGCTGCTTCACCGCTCATCGGGCCGCTGACGAGCGGCACCGAGCCGGCGGCGACGGTTTCGTCGACATAATAGCCGTCCTCGCCATGCCGGACCGTCCATTTGAAGCGGAGCGCAGCCATCGGCCCCGGACCGGTCTTGCAATAGCCGGCAGCCTCGACAAGGGGCTTTGGGATTGGCTTGACTTCGCCTGCGGCGGGCTTGGCGTCTGCCGCAGCCTCGGCGGATGTCGGCTTGGTCGTCTCCCGCGTCCCTCCCGGCGGCGCCAGGATGCTCTCAATGGTTGCAAGCGCATGATCGGTCGCAATACTCATCAGCAACTGCCCCCTTCATGCCTACGCGCGCAAATGACTATTCCAATGCTCATAGTTGTAACGATATTCCCATCGGTTGTGCAAGGATCGCTTGAGAAAAGCAGGGATTGCGACCGCGCGTTGCGGCTTCGCCCCACCACGAAATGACAGACCGCAAATGCGCAGCGCTGCAGTTTGTTCCTCAACGAGCATGAAAAAGGGCGGCCTTGCGGGCCGCCCTGCGGTCTCAGGCACGCGAATTTTTGCGCCTAACGCTCTGACTCTGCTGTGAAACCGATCGGTCAGAGCACGTCATGATTGATCACATTCGGCCGGATCGGCTCGCCATCGAGGACGCTCAGGATGTTGCGCGCGGTCTGCTCGCTCATCCGGTCGACGGCCTCGCGGGTGACGCCGGCGACATGCGGGGCCATGATCACGTTCGGCAGGGCATGCAGCGCTGCACCGACCGGAGGGGGCTCCTGCTCGAACACGTCGAGACCGGCGCCGGCGATCCGGCCGGAGACCAGGGCATCGAGCAGCGCCGTCTCGTCGACCAGGCCGCCGCGCGCGGTGTTGATCAGATAGGCGGTCGGCTTCATCAGCTTGATTCGCGCCGCGTCGAACAGGCCGACCGTCTCCGGCGTCTTCGGACAGTGGATGGTGACGAAATCGGCACGCGGCAGCGCAAGGTCGAGGTCCGCCACTGGCTCGCAGCCGGCCGCCTTGATCTCGGCGGCCGTCTTGTAGGGATCATAGACCAGAACCTGCATCTCCATGGCCTGGCAGCGCTTGGCGGTGCGGGTGCCGATGCGGCCGAAGCCGACGATCAGGACGGTCTTGCCGTAGAGGTCGAACGGCAACGCGCCGAGGCGGGTGGCCCAGGTGCCGTCCTTGATCATGGCATGCATCTCGGCGGCGCGCTTGGCCAGCCACAGCATCATGAACAGCGCCTGTTCGGCCACTGAGGGCGAGTTCGCCGTGCCCGCGGTCAACAACGGCACCTTGCGACGGCTCAGAGCCGGTACGTCGACGGCGTCATAACCGACGCCGATCCGAGTCACGACCTTCATGTCCCCGGAGGAGTCGAGCTCGGGCTCGCCGAAGCGGGTGGCTCCCAGCGCCACGCCATGGACCGGCGCATGCGCCTTCAACATGGCGTTGAAATCCGGAGCCGAGATCATGTTGGGGAACTCGACCATCTCGACGTCGTCACGCACGGCGAGCAGCGCGCGCCCGGACGGAGACAATGTTTCGGTAATGAAGACCTTCTTCTTATTGGTTGCCGCTGTCATTTCCTGCCCTTGACCACATTTTCTTCGGCGCGCCCATCAGATAACGGCGCCTGTGGTCTCGTTTAGCAGGTGCATGTTATTGAGGTCCATCGCCAATCTGAGCGGGGCACCGTCGCGCGCGCCGGCGCCGGGATTGACGCGACCACAGACCTGGACGGCGTCAAGCGTAAAGTAGACCAGCGTCTCCATGCCCATCGGCTCGGTGACGTCGAGCACGGCATCGAACAGTTCGATGCCCGGCTCGCGATGCGGCCGCGCCTCCGTGATGTGCTCGGGACGGATGCCGAGCAGCAGGCCGTCGGTCCGGGGCGCCGCTCGATACCGCGCTGCACGCGCCGGCGGCAGCGGGAAAGCGAGGCGGTCGGTGAGGCGAATGCTAAGCGTGCCGCCGGTATCCTCCAGGCGGCAGGGAATGAAGTTCATCGCGGGCGAGCCGATGAAGCCGGCGACGAAGCGGGTGGCCGGGTTGTGATAGAGATCGTTGGGCGTGCCGATCTGCTCGATGCGGCCCTTGTTCATCACCACGACGCGGTCGGCCAGAGTCATCGCCTCGACCTGGTCATGGGTGACATAGACCGTGGTCGTCCGCACCTTCTGGTGCACCTTCTTGATCTCGATCCGCATCTGCACCCGCAGCTTGGCGTCGAGATTGGAGAGCGGCTCGTCGAACAGGAACACCTTTGGGTTGCGCACGATGGCGCGGCCCATCGCCACCCGCTGGCGCTGGCCGCCGGACAATTGCTTCGGCTTGCGGTCGACCAGATCGGCGATGTCGAGCATGCGCGCGGCTTCCGCCACCCGGCTCGTGATCTCCGCCTTCGGATAATGCTTCAGGCGCAGCCCGAACGACATGTTCTCCGCAACCGTCATGTGCGGGTACAACGCGTAGTTCTGGAACACCATCGCGATATCGCGGTCCTTCGGCGGCACGTCGTTGACGACGTCGCCACCGATCATGATGTCGCCGTCGGAAATATCTTCCAGCCCCGCGATCATCCGCAAGGTCGTCGACTTGCCGCAGCCGGACGGGCCGACCAGCACGACGAATTCATGGTCTGAGATCTCGAGGTCGATGCCCCTGACAGCCTCGACGTCGTCGTAACGCTTCACCACCCTGCGCAAGCTTACGTCAGCCATGACCCATCAACCCTTCGTCGCGCCGGCGGTGAGGCCGGCAATGTAATAGTCCATCAGGAACGCGTAGATGATCAGCGGCGGCGCGGCGCCGAGCAGTGCGCCGGTCATGATCTGTCCCCAATTGAAGACGTCGCCCTTGATCAAGGTCGTGACGATGCCGACCGGCAGCACCAGCTGGTCGGTCGAGGTCGTGAACACCATCGGATAGAGAAACTGGGACCACGACACCGTGAAGGCGAAGATGGTCGCCGCGATCAGGCCTGGCAGGGCGACAGGGATGAAGATGCGGGTCAGTGTCTGCAGCCAGGATGCGCCGTCGATGATGGCGGCTTCATCCAGTTCCTTCGGAATCGAGGCGAAGTAGCCGATCATGATCCAGGTGCAGAACGGCACGGTCAGCGTCGGATAGATGAAAAGCAGCACGTACCAGCGATTGATGAGCTGGATTCCGGTCCAGTCGCCGATCACCGCAAACATCTTGAACAGCGGCAGGAACAAGAGCGAATCGGGGATCAGGTAGGTCAGGAACACGCCGGTCGCGAGCGTCGCCGAGCCCCAGAATTTCATCCGCGACAGCGCGAACGCCGCCGGCACGCTGATCAGCATGGTGATGACGACGACAAAGACGGAGACCATCGCCGAATTGAGGAAGAAGCGGAGATACTGGCTCGAGCCCAGCAGCTCCTTGTAGTTCGAGAGCGTGGGATGAAAAACCCACCACGGATTCGTCGCTGCCGAAATCTCGGCGCTGCTCTTCAGCGAGGTGATGACCATGTAGAGCGGCGGCGTCAGCGCCATGATCGAAAACAGGATGAGGAAGAAATAAGACCAGCGCAGCGCCCAAGCACGGTCGCGGCTGATGCTGCCGTGCTTGACCTGGCGGGATGGGCCGGCCTTGTCGATTGCGAGCGTGCTCATCAGGCTTCGTTCCCCCGTTTGGTGACGTCGCGCAGGATGAAGATGGCCGCGATGGCGAGGATCGGGAACATGAAGAGCGAGACGCTGGCGCCGAGCGGGATGTCACCGCTTTCGATGCCGAGCTTGAAGGCCCAGGTCGCGAACAGATGGGTGTGATCGAGCGGACCGCCCGAGGTCAGGATGCGCACGATGTCGAAATTGGCGAAGGTAACGATCAGCGAGAACAGCGTGGTGATGGCGATGATGTTGCGCATCATCGGCAAGGTCACGAACCAGATGCGCTGCCACCAATTGGCGCCGTCGATCGCGGCGGCTTCATAGAGCTGCTCGGGGACGGATTTGAGCGCCGCCAGATACATGATCAGGAAGAACGGGGCGCCGTACCAGACATTGACGAGAATGACGGAGAAGCGTGCCCAATTCGCATCGCCAAGCCACGGCACCGGACCGATGCCGAACAGCGACAGCGTGTAGTTGAAGGCGCTGTAAGAGGGATCGAACAGCCACAGCCATGCCAAGGTGCTCATCGCCGGCGGGATCACCCAGGGCACCAGCAGCATGCCGCGCCATCTGCGCTGCTTGTTGGCCGGGACGTTGTGGACGAAATGCGCAACGATGAAGCCGAGCAGCACCTTGAAGAACACCGCCGTGAGCGCAAAGATGCAGGATTGCTTCACGACCAGCCAGAAGGTGTCGCGCTTGAACAGGAAGATGAAGTTGCCGAAGCCGACGAACTTGTGCATCGACTTGTTCAAGGTCGCCAGATGCAGCGAATAGAGCGCGGGGTAGACCACGAGGATGCCGATCAGCAGGATCAACGGCAGCGTCATCAGGAACGCTGTCGTCGATTTGCGCTTGAGGGCGGTCTTTAGCCCTGATTTCCGCGCGGCCGGCCGTGCGGGGGCGATGCGGTTCGGTTGAACGGCAACATCAACCATGGCGCAGGTTCCTTAAGCTTTAGGAGCGAGAGGGCGAACAACGGCAGGTCCAGTTGCTGCGGCCCGTGTAGCGGGCCGCAGCAAGCAGTTCAGGTCGACCTAGCTGCGCAGGAAGCCCTCGCATTCGCCTTCAGCCCAGGCGAGCGTGTCCTCCATCTTCTCACCCTGGGCGTAGCGCAGGCACATCTTGGTTTGCGTAGCCTGGAAATAGATCTGCTGCGCGATCTTGGGCGGCGCCGGCGCGGCTGCGATCGACATCACCTGCTGCTTGTAGGGATCGGGATAGTGGAACAGGGTGCCCTTCGGCGGCTCCGCTTCGGCCCAAACCTTGAGGGTCGTCAGCTTCTCGAAAGCGGGAAGGTCGTACCCGCCACTGGCGTTGACCATCTTCTCGATCGAGGACGGCTTCGAGAGATGAACCAGCAGGCTCTTGGCCGCCTCCTTGTTCTTGGAGAAGGTCCAGATCGACCAGAAAAACGGCAGGAAGGGTGCGAAGCGCCCCTTTGGTCCGACCGGGAAACCGTGGGTCCAGCATTGCTCGGCCACCTGCGGCGCGTCGCGCTTGGCGACCGCCCAGGCGCTCGGCGGGTTCATGATCATCGCGCCCTTGCCTGCGACCAGCCATTTGTTGTTCGAGGCGTCGTCCCAGGCTGCGACATCGGGCGGCAGGAAGGCAATCAGCCGCTTGTAGTAGTCGAGCACCTGCCTGACCTCGTCCGTCTTGACCGTGACGTTGCCCTTGGCGTCGACGAGCTGGGCGCCGAAAGCCCGAAAGAACGCGCCAGCCGCATCCACGTTGTCGCTGGTCTCGCCGAGGCCGATGCCAAAGGGATAGCCACCCTTGTGGCAGGCTTCCGCCGCTTTCAGGAATGCATCCGTGGTCCAGTTGTCAGCCTTTGGCGGCGCGCCTGCCGGGTACATCTCCTGCACATCGATCCCGGCATATTTCTTCATCAGGTCGATGCGCGAGCAGGGGCCCTTGATCTGGCTGCCGACGCAGGCCGGAACGCCCATCCATTTACCGTCGAGTTGGCCGAGATATTTGACGGTGTCGTTGACCTCGCCGTTCTCCTTGATGATGGGGTCCATGATGTCGTTCAAGGGTTCCATCAACTCGGAGTTGGAATGGCACCACCAGGTCGGCATCTGGAAGATGTCGTGGCCGGATTGCGCCTGCGCTTCCGCCGCGATTGTCACCAGGTTCTTGTTGCCCTGGCTTGTGATGTAGTCGATCTCGACGTCGACCTTTTCCTTCTCGCCCCATTCCTTGCATAGCTCAGTGGAGGCGCTGTTGGCACCCGGCACCCAATGATCCCAGAAGCCGATCGAGACTTTTCCGGCGGCATAGGCGCCGCGCACATAGGGGGCGGTAATTAGTGCGGCCGAGGTGGCGGCAGTGGCAGCAACGAACTGACGACGAGTAAGCTTCCTCCGTGACATGGCGTTCCCTCCCTGGTGGGCCAAACGGATAGCAATCCCCGGAAATCCCGTTCTTTATTTTGTTGCGTCGCAGGGCAACCGGCCATGCGCAGATTTCTCTGGAGTGATCAGAGCAGAAATGTTTTGCCCTGTCGAGAAACGACACACGTTTGTCATCTCAAACTAATTGCCTGAGAAAAAAGTCTATGGCTGGCTTTGCCAGGCAATTTGCATGGTCGCTATTGCGTCGCACTCGGCGAAGCAGGGTGGCGCGCCGGAGCGCCACGCTCCGCCTGACTCAACCGGCGTCGCGCAGTGATGCGTTTGCCCGACATGGACTTGCGCGGCGCGACAACGCTAGAAATAGAGACAGAACACGAGTCGCGCTCTTCTGGTCTGCTTGCAAAACCGCGATCGATCCAATCTCAATTTCTGATGGAGGTCCTGTTCATGCACATTCTCCGCACGACATCGCGGACTTGGCCGCGCCTGTGCGTCGCAATAGGCGCGACGCTCATCCTGGCCTGGTGCATCAGTGGTCCGCGACAGGTTGCCGCGCAGGGATTGATCAAGGGAGTCGAGCAGGGCGCGCGTGAGGGCAACAAGGCGGCCGGACCGGTCGGCGGCGTGCTCGGCGGCGCGATCGGCGGCGTGGTCGGGGTGGTCACCGGCGTGGCTGGGACGTTCGCGCCACCGAGTAACAACACCACAAGCAACTCCGCCAACGGCGCCAACCCAAGTCAGGCCCCCCAGATCGCACCAGATCCGAACGAGAAGAAATCAAAGAGTGCGAAGGGGAAGGCAACCAAGCTTACCAAGGCAGCGGTGCCTCCGGCGTCGCCGGCCATGCTGACCCAGCAAGGCGTGCCGGAGCTGACCGCCGACCAGATCGTCGCGAACAGTGACGCCAATATCGAGCGCATCAAGAAGGAACTCAATCTGACGGCAGATCAGGAGAAGAACTGGGGATCGTTCGCGACCGCTATGCACAATCTGGGTCATAACGGCGCCGATCGCCTCAACCTGCGCATTGCGCGCGCCAAGCGCGACCCGCCCGATGACATCGTCGAGCAGATGCGCAACGAGGCCCAGTTCCTGGTCGATCGGGCCGCGGATCAGCGCAATGTCGCCGATTCCGCCGATCCGCTGTTTGCCACGCTGGACGACAAGCAGAAGCAGCTGTTCATCGACGAGATGGTCCGCCTCAGCCATGAGCGCGGGCTGGATTAGGGGCTTGACCGGATTTGCCTGGACGACATTCCGCGCAGGGAGAGGTCGTCATCTCTGCGCGGAAGGCTATCGGATAGCGCGCTGCACTAACAAAGTGCAGCGTTCGCCCATCATCAGGCCTTCGGAAAGTTCAGCTCCACGCCGATGCCGTCCGGATCGTAGAGAAAGATCTGGGTGTCGCCGGTGCGCGGCACGATCTGCTCGCGGAAGCTGACATTGCCCGCCTTCAGCCGGTCGCGGACATCAGCGACGTCGGTGGCTGCAAACGCGATGTGGTCCAGCCGCCCGGTATCCTCGTATTTCTTCTCGGTGCCGCGCACCACGATGCCGTCGCGCGGCTTGCGCGCGCCCATCAGGTGCACCGTGGCGATCCCGCCGGAATAGAGCCAGTAGCCGGGAAAATCGAGCGGCGGCCGCTCGCCGACCTCAAGCCCGAGCATGTCGACATAGAACGACTTGGTGCGCTCGAGATCGGATGGTTCGATGGTGAAGTGCTGCAATGGTCCCAAAGGCATTCCGTGGTTCTCCTGTGAACGACTATCAGGCCTGGCGCACCTGCGTGGTGGACAGCGCCGGCGCCGCGTTGAGATCGCGGTCGATGTCCTCGATCGACTTGCCCTTGGTCTCCAGACCAAAGAAGAAGTAGACGATCCCGGCCATCAGGAACCAGCAGCCGAGATAGAGGAAGGCCAGCGGGATCTGTGGCAGCGGCACATCGGGTTTCAGGTAATTGTTCGAGCCGACGATCAGGGCGAGGCCGACCGGTCCGATGATCTTGCCGATGCCGCCAAAGCCGTAGGCCGATCCCATGCCCGACGTCCGCAGATGCGAAGGCCAGACCTCGGCGGCATAGGGCCCGACGAGGGCAAAGCCGCCATCGGCGAAGAAGAACGCGACGGCCAGGATCAGCCAGAACGCCGACACGCCCATCAATTCCGTGTCGTAGTTGATGCCGGCAAGGATCGTGAGCAGGCCGGCGCCAAGGCCGAGCAGGCCGCCGGCGTTACGACGTCCGATCCATTCGGCCAGGAACGAGAACGATATCCGCCCGATGAAGCCGAAGACGGTGAGCAGGATCATCATCTTGGCGGCCTTTTGCGGGGTGACCTTCAGCAACAGCACGAATAAGGACGGCGCCCACAGGGTGATGCCATAGACGCCGGTCTGCGCGCCGGCATTGCCGAGCCAGGAGACCAGCAGGCTGCGCGGATATTTGAACAGGTCGAGCCAGTTGCTGGTCACCGGCGGACCGGCATCGGCCGCCGTCGGCAACGGCAGCGACGATGGCGGCACCTGCAGCGCCCAGGCGAGTGAGTTGCGCGCATCCTCATAGCGGCCCTGGCGGCAGAGCCAGCGCGGGCTCTCCGGCACCCAGAGGCGGATCAGCAGCACCAGGATCGCAGGCAGCACGCCGACGGCAAACAACAGCCGCCACTGGTCACTCCCCACGAAGGCGCCGAGCACCGCGCCGAGGCCGACGCCGAGGGGGATGACGCAGGTGACGAGGCCGCCGACCCAGCCGCGTTTTGATGACGGCATGAACTCCTGAACCAGCGGCAGGTCGACGCAGTACAAACCGCCAACCCCGGTTCCGACGAAGAACCGCATCACCGCCAGATAGATCCAGCCATTGTCGGGAGTGAAATAGAGCAGGCCGGTGGCGATGGAGAAGTTGAGCACGGTGCCGATGAACACCACGCGCCGGCCGATCCGGTCGGCGAGCCAGCCCCAGGCAAAGGCGCCGATGATCGCGCCGATCCCGGAACTCATCAGGACGGTGGCTGACTGCCCGAACGTCAGCTTCCACGGGCCGATCAGGAATGCGAGCACGAAGCCGATCAGGAAATAATCGAAGAACTCCAAGGCGTCGCCGATAATCGCGGCGATCAGGATCTTGAGCTGGTTGTGGGACAGGCTGGTGCGACGATCGAGCTCCTCGAACATGGCGGTTCCCCCGGCGCATGTTCGTTGTTGTCGCGATGGACCGATCAGGCGTCGCGCCTACACCCGACCGCTGATGGAAGCTACTCCCACGATGGCCGCGACGGCAAGACAGCCGCAGGGTGAGATCAGGCATGCGCCGGTGAGACGCTTTGCGCGCCGCAGCAATGGCGGTACAGGTCGCTTCCGGATCAGGGCTGGCCGGGCGCCCATAGCAGCGCCAGGTGCTGCCCCTCGGCGATCTGTGCCCGCGACATCTTCGAGGCCACTGCGTTGCGCAGCCTGATGAAGTACTCGCGCTCGTGGATCGAGGCGCGCGCCGCGGCAAGGTTGAGCCATTTGTAAGCCAGCACGAAGTCCTGCGGGACACCGTGGCCCTTGTCGTACATCAGGCCGAGCATACTCTGGCCGAACGGATTGCCGCAGATCGCGGCCTGCCGGTACAGATCGGCCGCAGCGTCATAGGCCTGTGGCGCGCCATAGCCGTTCTCATACATGAAGCCGAGAAAGGATTGTGCGCGCGCGTTGCCGTGCAGCGCCAGCGGCGTCAGGATACGCACGGCGGCGAGATAGTCTTGCCGCGCATAGGCGGCGGACGCGCGCGCCACGCCATCGGCACGGGCGCTTGCGGTCGGACCGAACAGGGCGGCGAGCACGACCAGCCCCGCAACGCCCACCGACAAGCGCAAGTTGGAACGGCACATCGGCATTAGCGCCTCACCGGACCGTTCGCATGTTGAGATCGTCCGTGCTGGCGCCGACGCTGCCGCGCAGCTTCGAGCGCAGCTCCTCGGCGATGTGATGGGCGTCGGTACCGTTGCGGATGATCTGCGGCCGGATGAAGATGATCAGCTCGGTCCGCGTGCCGGTCTTGTTCTGATGCGAGAAGGCATCACCCAAGCCCTGGATCTCGTCAAGGATCGGAATGCCATTGCGGGCGCCGCTCTGCTGCTCGCTGATCAGGCCGGCCAGGAGCACGGTCTGCCCGGATGCCACCGAGAGCGAACTCTTGACCTTGCGTTCCGAGACGGTCGGCGTCAGGCTTGCCGCGCTTCCCGGCGCGACGTTGCTGATCTCCTGCTCGACATCGAGCCGGACGTTGCCGTTGACGTTGATGCGCGGCGAGACCCGCAGGATGATGCCGGTGTTGCGATAGTCGATGGTATTGACCACCGTGTTGCTGGTGGTGAGCACCGTCGCGCTGCCGGTCGAGACCGGGACGGAATCGCCGACCTGGAGGGTGGCGACCTGGTTGTTGATCACGACCAGCGACGGGTTGGACAGCACCTTGACGCTGGTAACCGCGTGCAGCGCGTCGAGAATGGCAGCAGGGTTCGCGTCCGAGCCGATCAGGAAATTGAAACCCGGGAAGGCGCGGCTGATCACCGCGCTGGTGACCGCCGACACGACGTTGCCGGCGGCATCCGTCGTCGTGCTTGTCGTCGGGCCCGACGTCGACTGGCTGTTGGTGATCGAGCCCTGGTTGGGCTTCAGGCCGAGCTGCTTGCTGGTGATGTAGGTCTGGACGCCATAGCTGAGTTCGTTGGTCAGCGTGACCTCGGCGATGGTGGCGTCGATCGCGACCTGGAGCGGCGCCTGATCGAGCTGGGCGAGGGTGTTCTCGATGATTTTGTAGTTCGCCTGGTCGGCATAAATCAGCAGCGAGTTGTTGACGACGTCAGGCGTGATCCGCACGCCCTGCATCAGCGGCTGTCCACCGCCTCCACCGCCACCGCGCGTGCTGTCGAGCGCGCCGCCGCCGGCAACAGCTTGATTGGCATTGCCCGGTGACTGTTGTCCAAGGCCGCCCGCACCTCCCATGATGCCGCCCGCCGGCCGGGCGCCGCCAAAGCCGCCCGACTGCGACGATGTGGAGGCCGAGTTGCTGTTGAGCGAAAGCCGGTCGGCGCTCGATGTCGACGACGAGCCGGAGCCCGGTGCGAGCTGGCTGTCAGAATTGTCGAGCGAGGACGAGGAGCCGCCGACGAACATGTCGTTCAGGACGCGCGCGATCTGCTTAGCCTCGCCGAATTTGACTTGATAGACGTGGACGCTGTTGCGGGTGGAATCCTCGCGATCGAGCCGCTTGATCCAGTTGGCGGCGGTCTGCAACAGGGCCGGCTTGCGGCTGACGACCATGATCGCGTTGAGCCGGCTCACCGGCTGAAACTTGAGCACCCCCTGGCTGAGCCCGGCCTCACCGGAATCCAAGATCTTTTCGAGCTCGGCAACGAGCGGCTCGGGCGCGCTGTTGTTGAGCGGGTAGATGCCGACGGACTGGCCGCGCATCCAGTCAACGTCGAAGCTCATGGCAGTCTCGACCGCATTGCGGCGTTCGGGGCCGGTGCCCTGGATCAGCAGCAGATTGCGCGTTGAATCGGCGCGAACCGTGCCGGGCTTGGTCGCAAAGGAATCCATCAACTTCAGGATGCTCTGCGCCGAGACATATTGTAATGGCACGACCGAGACGCCGTAGCCGGGCTCGGGGTTGCCGGCGACCGCATCCACACGGCCGGCGCCGACCGCGTCGCCGAGCGGGGTCAGCCGGTAGCCGGTGGTATCGTGCACCAGCACCACGCCGTTCAGCCGCAGCGCGTTCTCCAGCACGAACACAATGTACGATTTCGGCACCGGCCGCACCGAGACCAGGCTGACCGTACCCTGCACGCGCGGATCGATGGTGTAGCCGGTGGCAAGAATGTCGCCGAGCACCACCTTCGCCACCGTCGCGACCGGCGTGTTCTCGAAGTTGAGATCGTAGCCGCCGCCGCTCGCCGGCGTCGGAGCTATGCGCGCATCGGCGACGTCGGTGATCTCTGTCCCTTCATAGACGGCGGCGCGGCCACGCTGGCCGATCTCGGTACGGCCGCCACCAATGCCGTCGGCCTGCTTCGGCAGGATGTCGAGGGAGCGGATCTTGTCGAGCGGATCCACGTCCGCGGGCGCGGCGGTGTTGATTGTTGCTGAATTGCAAGAACTCAACACGGCGGCGACGCCGAGCGCGGCCGCGAGCAAGCATGTACGATGGACTAGTGCTGTCCAGGACCGGCGTCGAATGCCGCTACTCACCATAACCTACGCCGATCCAACTAAACGTCATTCGCGAATCGTGCACAGGGCCGACCCATGAAGCGCCCTCCCTAGCTCCCCAACACGACAGTAATTACGCCAATAAAATTAGCTGGCTTTCTACTTGCTGTTGGTCAGGATAGCGTATGCAATCGGCCATTGACAGTGCAAACTTTTCGTACAACTGTCATGGTCCCGTTCGATAAGCAAGGCGCTCGCGGTGTGCGGTCACGTTCGGCCGCGACATTTACACATGCCACGAGAATTGCGACTGGAAGACGCATGACGGGTCCGCAGCCATCGCAGTTTGTCGAGCATCTTCGCCAATCGGGCCATCTCAGGTCGATGGAAGCCGCTGGTCGAACCGAGGCGGGTGCGTCGGACTCCGCATCGTCAGGCGCTGCGCGCGGGCAGAATACGTCCAGCAAGCTGTGGGAATTGACGGACCTGTCGGCGAATGAATTCGCCGATGAAGCGGCCCGCTTCTATGGCTGCGAGCGCGTCTCATTGCAGGAGCTTCTCGCAGGCGCGTCATTGGCTGAGGCATTTGCGCCACGGTTCCTGCGCGAGACGCTGGTCTATCCTTACCGCTCGGCCGACGCGAGCATGGTGCTCGCGGTTGCCGACCCGTCTGACCAGGCGACGCAGCGTGCGGCCGAGATCGTGCTCGGTCCGGAGATTGCACTCGCCATCGCCTCGTTCGAAGACCTCGCCGTCGTGCTCGATCGGCGGCTGGCCGACGAGAGCACCGCTGAGGAGAGCGGTCGCGACGGACTGCCGGAGCTGCGCGACGACGACATCGAAAGTTTGCGCGATCTTGCCAGCGGCGCGCCGGTGGTGCGTGCGGTCAACGATCTCATGGAAAAGGCCATCGAGCTCAGGGCCAGCGACATCCATATCGAGCCGTTCCTGAGCGGGTTGGTGGTGCGGATGCGGATCGACGGCCTGCTGCGGCCCGTCGTGGCGCCGGCCGGCGTGCTGCCGCAGGCCGTGATCTCGCGCATCAAGATCATTGCCAGCCTCAACATTGCCGAGCGCCGTCTGCCGCAGGACGGTGCAGCGCGGCTGCGCGCCGGCCGCAGCGAGATCGATATCCGCGTGGCCATCATGCCGACCCAGCATGGCGAGTCCGCGGTGATCCGCCTGCTGCCGAAGGATCGGAATCTGCTGGTCGTCGACAAGCTCGGCTTCTCGGTGTCCGACGAGACCCGGCTGCGGCGATTGCTCAAGCTGCCGCATGGCATGATCGTCATCACCGGGCCGACCGGCAGCGGCAAGACCACGACGCTCGCGACCATCCTGTCGATCCTGAACGAGCCCTCGCGCAAGATCCTGACCATCGAGGATCCGGTGGAATACGAGATCGCCGGCGTCAATCAGTCCCAGGTCAAGCCGTCCATCGGACTGACTTTCGCAACCGCGCTACGCTCCTTCGTCCGTCAGGACCCCGACGTGATCATGGTCGGTGAGGTCCGCGACTCTGAGACCGCCCATGTCGCCATTCACGCGGCGCTGACCGGCCATCTCGTGCTGACCACCTTGCATACGGAAACGGCGGCGGCGGCGCTGCCGCGTCTGCTCGATCTCGGCGTCGAAGCCTATCTGTTGCGCTCGACCCTGCGCGCGGTGATCGCACAGCGCCTGGTGCGGCAGCTCTGCGAACGTTGCAAAACGAAAACGGCTCTGACCGCCGACGATTTCAGCGAAGACCCCCGCCTGGCCGCACTCGGCTTCCGCGTCGGCGAGGGCCTCTATTCTCCCTGTGGCTGCGAGCGCTGCGGCGGCAGCGGATACCGCGGACGGCTTGGCGTGTTCGAGGTGCTCGAACTCGACAACGAATTACGCAGCCTGATCGGGGAGCGCACCGACGGCCACAAGATCGATCAGGCTGCCATCAACGCCGGCATGACGACGATGCTGGACGATGGCATCGCCAAGTGCCGCGCCGGGCTGACGTCGCCTGCGGAGATCCTCCGTGTCACGACCACGCGCTGAGGTGAAGAGGTGCCAAACTTCCGCTACCGCGCGCTGACGCAAAATGGCGAGATCGTGCACGGCACACTCTCGGCGCCGAGCGCGCGCGAGGTGGCGGCGCGCATCGAATATCTCAAGCTGCTGCCGATCGAGACCATCGAGGAGAAGAAGAAGGCCGCCTCGGGCTCGTTCGGCCTCGGCATGCTCAATCAGCCCAGTTCCGCCGAAGTCACCACCTTCACGCGCGACCTCGCGTTGCTGCTCAAGGCCGGCGCGCGGCTTGACGATGCGCTCGAACTGCTGGCCGCGGACGCCGATGTCGGCCGGCTGCGTCCGGTGGTGGGCAAGCTGCGCGCGGCGCTGCTCTCGGGCGAGAACTTTGCCGACGCAGTCGCCGCGCATCCGGCGCTGTTTCCGGCGATGTATGTCGCGCTGGTCCGGGTCGGCGATGTCTCCGGCACGCTCGATCAGGTGCTGGAGGCGATCGGCGCGGAACGGGCGCGGTCCGAGCAGATGCGCCGCAAGCTGACCGATGCGATGCAATATCCCGCCGTCGTGCTGGTGGCGGCCGGCGGCGTGATGCTGTTCTTCCTCCTGTTCGTGCTGCCGCTGGCAGCGGCGGCGCTGATCGCTGCGATATGGTGGCTGCTGCGCCGGCCGGGTGCGCGGTCGGCGATTGTGGGAGCGGCCGCGCGCGTGCCGGGACTGGCCGGCATCTTCCAGTTTTACCGCACCACTCTTTTTTGCCGGAACCTCGGCGTGCTGCTCGGCAGCGGCGTCAGCCTGACCGGCACTTTGCGAATCCTGGTCGACATCATGGCGGTGACGGGCAACGCGGCCGGCTGGTCGGCCGCCGCCGACCGCGTCCGGCACGGCGGCAAGCTGTCGGATGCCTTGTCGGCCGATAGCAGCCTGCCGCCGATGGCGCTGCGCATGCTGCGCCTCGGCGAGGAGACCGGGCAATTGCCAGTTCTCGCCGGGCGTGTCGCCGAGTTCTACGAAGCCAGGCTGCAGCGCAGCCTCGACCGCATCGTCGGCATCATCGGGCCGCTGGCCATCGTCACCATCAGCACCGTCGTCGGCGGCCTGATCGTCTCGGTCATGACGGCGCTGCTGTCAGTCACCCAACTCGTCGGATGAATGAGGATCCAATGGCACGGAAAACGGTCGCGCAGGGCAGGCGGCATATCGATCGCGCAAGCGAGCAGGGGTTCACGCTGGTCGAGATGCTGGTGGTGATCACGATCATCGGCCTGATCATGGGACTGATCGGCCCCCGCGTGCTGAACTATCTCAGCGAGTCCAAGGTGAAGGCGGCGAAGATCCAGATGCAGAGCTTCGCCAGTGCGCTCGATCTCTACAATCTCGATACCGGCCGTTACCCATCGGCGTCCGAGGGCCTGGCGGCGTTGGTGCAGCCGACGGCCGGCGTCGCCGCCTGGAACGGTCCCTATCTGAAGGGCGCCGCGTTGCCCAATGATCCCTGGAACCATCCTTATCTCTACCGCGTGCCGGGCGAGCACAATCCCTACGACATCATGTCGCTCGGCTCCGACGGGCAGGAGGGCGGCAGCGGCGCTGCTGCCGACCTGTCGCTCGACGCGATCAACACGGCGAAGAACTAAATGGAGCGCAACGGCCAGCAGGGCTTTACGCTGTTGGAGATGGTCTGCGTGATCGCGATCATCGCCCTAGTGGCGACGGTGCTGCTGCCGTTGGTGCCGCATCAGACCTCCAGGGCGCGGCTGCAGGCCTACGCGTTGCAGGCGGCCACGCTGCTCAAGAGCGACCGCAACGCCGCGATCCGGCGCGGCGTCGATGTCACCACGCTGATCGACCCGCATGCGCGGGCGATCCGTTCTGGGGCCAGCCGTGACACGCTGCAGATCCCCGATGACGTGCGCTTCGACGCGTTGTTGCCGCAGCGCTGTCACCAGCGCGTATCGCTGTCGGTGATCAGCTTTTTTCCCGACGGCATGTCATGCGGCGGCGCGATCGCGCTGAGCCGCCTGGATACGGCCTATGAGATCCGCGTCAACTGGCTGACCGGCAGGATAGAGATCAACCCCCGTGCGCCGCTTGCCAACTGACCGCCGCGACGCCGGCTTCACCATCATCGAGGTGCTGGTTGCGCTGGCGATCGTCGCCGTATCGGTCGTGGCGATCGGACGGTTGATGTCGACCAACGCGCGCGGCGTGCGCAAGCTGGAAGACCACGTCGCGCTGGTGCAGAGCGCGCAGACGGTGATGTCGACGGATATTCCGGATCGCAGCAAGCTCGAGCCCGGGCGGCTGACGGGACGGAATGGAGATACGCGCTGGCAGATCGATATCGGTCCGGTCGGCAGCGACTGGATCGTCGACAAGGACGACGTCAAATGGATTCCAGAGCTCGTCAAGCTGCGTGTCCGCGACGCCACCGGCGCGACGCTCGATTTGGAAACCGTCCGCCTGATGCCTAAGCCGAAGCAATGAGCAGCCGTCGTCCTATTCAACGTCACGGCGAGCAGGGCTTTACCCTGATCGAAACCCTGGTAGCGCTGGCGCTGACCGGGCTCGTGCTGTCGGCGCTCGCCACCATTACCGCGCAATGGCTGCCGAGCTGGAACCACGGCATCGACCGGATCCAGCGCAGCGAGCTGGTCGGGATCGCGATGCAGCGCATGGCCGCCGATCTCGCCGCGGCCGAATTCGTTCCGGCCGGAGGAAAGGCCGCTAATGGCGAGCGGCCCAAGCCCCTGTTCGATGGCTCGGCATTCTCGGTCACCTTCGTGCGCACGGCGATCGGTCCCAATGTCGGCCCCGGTCTCGACGTCGTCAGGATCGGAGAGACGTCAGATCACGGCCGGCTCGTGACCGTTCGCTCCCGCGCGTTATTCACCCCGTTACCGCCCGGCAGTTCGCTGCTGGAGCAGGTGCATACCAGCGATCCGGTGGTGCTGCTGACGCCGCCGATGCGTCTGTCGTTTGCCTATGCTGGTCCCGACCGGGTTTTCCGCGACACTTGGCGCGACAACGACAAGCTGCCGTCGGTCATCCGGCTGACGGTGAGGGAGGCGGGCAGCGGGCGCATTTTGTCGGTGTCAACAGCGACGCCGGTCCATGTCAACGCACCGGCGGTGCCGTCGGATGACGAGAAGGGCGCGCAGCCGCCCAATGACGGCAAGCCGAACGCATCGCAAACCCAGCCGAAGGAGCTGTGATGGGCGCGATCTCCCGCCGCTATAAAGCCTTCGGATCCGAGCGCGGCTTCGTGCTGGTTGCCGTGCTGTGGCTGCTGGCGGCGCTGGCGGCACTGGCGGCGATCTTTTCGGCTTTCCTGGCGAACTCGGCGCGCGCGATCGCGGTCAACGACAATGCCTTGCAGACTGAAGCACTGGTCTCGGCGGCGGTCGAGCTGACGGCCTATCAGCTCGGCCTGTCCGGCGACAAGCGTCCGTCGCTCGGCGCATTCCATACCCGCCTGAACGGTGCCGAGATATCGGTCAGCTTCGTTGCGGAAAGCGCGCGCATCGACCTCAACCATGCGCAGAAGCCGCTGCTGGCCGGATTGCTGACCGTGCTCGGTGCCGCGCCGGAGCGGGCCAACGATTATGCCGACCGGATCATCGGCTGGCGCACCGAAGGGACGCCGGGTGCCGCTGGCGGCGAGGATGCGCTTTATCGCGCCGCGGGCCTGACCTATGGTCCGCGGCTCGGCCCTTTCGCACATGTCGACGAGCTCAGCCTGGTGCTGGGGCTACCGCCCGCGCTGGTCGAGCGCGCGCTGCCTTACGTGACCGTGTTCAGCGGTTTGAACGGGATCGATGCCGCCAACGCGCCTCCCGAGGTGATCGCGGGGTTGCCGGGAATGACCCCGCTCATTCTCAAGCAATTCCTCGACGACCGTGCCAATCTTGGCAATGATGCCGAGGCGATCAAGCGCGCACTGGGCAGTGCCGCAGCGAGTGCCAGCGCGGACAAATGCGACGCCTATCGCATTCTGGTCCGGCTGCGCCTGCGCAATGGCTGGCAAACGGCCTCCGAGGTGGTGATCGGGCTGGGGCGCGACGAAAAAACGCCTTATCATGTGCTGGCCTGGCACGACGGCGCCGTGGCGCGCGGAAGGGAATCTTGACGGCAATGTGGGCCGAGCTGAAAGAGCTGTTCGCAACCTGGATCACGGCCGTGGCTGCGGCGATCGAGATGCTGCTGGCGCGTGTTGCGCCGCGCCGGCGCGTGCGGCTGCAGGAAGCCTCGTCCGGCGGCTTCACGGCGAGCCTTTCCGTGCGGGCGAAAGGCGCGATGCTGCAGCCGATCTCGTTTCATCTGGTGCAGGGGCACATCGAGCCGCGGCTGTCGCCGCAATGGCTGGCCGCGCTGCGCGGCAGCCAGCTCGAGATCGTCATGCAATCGGACCAGGTGCTGTTTCGGACGCTCGACTTTCCGAAACAGGCGGCGGCGTTCCTCGACGGCATGGTACGGGCGCAGATCGATCGCGTGACGCCGTGGCCGGTCGAGGAGGTCGTCTATGGCCTCAGCGCTCCGGAGCCGGTGGCGCATGACCGCATCGCACTGACTCTCGCCGCGACGTCGAAAGCGAAGATCAAGCCGCTGATCGATCTGGCCGGCAGTCTCAGCGCCGCCTCGGTAACAGGCCTCGTCACTGCGCCTGAGGCCGCGTCTGCTATGCCGGTCCGTCTGTTCGAGTGGCATCTTGGAAGGAACAAGGCTGCCGTCGACGTGCCGCGCCTGCTGCGCCGGCTGATGCTCGGCACCGGGTTCGCGGCCGCGGCGATACTTGCGATCGCGTCCTATGTCGACAGCGCCCTGGATGCGCAGCAGCAGGAGCTGCAGCAGCAGGTCGCAAAGCGGCGCGCTGCGCTGCGGCTCAATCAAGGCGCGAGCTCGGCCGAGATCCTGCTGGCGAAGCGCAAGCAGACCTCGCCGTCGACCGTGATGGCGCTGGAGTCGCTGTCGCGCACGCTGCCCGACACGACCTACGTGACGGAGCTGCGCGTGGAAGGCGACAAGCTGCAGGTCGTCGGCCTGTCGCGCGATGCGCCGTCGCTGATCCGGCTTCTGGAGCAGTCGCCGCAGTTCAACCGCGCCACCTTCTTCGCACCGACCACGCGATCGCCTGAAGAGTCCGGTGAACGCTTTCATATCGAGGCGCATGTGACACCGTATTTCGGGTCCGGATCATGAACCAGAATGCGACCTTGGTCAGGGTGCTCGCCAGGCCGCTGCCTGCGGCAGCGGCTTATCTTGGCGTGATGACCGTTCTGCTGTTCGTCATCGTCAGCTCCGCCACCGACATGTTGGGACGCCGCTCGGCCGTTGCGGCCACCGCGGCGATGCTCGAGCAGTT
>NZ_JBARGP010000319.1:0-4510 GCF_049798375.1 Bradyrhizobium sp.
CCAGCGCGCCGACGCGGGACCGGGACCCATCACCACAGGAGGGGACTATTTGGGGAAGTGGGTCCAAGATATTGTTCCAACAACGACCGCCTGTGGCTATGGGTCCGGCGTTCGCCGGGACGACACCGGAAATTGGCGATAACGCCTGCCCTTCCCGCAAAAACCCCGCAATAAAACCGACTGAATCCCGCAACCCGATCCGCTACAATCATTCCGTGCCAAATCATCCCACGATCCTCATTTTCGATTCCGGCCTCGGCGGCCTCTCCGTGCTGCGCGAGGTGGTCCGGGCGCGGCCCGACGCCCATTATGTCTATGTCGCCGACGACGCCTTCTTCCCCTACGGCCACCACAGCGAGGAGGCGCTGGTCGCCCGCGTGGTGCCGCTGATGGGCGAGTTGATCGCGGCGCACCGGCCTGACCTCATCGTGATCGCCTGCAACACCGCCTCAGTGCAGGTGCTGGCGCCGCTGCGCGCAGCCTACACCTCGCCGTTTGTCGGCACCGTGCCGGCGATCAAGCCGGCCTGCGCGCAGTCCAGGACCAAGCGCGTCTCGGTGCTCGGCACCAAGGCCACCGTAGCCCGTGAATATACCCGCGCCCTGATCCGCGATTTTGGCGGTGAATGCGAGGTGATGCTGGTCGGCTCGCCGGACCTGGCATCATTGGCCGAGGCCGCGCTCGGCGGCGGCAGCGCAGCGGACGATGCAATCGCGGCCGAAATCATGCCCTGCTTCGTCGGCGACGCCGCAGATCCCGCCGCCCGCACCGACACCGTGGTGCTGGCCTGCACGCATTTTCCGCTGCTGCTCGACCGCCTGAAGCGGCTGGCGCCCTGGCCGGTCGCCTGGATCGACCCGGCGCCGGCGATTGCCCGCCGAGTCTGCGATCTGCTGGGGCCGCCCGGCGGCGAAGCGGAAGAGGCCGGCGCCACCATGATCTTCACCTCAAACAAGCCGCATACGCTGAGCCGCGCACTGACACCGTATTTTGGCGGCCGAGTGCCCGCCTGAAAGGCCTAGGCCAGCTGATGTCCGACCATTCGTCCGATATCCGCGAAAACGGCTTCCTGCTGCGGCGCGGTCGGCGAACCTCCCTGCGTATAGGCGCAGATCGGCACCGGGCCACCCGCATTGGGCCACGTCACGGCAATGTCGCCGGTGGCGTCGTGACCGTTGTTGCCCGTCTTGTCGGCGATCTTCCAGTTGCCCGGCAGGCCACCGCGCAGCCGGTTGTTGCCCGTCTTGCAGTTCAACATCCAGCCGGTGAGATTGTCGCGCGAAACCGGGGACAAGACGTCGCCGAGCACGAAGCGCCGCAAATTGCCTGCCATCGCCGCGGGCGTGGTGGTGTCGTTCGGGTCGCCGGGCGGAGAGCGGTTGAGCACCGGCTCGTTATGATCGAGACGCGTCACCGCGTCGCCGGTCGCACGCCAGAATGCGGTCAGGCTGGCCGGGCCGCCCACCCGCGCCAGCAGCAGGTTGGCACAGGTGTTGTCGCTCAGCTCCACGGCGGCTTTGCACATGTCGGCGACCGACAAGGCCGCTTGCGTCCCCTCGCCGAGATGTTGCCGCGCCACCGGCGCGTACTCGAGAAGGTCATTGCGCCCGTAGCTGATCATGGCGTCGAGATGATCCTGGCCACGATCGACCCGCGACAGGACCAAGGCGGCGAGCGAGGCCTTGAAGCTGCTGCACATCACGAAGCGTTCGTCGGCGCGCCAGGCGATCCTCGCCCCGGTCGAGAGATTTTCAGCATAAACTCCAATCCGGCCGCCGGTGTCCCGCTCGTAGGTCTGGAGAACGGCAGATTTGTCCTGTGCCTTCGCCAGCGCGGGCCAGGCGATCAGGCCGGACACGCCAACCAGGAAACTGCGTCGATCGATCGTCATGTGATGTCCTTCAAACCGGTCTATTCCGTAGACCACACGTACCGTCAGCGGAAAAGCCATCGCAGGACCTCGCGCAAAACATCTGGAGTGCCGCTTTGACACCTGCCAAACCCGCACCGCTCAACCGGCTGAAGCAGGCCTGGCGCGAGAAGCGCCCGACCTTCGGCGCCATCGCCACCATCCCGAGCATCCAGACGGTGCGGATCATGGCGCAGTCGCTCGACTGGATCATCGTCGATCTCGAGCACGGCCCGATCGACCTCGCAACCGCCCATGGCATGATCATGGCGACCGCAGGCACGCCTTGCGTGCCGCTGGTGCGGATCGCCGCCAACGAGCCGCATCTCGCCAAGGCGCCGATGGACATCGGCGCGCTCGGCATCAACTTCCCGATGATTTCGAACCGGAGCGAGGCCGAGAAGGCGGTGCGCAGCGTACGCTACCCACCGCGCGGCGAGCGGCTGTGGGGACCGTTCCACGCGCCGTTCCGCTGGAACGTCTCGATGGCCGACTACATGGCCGGCGCCGATGACGACATGATCTGCATGGTCACGATCGAGCATGTCGAGGCGGTCGAACGCATCGACGAGATCATGGCCACGCCCGGCATCGACATCGCGGTGATCGGCCCCGGCGACCTCGCCACCTCGATCGACAAGCGCGGCCAGCTCGACGACCCCGTGGTGCAGGATCTGATGGCCCGCGCCGAGGCTGGCATCCTCAGGAGCGGCATACCGATCGGCGGCGCCGCGCGGAGCGCGGACCAGGCGAACGCGATGATTGCGCGCGGCTATCTCGCCATTGCGCTCGGGTTCGACTGGTCGCTGTTCCAGCGCGGCATCGCCGCCAGCTTCGACGGGATCAAGCGGTAACGGACGATGGGCGGGGGTTTGCGCGGCCGGGTGCCGCTGCTAAGGTCCGCACGGGGAAACGACGCACGGAACATTCATATTGGCTGGAACTTGGGTTCCGACGACTCGCCTCGCCGGCGCCATAGACCGGTTCTAGCGAAGTGTTCGCCCCGAAAGACGCTGGCACCCGGGATCAACGAACCAAGATCAATCGAACAAGGCGACGGAAGCCGATCGGACGATGCAGGGAACGGTCAAGAATATCTCGCTGTTGCGCCGCCTGATCATCGATCTGATGCATGCGTCCCGCGATGTGCCGTTCGTGTCGCTGACGCGCACGCTTCATATCCGTCCGCTGATCGAGGCGCGGGCCGCCCTCGCCCGACGGCCCGGCTATGCCGCTGTATTCGTCAAGGCCTTCGCGATCGTGGCCCGCGACGAGCCGGCCCTGCGCACGCTCTACGCCAAATGGCCGCGGCCCTGCTTTTACGAGCTGCCGCGCAATGTCGCGATGGTCGCGATCGCCCGCGTCGAGAACGGCGAGCATTGCGTGCTGCCGCAGCGGGTTTGCCTGCCCGATCAGCTCGCACTCACTGAAGTCGATGCGGCGATCCGGTACGCCAAGGAGGCACCGTTCGCGGAGGTGCCGATGTTCCGCAAGATCCTGCTGGCCAGCCGGCTGCCGCTGCCGCTGCGCCGGCTCGCCTGGGCTGTTGGCGTCAATTTCGGCCGCCAGCGTGGCAATTATTTCGGCAATTTCGCGGTCACCAGCGTCGCCGCCTATGGCGGTGGCGTGCTGCATGCGGTGAGCCCGGGGCCTTACATCCTGAGTTTCGACGTCATCCGGCCCGACCACGGCATCGATGTCGTGATTCGCTGGGATCACCGGGTCACCGACGCCGCGCTGATCGCCCGGGCCTTCAGCCGGCTGGAGCAGGTGCTCAATGGCGAGATCGCGGCCGAGCTGCGGGCGTTACGGGCGGCCGAGCCCAAAGCCGAGCAAAAGGCGGTGCGGGCGGTCGGGGTTTAGGGCATTTGAGACGATGAGGGAGCGATTGCGGCCGATTCGGCCGGTTCGAACGTGAATTTGGCCGCAAAAGCAGGTCTATTGGTTTGACAAGGCGACGGTTTTGCCCGTAGAAACCGCCCTGCTCGCGGGCCGTTTCGGCCCGCGATGCGTTTCGCGACCCGTGGCCTCTCCCTTCATGCTTTGGGGGTTGGGCCTGTCGGTGCCGGGGTTTTAAACCCGGGCACACAGGAGGGCGCGTTTCCTCAAACCCGTAAATCTGACTTGAAGAGGACGCGATGACCAAGCGCAGTGAGGCGAAGTACAAGATCGATCGCCGCATGGGCCAGAACATCTGGGGCCGCCCGAAGAGCCCCGTCAACCGTCGTGAATATGGCCCCGGCCAGCACGGCCAGCGCCGCAAGGGCAAGCTCTCGGACTTCGGCGTGCAACTGCGCGCCAAGCAGAAGCTGAAGGGGTACTACGCCAACATTAGCGAGCGCCAGTTTCACGGCGTCTATGTCGAGGCCGGCCGTCTGAAGGGCGATACCGGCGAGAACCTGATCGGCCTGTTGGAGCGTCGTCTCGATACCGTCGTGTACCGCGCCAAGTTCGTGTCGACCATGTTCGCCGCGCGCCAGTTCATCAATCACGGCCACATCAAGGTCAACGGCCGCAAGGTCAACATCGCGAGCTATCAGCTCAAGATCGGCGACCTGATCGAGGTCAAGGAAGCCTCGAAGCAGCTCGCGATCGTGCTCG
>NZ_JBARGP010000320.1:0-1842 GCF_049798375.1 Bradyrhizobium sp.
GCCCCAGCGCCCATGCGCAGCAGCTGGCCCGCGTGCGGGTCGGCGTGCTGGAATGCCGCGGCGGCACCAGCATCGGCTTCGTGGTCGGCTCGGTCACCCATCTCGGCTGCGTGCTGCGCGCCGACGGCGTGCCCGAGGATCGCTACATCGCGACGATTCGCAAAGTCGGCGTCGATCTCGGCATCACCCAGCAATCGACGCTTGCCTGGGTGGTCTATGCCCCGGTGGAGCGTCTCGGCATCGGCGATCTCTCCGGCGACTATGCCGGCGCGCAGGGCTCCGCCTCGGTCGGCGTCGGCGTCGGCGGCAACGTGCTGATCGGCGGCTCGGCTAATTCGATCGCGTTGCAGCCGCTCAGTGTGCAAGGCCAGGTCGGCCTCAACGTCTCCGCCGGCCTCGAGAGCCTGGAGCTGCGGCCCGGCCGCTAATGTTGTTCCCTTCGTTGTGAAGATGAATCTATCTCCGCCGGGCAGGCGGAGGGAGGTCGATAGTTCCTGCAGCGCAGCGAAATTTTTCCGGCTTGCCAAAGCATCCGGTCAGGCAGAGCATTTGCCTTTGCCGACCCAATCATGGGCCGAGCTCCACACACAGGAGGCGGCGAATGGGACAAGACGTCAGTAGTCCCCGAGGTCCACGGTGCATTGCGCTGGTGGGCCCTTTCCAAAGCGGTAAAACCACTCTGCTCGAAGCAATCCTGGCACGGACGGGCGCCATCGCGCGCGCCGGCAGCGTCGACGCCGGCACCTCGGTCGGCGACGCCAGCGCGGAAGCGCGCCATCATAAGATGAGCGTCGCGCTCACTGCGGTCGCCACCAGCTTCATGGGCGACAGCTACACGTTTCTCGACTGTCCGGGCTCGATCGAGTTCGCGCATGACATGCGCGCCGCGTTGCCGGCGGTCGATGCCGCGGTCGTGGTTTGCGAGGCCGACGAGAAGAAGCTGCCGCAGCTGCAGATCATTCTGCGCGAGCTGGAGTATCTCGGCATTCCGCGCTTCCTGTTCCTGAACAAGATCGACCGCGCCAATGATCGTGTCAGGGAGACGCTGGCGACCTTGCAGCCGGCTTCGCGCGTGCCGCTGGTGCTGCGCCAGATCCCGATCTGGAACGGCGATCTGGTCGAGGGTTTCGTCGATCTCGCGCTGGAGCGCGCCTTCGTCTATCGCGAGCACAAGGCCTCCGAAGTGATCAAGCTCGAAGGCGGCAATCTCGATCGTGAAAAAGAAGCACGGTTCTCGATGCTGGAGAAGCTTGCCGATCACGACGACGCGCTGATGGAGCAATTGCTCGACGACATTCCGCCGCCCCGCGATGCGGTATTCGACGATCTCGCCCGCGAGCTGCGCGAGGGACAGATCTGCCCGGTTTTGATCGGATCGGCGGCGCGCGAGAACGGCGTGCTGCGGCTGATGAAGGCGTTGCGGCACGAGGCGCCCGGCGTCGCGGAGACCGCACGCCGGCTGGGCGTCAAGGAGCAGAAGGAGGCGCTCGGCTACGTCTTCAAGACGCTGCACCTGCAGCATGGCGGCAAGCTGTCGCTGACCCGGCTGCTATCAGGCCATCTCGACGATGGTGCGACGCTACAGGTAAGCTCCGGCGAGACCGCGCGCGTCTCCGGCATTCTCGCCGCCACCGGCGCCTATGACAGCAAGCGTCCATCGGCCGAGACCGGTGACACCATCGCGCTCGGCAAGCTCGATAGCGTCAAGACCGGCGACACCATCGCAACCGGCAAGACCGCGCCATCGGCGCTGGTCCAGGTCGCGCCGGTTGCGCCGGTGCTCGCGATCTCGATCGCGTCCAACGACCGCAAGGACGACGTCAAGCTCGGCCAGGCGCTGCT
>NZ_JBARGP010000321.1:0-4561 GCF_049798375.1 Bradyrhizobium sp.
GTGTCTGCGCGTCGGCCGGCATACCAAGGTCGCCCCGGCCAACCGCCAGATCGGTTTTGCCGGAGCCCAGCAGGGCGAGGGATTCGGCTGCTCCTCCGGTGGTGATCGGGGAGAGCCGGATCGTCCTGCTTTCCTCCTCGAAGGTCTCAGCCATCGCCTGAACCACCTGCTGGTCTTCGCTGCCTGCCGGCCCGACGGCGATCCGGAGGGCCTCGGGCTGCAAGACGTAGAAGAGGGCGGCCGCAGCGGCGCCGAATAGGACAAATCCCAAGGCGAGCACGATCAGCAGCCTTCGTTGGCGACGACCGTGAGCACTCCTGACCGTACCGGGCGGTGACATCAGATGACCCTCACTGAACAAACGCCTACTTGGGAGTATAAGCGCGCCGGTGCGAATTTTTGTGCGCCGCGTGTTACCCGAATGTTCTATCGCAACGCGATCATGAGGGTCTTGGATCCGACCGCGAAAGCAAACCTTCTTCCCGCCGGTGTGAAGGATGACCTGCTCTTACGGCGTACGCGGGCTCTTCGGATCGAAGTGGCGGCTGCCGGATTATAGCGCTTTTTTGACCGGCTGCTTTCCGCACTTCATGCAGCCAATGGCACTCCGAAGACGGTATCCGCTCGAGCGGCTCCTGGAAGAGGGGGGCGCCCGAGGTACGGCGCGACGCCTGCCGTAGCGTAGCCCTCAGAATTGCACTAGACTAAACTGGGCCGCTTAAACAGTCGCTTCAAACAGCAATTTGAGATGGTTGCATGTACCCGCAACCAAGCAAGTGTCCGGCAAAAAAGCGACTTTGAGATGGCTGCCCTGAGGGCCGGCTTTCGTTTGATTCCTCTCATTGCAGAGCCAACTACTACGATCCATCAGTTCTGATGGCGTGATCCTAACTGGCGTTGTTTGGCGCCTGTTTCGAGTTCGGCCGTGCGTCTAATCATGCTGTGGACAATCGTTTCACGATCGAGTTGGGTTAGCCCGCGGATGCCATGTTTCGATGAGACGGCGATGCGTTTTCAGTCAGCCCCGCCAGATCAAGCGCGCGGGGCGGAGACGGGTCTGCGGTTTTCATGATGGAACGCTGGTGAAGCACCAGCTTTCCCTTCATGCTCACCTAGAGACAGGAACGTTACCAACTCGATGTTGTGCCGACAAGACGAGCGCCCTCAGCCACGAGCGGCGCCGCTTGAGAGGCATTCCGCGTCGGGCCCTGATAATCATTGCGCGACCCGCTGTTCCCCCTCCTTGGTCACATGCCACAGCACGACGTGGTAATGCGGCATGTCCATGCCGGGATGGCCGCCGTTGAAATACATCGTCGTGTGGTCGACCTTTGGTGCGAAGGCGGGCGCGGTGCCTTCGAAGGTCTTGTGATCGTCAATGTCCTTGATGGCGACCATGTAAAGGGTCGCCACCAGTTTCCGCTGACGGTCGAAGCAGAGGAACGGCCCCAATGGCAGGGTGTCAGGCTTGACGTAGATGATCCCGAGGCCTGGAAAGAAATCCGGGAAATGCACGAGGTCGCTGACCTTTTTGTATCCTTGCTCGACGGCGATTGCCTGCACATTGTCCTGCCTGTCGGATTTCTTACGCCGTACGCGGTGGACAACGTGATGCTTGCGCGCAGCCTGGCGCAGGTGGTGTTGCGGTTGGGGCCGCGCGATCGTCATCGGCCGGCGTGCGGGTGAGGCATGAGATTCGGTTTGCGGAGGCTGACCGTAGGCTGCTGGCGGAAAGGCTGGTTGAGTCGATTGCGCGAATCCCGGCGCTGTGGCGAGCGAAGTGGCCGATAATGCCGACAGCGCGGCAGCAACCATCAGACGGTGCATCGAAGTCTCCCCAGTTTTTGTGATTTCATCTCTTTGTTCGAGTATGATCTGCGCCAACGCCTTCGGCGTTCGTCGCGAGGGAAACCGGAGTCCAGCTTTCCAGATCATGTTCTACTTGGCGCGCTCGTGGACACCGGAGGCGTCGTCCGGCTTCGCGTCGCTGGTGCCGCGAAGACCTGGGAATAGGGGGCTTCGCGAGGAGGCATCACCCGTCGTCGTCGGCTGGGGGACGCTGACAATGCTGCCGGAATGCCTCTCGAGCCAGCGTTCGGCGGGCTCGAATCGTTTCCATCCCGCCACCGTGTCGGCAAGATTTACTTGGTGCCAGGCGGGATGACGGGCGCCGGTGAGAAAGTCCGGAAAGCGGTCAAAGAAAGTCTGGACGAAATTGTCCATGAGAGCGTATCGGCTGCTGCGCTTAGGCCAGTTGTAGGCGAAGAGTGCGGCGCGAACGGCGATCGTCGGAACCTTCTCGTCGACGCCAAGGATGGCCGGGTAGTCGGTGTGGGTGATGGTCGCTTGCAGATAGCCGTCACCTAGGGAATGCGAGTAGGGAATCGAGATCAGGCGCAAGGCGGAGAACTGCGCGAATGGCGCCAAGGTCTCGATCGGCTTGGCCGAGACCATAAGGGCCGCTGCGATGTCGCCCTTGCGCATGCCCTCCAGCGCCGCCTGCAGACCCAGATTGACCGTGTTGGCCTTGAGGTCGAGGGAGTTCAGGACCTCCAGGCCCAACACTGCCGATGCGCTGCCTTCCTCGCCCAGACTGATCGTCTTGCCGGCGAGGTCCGACAGGCCCTTGACTTCGGCGCGCGCCAGAAGATGGAATTGCAGCGGAAACAGGGGAGCGATGTAAACGAGCTTGCTGCTGATATCGCCGACGGTCTTTCCGTCTCGCAGCCGGTTCGCGAGCACGATCGGCACGATGGCCATGTCGGCGCCGGGCAGCGTCAATAGGTCGAGCAGGTTCCGCCTACCGCCGTTTCCGACCATGGGCAATACGCGAAGCGCCACCTCGCCGTGCGGACCGCTCTCCTGATTGGCTGCAAGCGCGGTCGCAATGTCCTGGGCGATGGCGAATTCGGTGCTTTGTGGCGTGCCGGTGACCAGTCCGGCCGTGAAGCGGCCGAAGGAGACATCGGTGGCCTCCTTAGCGGGAGCTTCCTGCTTGCGCGGTGTCTGGCAAAAGGAAGTGGTCGTCGCTGCGCCGAGCGTCACGACGACCATCAGCGCGGCGGAAATGATGCCCCAAGGCGTCCGGCGATCGGTCATGCGCTCAGATCCGTTTCGTCGAACACGCAATTGGGCACCAAAAGTCCACGGCATGCGGCGCACTACCAAACAGGCCGCCGCATGGATCCATGGGCGTCCGAAACCAATACTCCTGGTTCGGGAGTTTGTTCCTTGATCCTCGCAAGAAATTATTGGCCTCATCGGCCATCGTCGAGCGGGGCGGTTTTGCGGCGATCGCGCAAATCGGCTCGCAGCTCCGCAGCGGCGCGAAGCAGACCTTGGGCCAGTCGGATCGAAATATTGGCAAGGGCGACCGGCCGATATCTGGTGTTTCTTCTGCCGAGAGGTGAGCGTGTGGCGGCCAAGCGGATCTAAATCCTTGGCCTGTCCGACAGCCGACAGCAATTCTGCGCGCACCTCGCTCGCTGACGTCAGCCTAGTCCCGCGCCTCGGTTTGGCGGAAGAGGCGGACTGATGGATACCGGAGGCTGTCGGAGCGATTGATCAGCCAACGGAAGTCCGGCGTGAACGGCATTGCCTCATATTCAATACAAGAGCCGAGAACAATGTCGGATATCGACACGATCCGCGTAGAGATCGAGCGCGAGCGTAAGCTTGTAGATCGTTAGCGACGGGACATTCTCACCCTTCAGCGGGCCGGCCGCTCAACGGCTGACGCCGAGCTCATCCTGGTGCGGCAGCTCGATCGCCCGGACGGGCTGACTGGAGAGCGCAACCGCCTGAAGGCCGCGCGGCCTGGCCCGGTGCAGGGGAGGGTGTTGGGAGGCCGCCGACGGTGAGACGGTTCGAAACCGACCTGAACGTGACGCCGTTGGCGCACCCGACACGATTCGAACGTGTGACCTTTGCCTTCGGAGTATTTTAGGTTGTTCTGCGCGAGAAAGCGCCAGGACATCCAATGCTACGATATCCCACTCTAATCGTTTGTAAATCTGGAATCTCGCTCCGCCGGCCGTATCCTGCGATACGCCCCGGTTTTCCTCCAAGTGCTTACGTGGTGATTACGCGGGAGACGGGCTTCGGAGGAGAGAAAATCCGTGCCTAAGCTCAGTAAACGCGTTGTCGATGTCGCCGAACCGCTGGACAAGGACTACGTCATCTGGGATGACGATCTGCCTGGCTTTGGTCTTCGCGTCTTCAAGTCGGGCAAGCGCAGCTATCTGATTCAATACCGTTCAGCCGGCCGCTCTCGCCGCTATAGCATCGGTGTTCACGGCGTTTGGACGCCGGAGCTTGCCCGTAAGGAAGCCAAGATTCAGCTGGGGCGGGTGGCACAAGGCGACAACCCGGCCGAGGAGCGGCAGCTCGACCACAAGGCGGTCACCGTCAAGGAGCTCTGCGAACTCTACCTCAAAGACTTCGAAGCGGGCCTTATTCTAGGCAAGGGCGGACGCCCGAAGAAGGCGACGACGTTGGTGACGGATACCGGGCGCATCAATCGCCATATCATTCCGTTGATCGGCACGCGTCGGGTCAAGGA
>NZ_JBARGP010000322.1:0-3848 GCF_049798375.1 Bradyrhizobium sp.
GCGGCGGCGGCAAGGTCGGCGTAGGTCAGGCGATCGCCAGCCAGAAAATTCCGCCGCTGCGCCAGCCAGCCGATATAGGCCAGATGATAGCGCACATTGGTCTTGGCCGCGCGGATCACGTCGGCCGCCGGCGGGCCGCCGCCGTCCTCTTCGCTCATGAAGCGCTTGTAGATCCGCTCGGTGACCAGGAGGTTGGAGGCTTCCTCGAAGAATTTCTCGTTGAACCAGCCCATCAGCCGGCGCACCTCGATGCGCTCGGCCATGTCCGATGGCATCAGCCGGCGATCACCGGCCGCCGCGCCGCAGGCGTCGTCGAGATATTCCGCGATCACGCTGACGCCGGGGACCGGCGGCAGGCCCTCGGCCGACAGCACCGGAGTGTTGCCTGCGGGATTGAGCGCCAGAAACGCCTCGCGCCGTTCCCAGGCACGTTCCTCCACCAGCCGCAGATCGAGGCCATATTCACCGAGCACCAGGCGGATGAAGCGTGAATGCGGGCAGAACGGGTGGTGGAAGAGCGTAAACATGTAGCCTTTGATTATGTTGCTGCGCTTAACAAAGCCTCAACCATTCGACGCCGGCCAAGGTCCCTGTGGTGCGCATCCAATCTTTGCGGATGCGCGGGAGCCAATGTCCGTAAACCAACTGGTAAATTTTCGCGTCCGCTGACGGCTCGATGATTCGAACACGCGCCTGGCCACGAACTCGGGAGGCCGGTACTACCGCATGGCTGGCGAAAGTGTAAGCGGTTGGGCTAGCGGACAGGGGACCAAGAATAATTGACCGGACCGCGAATCGCAAAACCGGTCCGTGCTCTTGCATCCGGCGCCTTGAACGGGCCACCCGCTGATTCGCCGGCGGAGCTCGACGCCATCCCGGTGCCCTTTTTGCGATTGCGGCTCGCAGCCGAATAGGCGAGAAGAGCGCGGTTTTTTGCCGGCGGTCACGGGTCAGGTCGATGATGTCAGATACGTTGCGGGCGGTGATTCTCGGCGTCGTCGAGGGGGTCACCGAGTTCCTTCCGGTCTCGTCGACCGGCCATCTGCTGCTGGCCGAGCGCTTCTTCGGCCTCGGCGAAGATGGCTTCTGGAAGAGCTTTGCGATCCTGATCCAGCTCGGCGCGATCCTCGCGATCGTGGTGCTCTATTTCGCCAGGCTGTTGCGGGTGGCGATCGGCGCGCTGACAAATCCGGACGACCGCCGCTTCATCATCGGCGTGCTGGTGGCGTTTCTGCCCGCCGTTATCATCGGCCTGATCGCGGGCAAATATATCAAGCTGCTGCTGTTCGATCCCTGGGTGGTCTGCTTCTCGCTGATCGTCGGCGGCGCCATCCTGCTGTGGGTCGACCAGCTCGATCACAAGCCGCACGAGCACGACGCCACGCGCTTTCCGCTGCCGATGTATTTGTGGATCGGCGTTGCGCAGTGCCTGGCGATGATTCCCGGCGTGTCGCGCTCGGGCGCCACCATCGTCGCCGCGATGCTGCTCGGCGCCGACAAGCGTTCGGCTGCGGAATTCTCGTTCTTCCTGGCGATCCCGACCATGGTCGGCGCCTTCGTCTATGATTTCTACAAGAGCCGCGCCGAGATGACATCGGATCATCTCGGCTTGATCGCGATCGGCTTCGTGGTGTCCTTCGTCACCGCGCTGATCGTGGTGAAGGCCTTCCTCGGCTACGTCACCCGCCACGGCTTCGTGCTATTCGCGTGGTGGCGCGTCATCGTCGGCACGCTTGGCCTGATCGCGCTGGCGTTGGGGATGTAAGCCGCACGATCCTCTGTCTCGTCATTGCGAGCGAAGCGAAGCAATCCAGAGTCCCGCAGGAAGTCTGGATTGCTTCGTCGCTGACGCTCCTCGCAATGACGATGGAAAGTGCGGGTTGACTAGACGTTCAGGCGCTGAAACTGGCCCTGCGGGCGGAAGCGCCAGAGATATTGGGGCGCGATCGCCTCCAGCGAATCCGGCGTGATGCCGAGCCCTTCCAGCGTCAGCCCGGCCGCCTTTGCCGCGTCCGACACCACGACGTCATGGCGCAGCAGCTCGACCTGGTCGGGCGTCAGCTTCAGCGCGCCCGGCGCGAATTGCTGGAACACCGCTTGCAATTTGGCGAGCCCGAACGGCACGCACAACAGGGTCCGCTTGCGATCGGTGATGTCCAGAATGGTCTGCACGATCTCGCGGAAGCTCAGCACCTCGGGGCCGCCGAGCTCATAGGTCGCGCCCGGCCGGGCCTTGCCGTCGACGGCGTTCGCGATCGCGGTGGCGACGTCGCCGACATAGACCGGCTGCATCCTGGTCTCGCAGCCGACCAGCGGCAGCACCGGCAGCATTCGCGCCAGTGCCGCGAAGCGATTGGTGAACTGGTCCTCGGGGCCGAACAGCATCGAGGGCCGCATGATGATGGCGGACGGCAGCGCCGCCAGCACCGCGGTTTCGCCGGCCGCCTTGGCGCGGGCATAGCGCGAGGCCGAATTCGCGTCGGCGCCGATCGCCGAAACATGCACCATCTGCGCGCCAGCCGCGGCTGCCGCCCTGGCCACCGCCTCGGCGCCCGCGGCCTGCACGGCGTCGAAGGTCTGGGCGCCGCCTTCCGCCAGGATACCGACCAGATTGATCGCGACATGGGAGTCCCGCATCGCGGCCTCGACCGAGGCCGGATAGCGCAGATTGGCCTGCACGGTGTGGATCTGGCCGACCCGGCCCTGCGGCTGCAGGTGCCCGGCGAGCTCCGGCCGGCGCACCGCCACCCGGATGCGGTAATCGCGTTTGGCCAGCGCCCGGACCACATTCCGGCCGAGGAAACCCGAACCGCCGAAGACCGTGACGAGGGTGTCCAGATTCGATGCCATGGCGTGATTCCTAGGGGTCGTGGCCGTTGTTGCTGGATGGTCGATCGCGTCAGGCGCGCGAACACTGCGTTTGTTGCGTTGCTGTATAGCGTAACGCCCGCCTTGCGCAAAAGTGGGGAGTATTTTTCGGCGCGCCCAAGAAAAACGTCTCAAAAATCGTCACGAAAGGCACCCGGGCGGTTTGACAAGCACGCGCCCCATCCCTTACACAGCGCCTCCATGCCCAGGTGGTGGAATTGGTAGACGCGCTGGCTTCAGGTGCCAGTGGCTTAACGGCCGTGAAGGTTCGAGTCCTTTCCTGGGCACCACGCTTCGCCTTTCAGGCTTCCCGCGGCGCCGCCGAGTTGCAATCGCAAAGCGGTGAAGCCTGCCGTTGACGGCTCGCCGGCCTCCACCACGCTCCGTATTCTGATTCACATTTCAAAAAGCCTGCGCCATTCCCGCGCTGTCGGCATCCGAAGGCAGGCGACTCGGGATACTGGATGCCCGCGTCGCTGGCCATGACAGCTATCCGTCATTGCGAGCGGAGCGAAGCAATCCAGAATCTTGACCGCGGCTCTGGATTGCTTCGGCGCGCTGCGCCTCGCAATGACGAAGCCAAAAACCTTCGTTCTCGCGACGCTGTCCGCGCCCGAGCTTTGCCAAGAGGTCGCCCTCAAGATGGAGGGCGCAGGGAAGGCCGGGTGCTGACCGCACCCATGGTCCGCGTGCAACAAAAAGCACGCGGCAGAACCACAGGTGAAGCCGAACAACCGGCCTTCCCTGCACAATGGCTTTAACGCTTATACGCGATCTCCCCGGGGACCGGCTTGCTTGCCCCCGTTTGCGACGACGCTTGGCGTCGCGCAGGCCTCAGCACCGGGAGGCCAGGACCACGCGATTTCACGTGCGCGAATGCGCTGTTCGTCGGCAGGCTGATCGCCCGCTGCAGCACCTTCACGCCCACCGCATCCCGCGCCCAACGTTCGTGACGACCGCGAAGCGCCCCTCCTGGAAGA
>NZ_JBARGP010000323.1:0-16838 GCF_049798375.1 Bradyrhizobium sp.
CTTCTGCGCCAGCGTTTGCCGCGGCGGCTCCGTGGGACCGGCATCGTCGCCGGCGGCGTGCGCGGCGACCGGGTCGCGCGGCTCCGGAGTGGACGCTTCGGACGCCGTGAGTTCCGGCGCCTCATCCGCTTCCGTTGCGCCGTTCTGCGGCGCCTTATCCTGCTCCTGGTCGATCGCGATCCGCGACACCGCTTCCGTGGTCATCGACTTGATCTTCGCGGCCACGGCCTGCACGCGCTCGACATCGCTATGATCGGCCGGAAGAACCTCCTCAGGTAATTCCTCCGCAGCTGGCTCTCGCTCCGGCTGCACGGGCTCTGTCACGTCGGAAGCTATCCCCGCAGAAGACGCAGCAACGGCCTCCTCCGGCGTATCAACATCACCATCCGTCCGCGCGTCAGCGGTGTCGTGCTCCGGTGCCTTCTCGGACGACGCAGGCGTCAGATCCATTTGAGACGGCTCGACCGTCTCTGCAACGACAGGCGCGTGCTCCACAGGAGTAGCCTCGACCGGCGCCGGCGCCGCGGGTGTCGTCTCGACAGGCACCTCCATTGGCTCCGGTACGGCCACTGTCTCCTTCGGCTCCGACGCACGGCTGCGGCGTGTGCGTGTCGCGACCGGCTTGGCAGCCACAGCTTCCTTCGCCGGCTTCGACGCCACCGTTTCCTTCGCCGCTTCCTTGACGCCCGGCTCCTTCGGGATCAGCTTGCCCGCGGCTGCCGCTCTGGCTGCCGCCGCCCTAATCGACGGCGCAGGCGCGAACTTCTCCGCTGCCGCCGGCTTGCTTGCGGCTGACGGCTTCGCCGCCGGCACCGCCTTCTCCTCCTCCGCAGCCTTGGCCTTGGTGCGGCGGATCAGTCCGGCAAGCGCATACGGCCCGACCGTCTCCAGAAACGCCTTCTCATGGCTGCGCGACAGCCGCTCCACCGCTTCATCCAGCGGCAGCCAGTCGACGGCCCTGACGTCGTCCATCAGCGGATGCGTCTGCTCGCCGCTCGCCTCCATCCGCCAGTAGTGCACGATCTTGGAGCGGGTGCCGGTATCGAGCACCAACGTGCCCAGGAACTCATGCACCGTCACGTTGTGCCCGGTCTCCTCCAGCACCTCCCGCTTGGCGGCGTCGCGCGGCGTCTCGCCGTCGTCGAGCTTGCCCTTCGGCAGCACCCATTCGTCGCGCTTGCGCAGACGCACCACGGCAATCCGCGGCGGTTGCTCCCGCCGCAGCACGATTCCACCTGCCGCCATGAGCTGCTCTCTGGCCATCGCGTCTCCCGCATCCCCGCGCCGCAATCAAGAATTGATTCGCGGGATATAGCGATGCGACGCGGCGAAATCGAGATTTCGCCGATCTATCGCCGCAGATTAAGGTTCAGCCGACGCGCTTGCGCCACAGTTCCTCGCCGGCGCGGATGCGCGCGCCCTCGATAACGTTGTCACAGAACTCGAAATCGGCTGGCGCCAGCATGATGATGGTCGAGCCGTGCTCGAACCAGCCGAGTTCCTCGCCCTTCCGCGCGCTTGCTGAACAGGGGAACACCAGCGGCCGCTCGGTCTGCGCGTTCAGCACGCGATCCAGCGCATGCAGCCGCACGCTCGCGACCAGGATCGCGGCGACCGGGACGATGGTGAACTTCTCGCCGCTCGCGAGATGAGTGCGAATCACGGCGCGCTCGTTCTTGCAGAACAGCCGCTCGACCCGCTTCAGCGCGATCGGATTGACGTTCCAGGTATCGCCATGGATGAGGCTGACCTGCTCCATCGTCAGATCCGCCGGCGCGTGGAAGCGGTGATACATGCTTGATGTCAGTCGCAAGGTGACGAAGCGCCCGTTGCGATGGGTCTCGACTACGGCGGGATCGGCGACGAGATCGCGCAGCGAATAGGGCGCGCCCTTGATCTGGTAGAGCTCGCCATCCTGGATGGTGCCGTGCGCGCCGATGATGCCGTCCGACGGGCTCGCCACGATGGCCGGATCGGAATCGAAGGGGCGCAGGCCCGGCCTCAGCTCGCGCGTGAAGCAGTCGTGCAGGCTCTTGAAGTGCGTCTCCTTGGCCTCAGACAAGTCGAGGTCCGAGAACAGCTTCCAGCAGCCGATCGAGAGGTCCCGGATCAGCGAGTTCTCGATCTTGCTGAACCAGCCCATGAAGCGGGTTATGGCCGCGCGCGGAATCCGGTTGGTGAGCAGGAAGTTAAGGTCTTCCTGTTGGGTCAGGGAGGCGATCAGGGTTTTGACTGTCATGATTTTGTCAGCAGGAGTGATTAGCGCTTGTGGACATGATGGATAGCTCGATTCCGTATCTCTCGCTGGCCGCCGGCGCAGTCGCCGTCACGGCCGCCGTCGCCCCGAAGGTCAAGGCCCGCATCGAACTGTCGCGCGCCAAGCACCGTTCGCTGGCCGGCCATTCCAAGATGTCCCGCCGGATCTCGAAGCTGATCCCGCGCTATGAGTTCGACATCAAGGAGTTCTTCCGTTCCGACGGCGCGCCGGCCGACATCGCGACCAGGCGGCAGGACGGCTTCTTCCGCCTGTCCGCGCTCTATCAGGACCGCTTCGCCAAGAGCCGCGCGGCCACGGCCGAGGCAGCAGCCGGTATCTCCGACCTGCAGTTCACGCAAGCCTATCGGGTGCCGTTTCAGTACAGCCGGCTGGTCAAGGACCATCTCGGCGCCGGCTCCTTCATGCAGGCCTCGTCGGGCGTGACGCTCACCGACATCGACGGCAACACCTTCTATGACCTGGCCGGCTCCTACGGCGTCAACATCTTCGGCTACGATTTCTACAAGGATTGCATCGCCGGCGCCGACAAACGGGCGCAGACGCTGGGCCCCGTGCTCGGCTTCTATCATCCGGTCGTCGCCGACAATGTGAAACGCCTGACCGAGCTCTCCGGCATGGACGAGGTCTCGTTCCATATGTCCGGCACCGAGGCGGTGATGCAGGCGGTGCGGCTCGCCCGCTACCACACCGGCCAGACCC
Organism: Bradyrhizobium sp.; assembly: GCF_049798375.1. Lineage (GTDB taxonomy): Bacteria > Pseudomonadota > Alphaproteobacteria > Rhizobiales > Xanthobacteraceae > Bradyrhizobium. The sequence continues at coordinate 2,978 of NZ_JBARGP010000323.1, forward strand.
ATCTGGTGCGCTTCGCCGGCAGCTATCACGGCTGGTGGGGCGACGTGCAGCCGGGCGCGGGCAATCCGATCGCTCCGCATGAAACCTACACGCTGGCCGAGATGTCGGAGCGCACGCTGCATGTGCTGAAGACGCGGCGCGATATTGCCTGCGTGCTGATCAACCCGCTGCAGGCACTGCATCCGAACAGCAACGCGCCCGGCGATTCCACGCTGGTCGACTCCTCCCGACAGGGCAAATACGACCGCGCCGCCTATACGGAATGGCTCAAGAAGCTGCGCGAGGTCTGCACCGAGCGCGGCATCGTGTTGCTGTTCGACGAGGTGTTTTTGGGCTTCCGGCTCGCGCCCGGCGGCGCGCAGGAGTACTTTGGCGTCAAGGCCGACATCGTCACCTACGGCAAGAGCCTCGGCGGCGGGCTGCCGATCGGCGTAGTCTGCGGCAAGTCCAGGTTCATGCGCCGCTTCCGCGACGAGAAGCCGGCCGACATCTGCTTCGCCCGCGGCACCTTCAACTCGCACCCCTATGTGATGACGGCGATGGACGAGTTCCTGAGCCGGCTCAAGAGCCCAAATTTTTCGGCGATCTACAACGGCCTCGACGAAACCTGGAACGGCCGCGCCAGGCAGCTCAACGACGCGCTCGCAGCCAAGGAGTTGCCGGTTCACGTGTCGAACCTGCAGTCGATCTGGATGGTCGAATACACCACGCCGTCGCGCTACAACTGGATGCTGCAATATTACCTGCGCGCCGAGGGGCTGGCCCTGAGCTGGGTCGGCACCGGCCGCTTCATCTTCAGCCTGAACTACACCGACGCCGATTTTGCCGAAGTCTCCAAGCGCTTCGTCGCGGCGGCCGAGAAGATGAAGCAGGACGCATGGTGGTGGAACGACGGCTCGATCACCAACAAGGCGATCAAGCGGAAGATCCTCAAAGAGATGCTCGGCCACGCTTTCGGGCGGACTTGAGGCTCGTTCTGTAGGCATGCTCTCCGCCGTCATCGTCCGCGAAGGCGGACGATCCAGTATCCGGAGACGTCCGTGATCAACTGAGACAGCACGGCGTACTGGATCCCCCGCATGCGCGGGGGATGACAACGGAGAATGAGGCACTACTTTAGCTTTCATCTTCGCCCATATGACGGGCTCGTCCCGGCCGCTTCTTTTTGCGGGCACGTTTCCGGTGACGATGAATGCGCCCTCTCCCCTTGCGGGAGAGGGCTCCGCTAACGTCAGCGTCAAACTCGCTCGGTTCTGCATCCGCGGAGACAAACCCCTCACCCGGCTCGCCGCCGCATCCGCGCCGGCGATGCACCCTCTCCCACAAGGGGAGAGGGTGCACTGCCCGCATCGCAAGAACTCGGCTCGAACTCACAACATCTAAAAGCAAATGCCCGGGACCGGCCCGGGCATTGCTTATTTCAGACCTTCGAACGCTCAGGCGTGGCGCTCTTCGAGGCCGTGCTCGTCGAACAGATGCAGGCCGGGATCGATCAGTTCGCCGCGCAGCAGCGCTAGCGGCGCGCTGCGGTATTGCATGAAGTCGTTGAACGGGTCGGTGATGATCTTGGTCATCCAGACCAGGCCGGTCTCGACATCGCGGATGAAGAACAGATGCACGGTGCGGAACAAGAGGCCACCGATGCCAATGATGAGCCAGAGCTTGGCGACGCCGCGCAGGAACTCCATCGGCGTCACCCAGGGCGTCATCAGGCCGAAGAAGCCCGGCTCGGCGTAGAGCACCAGCGGGGCCACCGCCCAGATCGACATCAGCACGACCTTGCGCTGCAGATTGTAGCCGACCTTGATCTCTTCCTTGTGCTCGTGGGTGGCGTGGTTGACGTGGTCGTAGCCCTTGGGTTCGAAGAAGAAGTGGCCAGCCTGGCGCGAGGTCATCGAGACCAGCCAGCCGATCAGCGCCGACATCAAGGGATCGACGTACAGCATCACGTAGGCGATCATGAAGCTGATCGCGCTGACGAAGTGCAGGCTCTGATTGATGCGGCTGTGGTGGTAGTAGCGATGGTCATCCCAGCGCTGGATGCGCAGCTGCTCCAGGTAGTTCTTGATCATTGCCTGCTCCAGGGAATGCGTTGCAAGTCGTTTACGGGGATTCGATGTAAGTGATGTGACATCATCATGATGTCACATCACCGGACGCAGAAACACGGGATATCAGCGGATGTTTTGACAACGCCTCCCCCACCCGCACTGGCGGGGGAGGCTGTCTGCATCAGGCGACGGCAGCGAGCTCGATTTTGCGGAATCGCACCAGCGAGAAATGGCCGAGCGGCGGGATCAGGCGGCGCTCGGCGAGTTCCATGTCCTTCGCGCCGGCAAGCCACTTCATGTAGCGCGACCAGGCGAATTCGGCGGTGCGGAAGCCGAGCCGGCGCACCACGGGCTGCAGCGCCTGCTCGATGATTCGGCGCATGCCTTCGTCGGCGCTGACGCGGGTCAGGATGATCAGCTCGCCGCCCGGGCGCAGCACGCGGGCGAACTCGTCGAGCGCGACCTCCGGGTTTGGCACCGCGGTGACGACATATTGCGCCATCACGACGTCGAAGGAGTTGTCAGCGAATTCGAGCTTCTCGGCGTCCATCACCGCGAGCCCCTCGATATTCTTCAGCCGCTGCTCGGCGACGCGGCGCTTGGCCTTGGCGAGCATCGCCTCGGAGATGTCGGTGCCGAACACATGCACATTCGGTGCATAGAGCGGCAGCGAGATGCCGGTGCCGACACCGACCTCGAGCACGCGGCCGCCCATCTTGTTGGTCGCTGTGATTGCGGCCTGGCGGCCCTTTTCGAACACGCCGCCGAACACGAGATCGTAGATCGGAGCCCAGCGGTCATAAGCCTGCTCGACCGACTGGCGGTCGAAGTCCAGCTCCCTTGCACCGTCAAGCTTCATGGTTTCTGCCATCGTCACATCTCACTGCTTTGGAATGGGTCGGAGAACGCAAAGTTGCTGTCAGCCACGCACCGGGCTCCGCCTTGCCACCACCCGGGCCGCACGCGGCGCCCGGCTCGGCTGCAGCACCGACAGATTGCCGATGAACTGCCGTGCGCTATTCTCCCAAGAGCGGTCGAGCGCGAAATTGCGGCAGGCCGTGCGCGACATCGTCAGCGCGCGCAGGCAAGCCGCGCGCAAATCGTGGTCGATCGCGCCGATCGGATTGTCCGCGATCACGTCGAGCGGGCCGGTCACCGGGAACGCCGCCACCGGCGTGCCGCAAGCGAGCGATTCGAGCTGCACGACGCCGAAAGTATCGGTGAGACTCGGGAACACGAACACGTCGGCGGCTGCCATGTGCGCGGTCAGGTCCGCGCCCGTCTTCTCGCCGAGGAAATGCGCGTCGGGGAAGCGCTTCTCGAGCTCCGCCTTTTGCGGGCCGTTGCCGACCACGACCTTGGAGCCAGGCAGATCGAGCGACAGGAAGGCGTCGAGATTTTTCTCGACCGCGACGCGGCCGACCGTGAGGAAGATCGGTCGCGGCAGGTCGAGCGTTGCCGGCTGGTCCGGATTGAACAGCTTGGTATCGACGCCGCGGGTCCAGAAGCCGAGCCGCTTGAAGCCGCGCTGGCTCAGCTCCTGCTTCAGCGAGTTGGTGGCGACCATGGTCATCGCAGCCGCATCATGGAAGCGGCGCATTACCCAATAGCCGACCGCGTCCGGAATGCCGGTGCGGACCGAGACGTATTCGGGAAAGCGCGTGGTGTAGGAGGTGGTGAAGGCGAGCCCGTGGCGCAGGCAGTAGCGCCGCACGGCCCAGCCGATGGTGCCCTCGGTCGCAATGTGGATCGCATCCGGCGCGGCCTCTTCGATCCGCCGCGCGATCTCGCGCTGCCTGGTGATCGCGAGCCGCAGCCCGGGATAGGTCGGCACCTGGAACGAGGGAAAACCCTCCGGCGTCAGGAAGGTGATCTCGGTTCCGAGCGTAGCTGCCGCGCGCGCCAGCGAGGTCAGCGTGCGGACGACGCCATTCACCTGCGGGTGCCAGGCATCGGTCGCGATCAATATCCGCATGGTCGATTCCGGATGTTTGCTACGATTCTCTGACCGGCAAAATCCGACAATGATGTATCAAACGTGTGACGTCATCGAACTGTCGAGGATTCTTTTTGGTTCTTAATGCCGCGCCTGAACGGTGCAAAGCGGATCGGCTGTCGCGAAATCGTCATGAAACAAACCTTAAGCGCATGAAATCATTTTCTGGGATCGGCGCAAACGCCGCGAAACGTTTGTCCGTTAGTTGTCTGGCCCATAGGGCGCGATCAGCACGCCAAAATGATATCCAGGATCGACGCGGCCAGACAAGGCCCGCGATCCCGAAGGGCTCAGACAGGGGGACCACCAATGCTCCAGCGCGACGCATCCCGTTTGCATTTTGGCCATTCCATCCTCATCGCAGCACTCGCGCTTGGCGCGATTGCATTCGCGGCGCCGGCGACAGCCGCGCCGCCGGCGCTGCCGTTCCCGTTCCTGCTGCCGCTGCCCTCCTATCAGCCCGACCAGGCGCTGTCCTATCAGCCGGCCGAGCCGCAGGTCGTGGCGCCGGAGGACGAGAGCTCGGGCTATGAACTACCGGCCAGGCTGCGGCGTCAGGTCGTGAACTACGCCTCGCACGAGCCGCCCGGCACCGTCATCATCGATACGCCGCACACCTACCTCTACTACATCCTCGGCGGCGGCCAGGCGCTGCGCTACGGCATCGGCGTCGGCCGCGACGGCTTCACCTGGTCCGGCACGCAATCCGTGACCAAGAAGGCTGAATGGCCGGATTGGACGCCGCCGCCGGAGATGATCGCGCGCCAACCCTATCTGCCGCGCCACATGGCCGGCGGCCCCGGCAATCCGCTCGGGGCGCGGGCGATGTATCTCGGCGGCACCGTCTATCGCATCCACGGCACCAACGCGCCGGAGACGATCGGCACGCATGTCTCGTCGGGCTGCATCCGCCTTACCAATGCGGATGTGACCGATCTCTATTCACGGGTGAACGTCGGCGCCAAGGTGGTCGTGCTGCCGATGGAACGCCGCGCCGACCTCGGCAGCGTGACGCGGTGAGACAATAGAGTTGTTTACTGGGTATCGCGCAGACGACAGCGCGCTCCCTCTCCCCGTCCTCCACGGGGAGAGGGCTGGGCAGACGCCCGATTGATCTTGGCCGTTAGACCTGTACCCCATCACCCGGATTGCATCTGGCGACGCAATCCGACCTCTCCCCGCAGGCGGGGCGAGGTTACACCGAGTTCGTGGCAGCACTCTCGCTGACAAGATCGGATTATTTCCTTCCGGTCGTGCCTTGTTGCCCAACATTTTCCCAGTCCCCTCGTCCATCACGCCTCGCTCACCACTGCTTGACCGCCCCGGCGATTCCTGCCGCTCTGGCGCCGGCTTCTTCTGCCCTGTAAACTCGCTCCCTTGGACCGCTCCCTGGGCGGCTCTTGGACCATCGCCCCACAGGCAGGAGTTTTTGAATCCGCATGAAGCCTCCGTCGCCGCGTCTGGACTGGCAGGACAGGCCGCATCCGCTCGCGCCCAAATCGCAAGGCCCATCCCATGGTCCGGGGCGGCTCAAGCTCCTCCTGATTGCAGGGACCGCGGTCGCGGCGATCGTCCTCGTCGGCATCATCGCGGCAGAGATCTTCTGGCCGGCCGACCATGTTCCGACACCGAAGATCGCGGATGTCCGGCCGCTGCCGCCGGTGACACGCAGCTCCATCGTCATGGCGCCGGTGTCGATCAGCCTGAGCGCGATCCGCGACGCGGCCGAGCACGCGACCCCGCGCAGCTTCGCCGGCAAGGCCGACAATCCGGTGGCACAGGTGCTGCAGAACGCCGATATCGGCTGGACGGCCTCGCGCGGTGCGATCGCCGCGACCGGCGCGCAGGATACGCTGTCGCTGGCCGCGCCGCTGTCCGGCAAGCTCAACGTCACCGGCACGCTGTCGGCGAAGGTTACCGGCGCAGTCGGTGACGCCATCAGCAACCTGCTCGGCGCTAACGCGGCCAAGCAGATCGGCGGCATCAACATCAAGAACATCAACGCCAACGCCGAAATCAAGGGCAACGTCGTGATCACGATGCAGCCGCGCTTTGCGGCGAACTGGCACGTCGAGCCCAACTTCGCCGCCCAGGTCAATCTCGGCGACAGCACGATGACGGTCGCCGGTGCGCGCCTCAATGTCCCGGCCCAGGTCAAGCCAGTGATCGACAAGACCGTCAACGACCAGATGAACGCGCTCAGTGAGCGGCTCCGCAACGACCCGACCTTGATGCGCGGCGCGCAGGCACAATGGGCGCGCGCCTGCCGGTCGGTACCGCTACAGGGCCCGGGCATGCCCGCGGTCTGGCTCGAGGTCAAGCCGACCCGCGCGCTGGCGGCGCAACCGACCGTCGATGCCAATGCCGTGACGGCCACGATCGGCATCGAGGCGGAGACGCGCGTCACCCCGGCCGAGACCAAGCCCGACTGTCCGTTCCCGGACAAGATCACGGTGATCCCGCCGACCACGGGCGGCATCAATGTCGCGGTCCCGATCGACGTACCGTTCACCGAACTCAACAAGCTGGTCGACAGCCAGCTCAAGGGACGCACGTTCCCCGAGGACGGCTCGGGGCCTGTTGCCGTCACCGTCAACCACGCGACCGTGACGCCGTCCGGCGACCGGCTGCTGATCTCGCTTCAGGTCCGCGCCAAGGAGAAGGAAAGCTTTCTCGGTCTCGGCGCCGAGGCGACGTTGCACATCTGGGGCCGGCCGCTGGTCGATCAGGCCCAGCAGACTCTGCAGCTCACGGACCTGCAGCTTGCGGTCGAATCGAACGCCGCCTTCGGGCTGCTCGGCGCCGCCGCGCGCGCGGTGGTGCCGCATCTGGAGCACGCACTTCTGGAAAAATCGGTGATCGACCTGAAGCCGTTTGCGGACAATGTGCGCGCGAAGATCGCCACCGCGATGTCCGAATTCCAGCGCAACGACAGCGGCGTGCGCATCGCGACCGACGTCTCCAGCCTGACGCTGACCGAGATCGCCTTCGATAGCAAGGTGCTGCGCGTGATCGCCTCGGCCGAGGGCACGATGAACGTCTCCGTCAGCGCACTACCGGGGCTCTGAGACCCCGCCGCAGCGGCGACCACGCACCGGAGCACCGCCGGTCACAGCCCGCCGAGCCGCCTGCCCGCATCTTAACCATGCGGGCAGCACAGCGTCCGCGTTAGGCTTTGCATCGACGGTTAAGGCCCGCTACAAATTCGGCGCTCTATCAATCAAAGATCAAAAAGAGCCAGACAGGGAGAGAGATATGAAGTTTACGGCCAGCGCCGCGGCGCTTGCGATCGCGACACTCTGCGGAGCCGCCCACGCACAGACCATTTCCGACGACGTCGTGAAGATCGGCGTGCTCACCGACATGTCGAGCCTCTATGCGGACGCCACCGGCAAGGGCTCGGTCGCCGCGGTGCAGATGGCGGTCGAGGACTACGGCGGCAAGGTCAAGGGCAAGCCAGTCGAAGTGGTCACTGCGGATCATCAGAACAAGCCCGACGTCGGCGTCTCCATCGCGCGCAACTGGTATGACAACGAGAAGGTCGACGCGATCCTCGACGTACCGACTTCCTCGGTCGCGCTGCCGGTCTCGGCGCTGACGCGCGAGAAGAACAAGATCAACATCAATTCCGGCGGCGGCTCCTCCGACATCACCGGCCCGCAATGCTCGCCGAACACGGTGCACTGGACCTACGACACCTACGCGCTGTCTAACGTCGCCGGCAAGGCGATGGTGAAGCGCGGCGAGGATACCTGGTTCTTCATCACCGCCGACTATGCCTTCGGCCAGGCGCTGGAGCGCGATGCCGCCAACGTGGTGAAGGAGAACGGCGGCAAGGTGCTCGGCGCCGTCCGCCATCCGCTGAACAATTCCGACTTCTCCTCCTTCCTGCTGCAGGCGCAAGCCTCGAAGGCCAAGGTCGTGGCGCTTGCCGATGCCGGCGGCGACACCACCACTGCACTGAAGCAGGCGGCCGAGTTCGGCATTACCCAGGGCGGCCAGAAGATGATCGCGCTGCTGATGGAGATCACCGACGTGCATGCGCTGGGCATCAATGCAACCCAGGGCCTTATCGTCACCGATGCCTTCTACTGGGACATGAATGATGAGACCCGCGCGTTCTCGAAGAAGTTCTACGATCGCGTCGGACACATGCCGACCATGATCCAGGCCGGCCTCTATTCGGGGACCATGCACTATCTGAAGGCCATCGAGGCGATCGGCACCGACGACGCGCCGAAGGTGATGGCGCAGATGCGTGCGACTCCGGTCAACGATTTCTTCGCCAAGAACGGCAAGATCCGCATCGACGGCCGCATGGTGCATGACATGTATTTGTTCGAGGTCAAGAAGCCCTCCGAGTCGAAGGGCGAGTGGGACCTCTACAAGCTGATCGCCACCGTGCCGGGCGACGAGGCGTTCCGCCCGCTCGACAAGGGCGGCTGCCCGTTGGTCAAGTCGAATTAAGCCGACACGTCTTCTCCTCTCCCCTCGCAAACGTGGGGAGAGGAGCTTGCGATCATGACTCCGCCGCCGCCAGAATCTCGCTCCACGCCTTGGGCGTCACCGCATAGGGCCCGACCGCATCGGCGTGAAACTTCCGCCACAGCGACGGGCTGATCGACAGCGCGACGAGCGCAACGGCGACCGGCACCGCCGCGACGGGATCGCCCGTGATCGGCGTCAACTCCTCGACCGAGCCGGCAAAATCACGCCGCGCACAAATGGCATCGCGCGCCTCACGCCACACGCCAGCCCGCGTTCCCAAATGCTCGGCGGCTCCGAGGATCGCGAGTAAGGTCTGCCGCGTCCGCACACCCGCAACGCCCGGCGGTCGCGGCTCGGCCGGCGAGACGCCTGCGGCTTCCAGCATCGCCGCAACGAGATCGACGCCGGCCGCATGAGCATTCGCGGGCTCGACCAGCCGGGGATTGACGTCGATGATGACGGGCCCGCTGTCCGTCATGATGACGTCCACCGACAATCCGCCATGCCAGTCGAGCGCCGCGACCAGCCGGGCGAGCACGCCGGCGAACCCTGGCAGCACAATGCTCTCTTTGAGAGATGCCCCGCCGCCGATGCCTTCCCGCACCCGCAGGCAGGCATGATGGGCGACAAGCCGTCCTTTGTTCGCAACCGCCTGCACCATCGCGAGCGGGCCGGTGGCCTGGCTCTGCACGATCAGCTCGGACGAGCCGAGGCCGAATGCGCGCCCTGCCGCCTCAAGCTCCTGCGGGTTCGTGGCGCGACGAACGCCTGAACTCGCCGTGCTGATAGGGCGTTTGACGAAGACCGGATAGGTCTCGATGTCAGACAGATCGTCCATGGTCGAGACCACGACGGTCTGCGGTTGCGGCGCGCCCACGTCGGTCAGGGTACGCAACGCCGCGATCTTGTCCTGTACGCGCGCAAGGCTCGCGAACGGCGGCACGATGCTCGCAACGCGCAGATGTTGCCGACGCGCCGACAGCACGGTCACCTGCTCCTGCGTCGGAAACAGCAGATCGGCTTTCCGCTGGTCTGCTATGTGCTCGGCGGCCGCGAGCCAGCCGAACGGATCAAGCCCGAAACGCGGAACGTCATGCACCGCCTTGACGTGCCGCGTGAAGCGCGTCAGGCAGAGTTTCGACGACGAGAGAATCTCGACCTCGTTCCCTAGCGAACCGAGCCGCCCTGCAACCTGACGCGACGTGAGCCCGGACCCTTCGGAGAGCAAGATACGCATGGAGAATTTCCGGTGGTGATGGTGCAAGACTTGTAGCGGGACTCGTAGGATGGGTTGGGCGCAGCGATACCCATCCTACGACTGGCAGCCTCAGGCCGGCGCAGGGAGCATATCGAGCCAATCAGGCAAGGCGGTATTTTTCCGGGGCGCGATATCCGCCGGCAAAATCATTATCCTGCCCGGCCATTAACGTGTCGGCGAGAAACCTCTCCGATAGGGTTGACGGAACCGGCGCAACCTTGTCAGCAGGCATTTGACGTAGTCGGAGCCGCTATCGGCGCCGGAAACAAACCGTAACAAAATTTATCACCAGTCTGCCGCGATTTGAGGTCAAAACAGCAGCATGGTCCAGACATCTCCCCACATCCTCGTCGTCGAGGACGATAGCGAGACGCGAACGCTGATCGCGAAATATCTCCGCAACAATGCCTGCAACGTCACCACCGCGACCGACGGCCGCGAGATGACGAAGATCATGGGCGACCATCGCGTCGACCTCCTGATCCTCGATGTGATGCTGCCCGGCGAGGACGGGCTGACGCTGTGCCGCAAGCTACGCGCCGAATCGCAGGTGCCGATCATCATGCTCACCGCGCGCGGCGAGGACGTCGATCGCATCCTCGGGCTCGAGATGGGCGCCGACGACTATTTGCCGAAGCCGTTCAATCCGCGCGAGTTGCTCGCGCGCATCAATGCGGTGCTGCGCCGGCAGGCCGCAGCGATGACCGCGAGCGTGACGGAAGGCGCGAGCGCGCTGACCTTCCTCGGCTGGCGGATCGATTTCCGGCTGCGCGAGCTGCGCAACCCGCAGGGCGCGCGCGTCGCCATGACCAGCGCCGAGTTCGACCTGCTCCGCACCTTCTGCGAGCGGCCGGGCCGCGTGCTATCGCGCGACAGCCTGCTCGACCTGACCCAAGGGCGCAGCTCAGGCTCGTTCGAGCGTTCCATCGACGTGCTGGTCAGCCGCATCCGCCGCAAGATCGAGCCCGATCCGCAGGAGGCGACCCTGATCAAAACGGTGCGCTCCGGCGGTTACATGTTCACGCCCATGGTCGAGGTGGTGCCGGCGCCATCCAGCCATTGATCGCCAAAAGCGCGTCATGAAGCGGTTCGACATTCTCCACTTGAAAGGCATCCGTAGCCAGATCACCGCGCTGGTGGCCGCGTCGATCATCGCGCTGCACGTCATTGTCACCGCCGTATTCCTGCTCGAGCGCTCCGGGCCGCCGGAGTTCGAGAACGAGCCCGGACCAGCCGAGCTGTTTACGGCGGTCCAGATTCTGGCGCGCGCCCCGGTCCCGGAGCGGCCGCGACTGATGGCGGACATCGCGCGCGGCTTTCCGCAACTCGCTATCAAAGCGTATTCCGGCTCTCTTCCCGGCCCGCCCGAGCCGCAATCGCCGCACAGCATCATCCAGCGCCGCCTCGGTCCCTCTTACAGGGTGGCTCCGCTGCCGCCAGACGTAGAAGTCCACGGTGTCGTCATCAAGTTTCCCGACGGCACCATGATCTCGGCGAAAATGCCGGCGCATCACCATCAGCCGCCGTTCTGGGGCAATCCCTTGATCACGACGGTGACGTTTGCGGTGATCATCGTCACGCTGCTCGGGCTGTGGGCGGCGCGCGCGTTGACGGCGCCCCTGTCCACATTCGCAAAGGCGGCCGAGAGCTTCAGCCTCGACGGCGATGCATCCTCGCTGCCCGAGCGCGGGCCGGAAGAGATTCGCGCGCTGGCTCGCGCGCTGAACCGGATGCGCGAGCGGATCACCGGCCTGATCGACGATCGCACCAAGATGATCGCCGCGATCAGCCATGATCTGCGCACGCCGATCACGCGGATGCGGCTGCGTTGCGAGTTCGTCGAGGACGAGGTGCAGCGCAGCCGCATGCTCGCCGATCTCGACCAGATGCATACGATGCTGAGCTCGGTGCTGTCGTTCCTGCGCAACGGCCGCAAGCTCGAGCCGATGACGCTGGTCGATATTGCAAGCATTCTGGGGCTGGTCGCGGACCAGTTCACCGATATGGGCTACACGGTCAGCTATGTCGGCCCGGGGCACGCGATGGCGACGGTACGGCCGGACGATCTGCTGCGAACCGTCACCAATTTGGTCGAGAACGCCGTCAAGTTCGGCACCTCGGCGACGATACGGCTCAGTGTGCTCGCCGACGACATGACGATCGATGTCGAAGATGACGGGCCTGGCATCTCCGATGCCGACAAGGCGCTCGTGCTGGAACCGTTCGTGCGCGGCGATCAGGCCCGCAACATGGACGAGGCCACGGGCTTCGGCCTCGGTCTGTCGATCGCCAATGCGATCGTTGCCGCCCACAACGGCGCACTGTCGTTGCACGACCGGGTCCCGAAAGGACTGATCGCGCGCATCCGCCTGCCGTTGCTGCATGAGCCGCTGAAGGCTGCGGCGTGACCCGGATTTCAAACGAATCAGAGCACGCCCGGCGACGCCGGACGCGCTCTCCTTCAGTTCAGCCGAACGTCAGCTCGACTTGATTACTCCGAGTACTTGAACTCGGGCATCGCCTTCAACTCATCCTTGGTCGCGTTGAACATCGCGTGGTCCGGATACCAGGGATTCGGCTTCGAGCTGGCCGTCGACGAGGTCGTGGAGGACGTGGTCGCAGTCGAGCCCGTGGTGGTGGTCGAGGTCGGCGGCGCGGTACCGGCGGGGTGAGTGGTGCCGCTAGCAGGCGCATTCGACGCGCCGGTGTAGGCAACCGGCTGATCCGAGAACTTCACCTTGTCGAACGACACTGCGACCAGGTGCTCGCCCATGCCGAGGAAGCCGCCAACGCCGATCACGACGGCCTTGATCGTGCCGCTCTTGTCGGTGAGCATATCGTTGATCGAGCCGACATTCTCATTGGCTTCATTGTAGACTTTGAGACCAACCAGCTTCGAGGCGCGCCAGTCGCCCTGATAAGATGCAGCGGTGGTGTCGCCGGTCTTCGCCGCAGTGGTCGAGGTGGTCGTGGACGTCTCGGCAGCAAAGGCCGCCCCGGCGAGCAGAAGGGAACCGGCAAGGCCGGCCGCGATCGTTTTCATCACCATGTAAGTTCTCCTCATCAGCAAATGGTGACGAGAGAACGGCGAGGACCGGCCCCTGTTCCCCCGGGAACCGTCGATTTCAGATGTGCACCGCAAGGGGCTACATAAGGGCCGACATCATGGCGCGCAGATCAAGCCGCGAGCGCGTGACCACCATCGTCGTCAGGGAAGTAGGCGATCGCCTCGAACTGATAGTCACAGGCGTAGCAGTGCCAGAGATAGGCGGCGCGACCATCGCTCTGCTCGATCCATTCGGGAATCGGGATCGGCATACCGCATTGAGCGCAAGGATTATTCCGCGGCAGAGCCTGAAGGTGATCGACGGACTCGTAATGGGTCTTGGTCATGACCATGACAAACTCCCTCTCCGCAGGACGGTTGAATGAGAATGACATGAACGGATCGAAGCCCGTGCGAGGCCGATGAGTAAGGGTCGCTGTCCGATCCGAGCAGCCTCGATGCTAGCGCGGCAATTAAGTCTTTTGAACGACAATCAGAGCCGCGTGCGCCGCACATCGCGGCCGACCGCGTTAACTATTTGGCGATCGGGTTGACGACCGGCTCAATGCTATGCCGCGCGGCGGCTTTTCGCAGATGGATGGTGGCGATGTCGTCCGAATAGACTTTCTGCCAGCCATCCATGTGATCGAGCAGCTTGGTCGCCGCGCTTTGGGTGCGCAGGAAGGTCGCCTCGATGTCGTATTGGTCGAGCAGGCGGAACAGATTGTCCGGCTGCATCAGGCCGGACGCCGCGTTGTGGTCGACGAAGAATTTCTCGCCATACAGCTCGGTGCGGCCGTCGATGAACGGCGCGACATCAGAGGCGATCAGATAGCCGCCGAAATCATAGTCGTTAAGCACGCGCGTCAGATGGAGCTTCTTCAGTTCGGCCACTGCGGCCACTGGCATGCCACGCGTGCGCGGTGCGAACTGCAGGATCGAGGCCGACGCGACGGTGCCGATCGCCAGTGCGAACACGACGGCCGCCGCCGCGCGCCACGGCGCGGCAAGCATTCCCTGCC
>NZ_JBARGP010000324.1:0-9163 GCF_049798375.1 Bradyrhizobium sp.
TCCGCGACGTCGCCGAGCCCGTCGAGATGCAACGCACCGGTAACGACGATCCAGCTTACGAGGACCGCAAGCGCGGCCACCCACGAACCGCTGCCTTGGAAGACACGCATCACCAGTGCCAGCAATACACCGATGACGAGACCGACGGCCGGAAACCAGATCGCCGACCGTGCGAGATCATCGGCCTGCATGTCGGTCACGTCAGGCGTCGGCAGCCGCGTGAGGAATTGCAGCGCGATCCAGAACCCGCGCACACTCATGGCTGGATGATCTCGACGATTTCGCCCCAGCGCGTGCCGTCGGCGCTGCGCCCTGCCTCCAGCCTGATCCGCGTGGCGGGATCGATGCGCAGACTCCACAGCGATTGCAGCGGCCAGCCGAGCAGCTGCGCCAGGGCGGCACGGATCGCGCCGCCATGCGTCACCACCAGGACCGGCGTAGCCTTGGGACTTGTCAACAGCCGGTCGAGGGCGTGAGAGACCCGATGCTGCAGCCCGATCCATTTCTCGCCGCCCGGCGCAGCGAAGGCGTTGGGATCGGCATAGAATGCGTTGAGCAGATCGGCATTTTCGGGCTCGGCCGCGATCTCGCTGCGCATGCGCCCATCCCACGCGCCGAAATCGAGTTCAGCCCAATCATCATCGACGCGGAGCGCAATTCCGGCGCGGCGCGCATAGTCTTCCGCCCCAAGCCGCGCCCGCGCCAATGGCGAGGTGACGACCAGCCGCCAGTCGTCGGCTTTCGTCTGCCCGGCAAATTGCCGCCAGCCGGTTTCGTTCATGGGCAGATCGGTGCGGCCATCGAGATGGCCGTCGCGACCGGTGGTGGCATGGCGCAACAGATCGATCCGCATCAGGCGTCACGGTTGGAAACGGCGGCCTCGGCAAAGGTCGCCATGCCGTTGTGAAGCGCGCAAGCCAATCGCAGGATCGGCAGTGCCGTCGCGGCACCCGAAGCTTCACCGAGCCGTAAATCCAGATCGATCAGCGGACGCGCACCGAGCGCATCGAGCAGCAGGCCGTGGCCGCGTTCGGCCGAACGGTGGGAGAATATCAACCAGGGGCGGCAGGATGGATTGAGCCTGATCGCGGCCAGCGCTGCGACCGAGACGATGAAGCCGTCGATCAGGATCGGCAATCTTGCCTGCGCGGCCGCGATAATGGCGCCCGTCATGGCGATGATCTCCAGGCCGCCGACGGCCGGAAGCACCGTTTCGACCGGGGCGCTGCCGGTGAGACCATGCAGGGCCAGCGCATCAGCGATCACGCGCGCCTTGCGTGCCCGCCCCTCGCCATCCAGCCCGGTGCCGCTGCCGACAATCTCCGACGGCGGACAAGACAGCAATGCCGCGGCAATCGCGGCCGCCGAGGTGGTATTGCCGATGCCCATCTCGCCGAGAATGACAAGCTGCGGCCGGTGCTCTGCCTGGCGCGCGATGGCGCGCCGGCCGGTTTCGAGCGCGAACACAACCTCGGCCGCGGTAAGCGCCGTTTCCCGGCTGAAATCGCGCGTGCCATTGCGGGGCTTGTCGGCGATGACGCCGGGAATGGTCTCGGCCGCCAAGGTCCCGGCATCGACAACCTCGAGCGGCAGTCCGAGCGTGCGTGCCAGCACCGAGATCGCGGCTCCGCCGGAGGCGAAATTGCGCAGCATCTGCACCGTGACCTCCGGCGGATAGGCCGAGACGCCCTGGGCTGCGACGCCATGATCGCCGGCGAACAGCACGACCGGGACGCGGTCGGCGCCGGGCGTCTCCGTTGCCTGCAGCGCCGCCAGCTCGACCGCAACCGTCTCCAGCCGGCCGAGCGCGCCCAAGGGCTTTGTGAGCTGCTCCTGACGCGCCAGCGCGGCGTCCCGGTGAGTCGGGGATGGTCTTGCGCAGTCCAGGCTGATCCAATCAGGGTACACGCGGCGGTATCCTAGGCTTGGTGAAACGGGTCACAGCGCACGATTGCCATCTGGCATGCGGCCTGACAAGCGCCAATGGAACTGCACCCGGCCTGTCCTCTTTCCATCTTCAGCGATCCGGGGGGTCTGGCCGACAGTCCAGCCCGTCATCGAATTGTCATCGAATGTGCCGACAGCTTTCGTCCCACCTCACGCGCTGAAAGACCCGCATGGACTACTTCCGACGCTTCACGTTCCTGTTCGCCGCGCCCGTGTTCGAGGCCGACGACCTATCCGGCGTTCGCTTCAACCAGATCATCGAGGAGATCCAGCGCTCCGGCTTCGAAGTGGTGCGGGCTCGCAAGCTGGAAGACGCCGAAATCGCGGTGCAGACCGATGCCGCGATCGGCTGCATGGTGGTCGACTGGGGCAAGAAGGGCCTGGAGGGCAAGACCATGGCCCTCATCAATTTGATGCGGCGACGTGGCCTCGACTTCCCGATCATCCTCTTGATCCGCCGCAAACGCTTCGAGGATCTGCCGGTCGAGGTGCTCGACTTCATCGACGGCTATGTCTTCCTCTCCGAGGAGACGCCGCCCTTCATCGCCAGAAACCTGATCAGCCGGCTCAAGCAATATGCCGAGACCCTGAAGACGCCGTTCTTCGGCACGCTCGTCGACTACGCCGAGGAAGGTAACCAGCTCTGGACCTGCCCCGGCCATAATGGCGGCGTGTTCTACAACCGCAGCCCAATCGGGCGGGTGTTCGTCGAGCATCTCGGCGAGGCCGTATTCCGCGACGACCTCGACAATTCCGTGCTCGACCTCGGCGACCTCCTGACCCATGAAGGGCCGGCGCTGAAGGCGCAGAAGGAGGCCGCGCAGATCTTCGGCGCCGAGAAGACCTACTTCGTGCTGAACGGCACCTCGACCTCGAACAAGGTCGTGCTCGGCGCGCTGGTGACCGACGGCGACGTCGTGCTGTTCGACCGCAACAACCACAAGGCCGCCCATCACGGCGCACTGCTGCTGTCCGGCGGCATCCCCGTGTACATCCCGACCGTGCGCAATGCCTGGGGCCTGATCGGGCCGATGCGCTGGGACCTGCTCGACGAGGAGCAGTTGCGCCAGCAGATCCGCAACAACCCATTAGTCAAAGACCCCGAGACCTGGCGCAAGGAACGGCCGTTCCGGGTCGCCGTCGTCGAGCAATGCACCTATGACGGCTCGATCCACAGCGCCGAGATGATCATCCGGCGGATCGGCCACCTCTGCGATTACATCATGTTCGACGAGGCCTGGGCCGGCTTCATGAAGTTTCACCCGCTCTATGCCGGCCGCTTTGCCATGGGCCTCTCCAACCTTGGGCCGGACGCGCCCGGCATCATCGCCACCCAGTCGACCCACAAGCAGCTCGCGAGCTTCTCCCAGGCCTCGCAGATCCACATCAAGGACCGCCACATCAAGGGCCAGCGCCGCCGGATCGAGCACCGCCGCTTCAACGAAAGTTTCATGCAGCACGCCTCGACCTCGCCGTTCTATCCGCTGTTCGCCTCGCTCGACGTCGGCGCGCAGATGATGAAGGGCCGGTCCGGCGAGGTGCTATGGGACGACACGATCCGGCTCGGCATCGAATTGCGCAAGAAAATCCGCGCGATGCGCCGCGAATTTGAGGAGAAGGAAAAGGATCCGGCGCGGCGCTGGTTCTTCGAGCCGTTCGTCCCGGACCGGGTTGCGATCGCCGATGCCGGCAGCGAGGACGGTGTCCATGACGTGGCCTGGGACATGATATCGACCGACCAGCTGGCGACCCAGTCCGCCTATTGGCAGCTCGCGCCGGAGGCCACCTGGCATGGCTTCCCGAATCTCGCCCCCGGCTTCGCCATGACCGATCCGAACAAGCTGACCTTGCTGACACCCGGCTTCGACCACGCCACCGGCGGCTATGCCGAGCACGGCATCCCGGCTCCCGTCGTCGCGCAATATTTGCGCGAGAACCGCATCGTGCCGGAAAAGAACGACCTCAACTCGCTGCTGTTTTTGCTGACGCCCGGCGTCGAAGCCAGCAAGGCCGGCACCCTGATCAGCGGTCTTGTCGCCTTCAAGAAGCTGCATGACGAGAATGCGCTGCTCGAGGATGCGATGCCCGAGTTCACCCGCCGGCGGTCGGCGCGCTATGCCGGCAAGCGGCTGCGCGACCTCTGTAGCGCCATGCATCGCTTCTATCGCGACGCCGATGTCAGCGCGCTGCAGGCCAAGCAATTCATGCCCGAGCACATGCCTGAGATCGCGATGTCGCCGCGTGAGGCAGCGCGTTATCTGACCCGCAACGAGGTTGATTACCTGCCGATCGACCAGATCGAAGGCCGGATCGCGACCACCCTCTTCGTGGTCTATCCGCCTGGTATCGCCGCCATCGTGCCCGGCGAACGGCTGACGGACCGCGCCAAGCCGATGATCGATTATCTGAAGATGTTCGAGCAGGCCTTCAACGCGTTTCCCGGTTTCGATGTCGAGATCCAGGGCATCTACAAAGAGGTTGACGAGCAGGGCCGGATCAGGCTGCACACCTATGTCGTCGCGGCCTGAGGTCCGCGGCATAGGGCGAGGAACGAACCAGGCGATGTCAGGGGGAGTCGAGCCGCTCGTGATCGTTCGCCCGACCCGTGACGAGGATGTCGAGCCGATGCTCGAGATCTACCGCCGGCACATCCGCCGCGGCGTCGAGGACAACGCGCCGCAATCCGGCGTGCCGGAGCCGGACGACCTGAAACAGCGGCGCAAGAATTTGCGCAACCATCGCCTGCCGCATCTGGTCGCGACCTGGCGCGGCGAGGTGATCGGCTATGCCTATGTGGTGCTGTTCCGCAAGCGCCCGGCCTATCGCTTCACCGCCAAGCACTCGATCTACATCCACCATGACCATGTCGGCCGGGGCGTCGGGCGGCTGCTGCTCCAGGCCCTGATCGACGCCTGTGCTGCCGCCGGTTTCCGGCAGATGATCGGCTATATCGATGCTGACAACGCGGCCTCATTGACCCTGCATGAACGGTTCGGCTTCAGCCGCGTCGGATTGCTACCCGCGGTCGCTTACCGCCATGGGCGCTGGTCGGATACCGTCTTGGTGCAACGTGCGCTCGGACCGGGCGCAACCGAGCCGCCACTGCCGCTCGGCCGCTGAACAGCGGCTGGCAAGATCAAACCGGAAGATCGGCCGTGTTGATCCGGATCCGATCCGCGTGGAGCGACCAATCGCGGAGCGACTGCTTCTCGCAGAATTTCTGCTTGGCAAGCTCCACCGCATGATCCTCGGTGGGCGCGTCGATCTCGAGCGTGCTCTGGCAGATCTCGCGCTGCCGGCCATATTCGCCGAGCACGTCCTTCATGAAGTGGACGACATAGCGTGACATGGAACCTCCCTGCCGTAGGTGCTTCGAAGATCCATGTTATCCAAATGTGCCGGAAGCATGTTGCCCTATGTCATTCCGGCGCGCAAAATCTGAGATATTAACGGAACTTAGCGGTATCAGGCACCGGCGCAGGGTAGGCTCGCCGCCGCGATCGCCACGAATTGCGAGAACGCGCGGCCGAAGCGGACGCCGGTGGACTGCAGCATTGAATTGATCCGACGCATTGAAGCATTCCTTTCGCGCCACGCGAGCGGTAGCTCGCAAACCTGTGGCGCAGAAGGAAAAATGGCCCTACCCCGAGAAGCTGTCGAGGCACCTGCGAAAATAGCAATGTCGGCTTCGCCGATGGCCGGCCGGGCAGCAGATTTATTGCAGCATGGCGGCCAGCCCCGAAGGAGTTGTTCTCAGCCTTTCGGCGACTCACCGAAGGCCCGGCGGTAGCGCTCGCTGTAATGCGGCCAGGCTTCCGGATTGATCAGCCGCGGCGGCCGCCCGCCATCAAGCGCTCCGAGCAGCTGCTCGGCCGCGATGCGGCCCATGTTCTGCCGCGCCTCGCGGGTGACGCCGGCCGTGTGCGGGCTCGCCAGCACGTTGTCGAATTGCAGCAGCGGATGCTCCGGCGGCGGCGGTTCCTTGGACCAGACGTCGAGCCCCGCGCCGGCGATCCGCTTGTCACGCAAGGCGCCCAGCAGCGCCTCCTCGTCATGGATGAAGCCGCGCGCGGTGGTGACGAAGAACGCATGCGGCTGCATCAAGGCGAACTGTTGCGCGCCGATCATGCCGCGGCTCTCCTTGGTCAGCGGGCAGTTGATCGAGACGAAGTCGGACCGGCGCAAGAGCTCGTCGAGCGCGACCTTCTGCCCGCCCCGCGCCGCCATCTCCTCGGCCGACAGATACGGGTCGTAGGCCAGCACGGTCATGCCGAGCAGCCCCTTGCACAGCTCGGCGATGCGCCGGCCAACATTGCCGAGCCCGACGATGCCGATGGTGCGGCCCTGCACGTCGTTGCCGATCAGATCGTTGCGGTTGACGTCGCGGTCGCGGCGCAGCCGGCGGTCGGACTCGATGATGCGCTTCGACAAGGTCAGCATCATGCCGAGCGCATGCTCGGCGACTGAATGCGCGTTGCCGCCGGTCTGGTTGACGACGAGCACGCCGGCCGCGGTGCAGGCCTCGACGTCGACCGGATCGTAGCCGGCGCCGTTGCTGGAGACGATCAGCAGGTTGGGTGCCCGCCGCAGCAGATCCGCGTCGACATGGAAGTGCGGCGCGAGCTCGTCGCGCGCAGCCCCAACCTGATAGGCATGTGCGGCCGCCAGGATCGGCGCCGCCAGCTCGTCGGGGCTTTCGTTCTCGAGCCGGTCGAGCCGCACATCGGGCCGGGCGTTGAGGGTTTCGCTGAAGATCGGATGCGCCAGATATTTGACGTAGAAGACGCGCTTGGTGTTGACGGTCATTGATGGGCTTTCAGTTCGGAAATTGAAACAAGCTGCGTGGAGCGTGCCGCCGCCTCATTCGGGTTTGATGCCGGCGGCTCGGATGATCGGGCCCCATTTGTCGTAGTCGGCATGGATCTTGGCATCGAAGACCTGCGGCGTGCTGCCGATCGGCGTAGCCCCAAGCTTGGCCAAGCGCTGCTTCACCGCGTCGGTGTTGAGCGCGGCGACGAAATCATGCGCGAGCTTCTCGACCAGCTCGGGCGGCATGCCGCGCGGACCCAACAGCCCCCACCACACCTCGGTGTCGTAACCCGGCACGGTCTCCGCGATGCTGGGCACATCGGGCAGGAACGCGGCACGCTTCGCCGTGGTGACGGCGAGCGCCCGCACCGTGCCGGCCTCGAGCTGGCCGACCGCCTCGGGTCCGTTGTTGAACGACATCGGGATCTGCCCGCCCAGGAGATCGTTGATCGCCGGCGCGCCGCCCTTGTAGGGGATCGCCGCGATGTCGATCCCAGCCATGCTCTTGAGCAAGGTGCCGGCCAGATGCTGCGAGGTGCCGGTGCCTGCATGTCCGAATGACAGGCTGCCGGGCTTGGCCTTGGCCGCTGCGATCACGTCCGCCAAGGTCTTGTAGGGCGAGTCGGCACGCACCAGCAGGATGTTGGGTGACGATGCCAACAGCGAGATCGCGGTGAAGTCCTTGAAGGTGTCGTAAGGCAGCTTCGGATACAGGAATGGGTTGGTCGGGTGGCCGCTCGCGACCACCATCAAGGTGTATCCATCTGGCGGCGATGCGACTAGCGCTTGCGAGGCGATCACGCCACCCGCGCCGGGACGGTTTTCGACGACCACCGATTGCCCCCATTGCTTCGAGACGGCATCGCCGAGCGTCCGTGCGAGAATGTCAACCGCGCCGCCCGCGGCGTACGGCACCAGGATGTGCACCGGCTTGGTCGGAAATCCCGATTGCGCCGACGCGCCCGACATCACCAACGCGGCCGCGACGGCGGCGAGAAACCACCTGCTCAAGCTATCCTCCCGGAATCTTCTTTTCGTTTTCGACGCAACTTTTGCACGATGACGGCGCCGATCGCAGCATGAGCCTGTGCAGGGCCGTCATCGCCGGGGGCATGTTGACAATCCGGCCTGCCGCGTCAAGTTCGAGGCGAACCGATCGGCCGGGGCGTATGACCTGCGGCATCCGACAATGTGGGAGACCGGGATGGCCGCAAGCGACGGACAGGTGTCCGCCAAGCCGCCAGTTACACCTCGAGAGGACAGCTGGCATGAGATCGTGCTGCGCACGCTCAAGCGCAACGAGGTCGGGCTCATTCCTTACGTGCCCGATCGCGTGCTGACGCCGCTGATCAAGAGCCTGCATGCCGATGCCTTTTTCACCACCTTCGCCACCGCCCGCGAGGAAGAGGCTGTCGGCATCCTATCGGGCGCCTGGATGGGCGGCCGCCGCGGCGCGATGCTGATGCAGACCTCCGGCTTTGCGACGCTTGCCAATGTGCTGGCCTCGCTGGTGGTGCCCTGCCAGATCCCGCTGATCATGTTCGTCTCCGAGCGCGGCACGCTCGGCGAGTTCAACTACGGTCAATCGCTGGTGTGCCGAACCATGCGCCCCGTGCTGGATTCGCTGGCGATGGAGCATCACACCCTGACGCGGCTCGACGAATTGGAGTTCACGGTCGATCGGTCGATCAAGCAAGCCATCGCAACGCAAGCGCCGGTGGCGCTGATCCTCAACCCGCTGCTCACCGGCGGCAAGGTCTTCGAGAAGTGAGCGCGCCGATGAACCCGCAATCTCCCGCACGCAACACCAAGGTGATGAACCGCTTCGACCTCACCTCGCGCCTGGTCGCGAAGCTGAAGCACGAAGAGGCCGTGATCGGCGGCATCGGCAACACCAATTTCGACTTATGGGCCACCGGGCACCGGCCGCAGAATTTCTACATGCTCGGCAGCATGGGGCTATCCTTCCCGATCGCGCTCGGTGTCGCGCTGGCGCAGCCGAAGCGGCGCGTCATCGCGCTCGAAGGCGACGGCTCGCTGTTGATGCAGCTCGGCTGCCTCACCACGATCGCGACGCTGGCACCTGACAACCTGACCCTGGTGCTGATGGACAACGGCATCTACCAGATCACCGGCAGCCAGCCGACGCCGGCCCAGCGTGCCGATCTGGTCGCCGTCGCCGTCGGTTGCGGCCTGTCGAACAGCGCCTGGGCGGCCGACGAGGACGATTTCGAGCGGCTGATGGATCAGGCGCTGGCGGCCGACGGCCCTGCCTTGATTGCGGCGCGGATCGACGACAAGCCGGGCACCGGAGCCACCAAGCGCGATCCCGTGCAGATCAGGGAACGCTTCATGCTGGGGCTTGGCGTGCGGGAACCGCTGTAAGGCCGCGGTACGCGGTTCCCGG
>NZ_JBARGP010000325.1:0-10138 GCF_049798375.1 Bradyrhizobium sp.
GCACCCGCACTGCGTCGGCCACCTGCGGCACCAGCGACATCGTGCCGATCAGCCCGGCGCCGTCGCCGCGCGTGAAGGTGCCGCGCGGTCCGCCGGCCTCGATGCCCTGCGCGATGACCGCGTCGACGCCGTGCTGCTCCAACGCCTTGGCCTCGGCCACCGTCGTGGCCGAACCGATGACGACACAGCCGGCCCGCCTGATCTGCGCGACCATGGCCGCCGGCGGTATGCCGTAATGAAAACTGACGGCCCGCGGACGCGTTGTCAGGATCAGCTGCAGCCGCTTCTCGTCGAAACGGGGCAGCGGATCGGTCGGCCGCGGCACGGCGCCGAGCCCCAGCAGCCCGTAGTAGAAGGCGAGCCGGGCGCGCACCAGATCGGCCGTCTCGGTATCAATCAGCGGCGCGGAATGCGCAAAGAAATTCAGGTTGAACGGCCTCGCCGAGGCGTGTCTGACCTGCGCAATCCGGCGTCGCGCGCTGTCGATCGACATCGTCCCGCATCCAAGCGAGCCGAGCGCGCCCGCGTTGCAGACGGCTGCGACCAGCGCCGGTCCGGCGTGTTGTCCCATGGGAGCCTGGATGATGGGATGGGCGATGCCGAGCAGGTCGAGCAGGCCGCTCCGCGGCCATTTGATCGGGTCAGGTTGCGGCTTCTGCAATGCGTCTGCGCGCGTGTTCGTCATATCAATGATCCATGCTGACCGCCGTTCGCGGCGGTGCGCCAATGTTGTTTTTCAATCGTCGGCGGCAAAATAGCTGCGGCTGTCCGCGGCTCATCGCGCCTTATTCGTTAGTACGAGGTATGCCGGTCCTCCGTTGTGCGCTGCTCTATGAACTTCCTGTGACAATTTATTCTCAGCGCGGGATCGCTGATCGTCGCGTCAACAGCGCGTGACTGACTCGTCACCTGATTACGGCTGTAACTAACAGGCGGCCTCGGGTTGCCGCGCAAATCGCCTGGCGACGGATGCAACGGCCGGCAACGATGGGTTAGGCATCCGGCCGGTCGCTTGCCCCATCATGACATTTGCAATATCGGAGGAAGTCGAGGGCCGGGTGCGACCCCGGACCCGGGCGATTGAAGCAGCGGCTATCTATAATGGAGCGATCGATGAGCATGACGGTGACGGGCATTTCCTCGATGGCGACCCGGCAGATCCTCTCCGAACTCGCGAGCGCGTATCAGCAGGCGACCGGACATGCCGTCAGCATCGAATCCGTCGGCGGCGTCGACGCCGCCAAGCGCATCCGTGCGGGCGAGTCCTTCGATCTCGCGGTGCTCGCCTCCGACGCGTTGCGCCAGCTCGAGGCCGACGGCGCGCTGGTCAACGGCAGTATCGTCGAGATTGCGGAATCGCCGATGGCGATGGCAGTGCGCGCAGGTGCGAGCCGGCCCGATGCGCTGGATCAGGCCGCCGTGCGCACGGCGCTGGCCAACACCGCCTCGATCGGCATCTCCACCGGCCCGAGCGGCGCGCATGTCGTCAAGCTCGCCCGCGATTGGGGCCTGGAGAGCGGGTTCGAGAGCCGCGTCGTCAAGGCCAAGCCGGGCATCCCCGTCGCGAAATTGCTCGCCGATGGTGTGGTCGAGGTCGGCTTCCAGCAGTTGAGCGAGATGCAGGGCGCGCCCGGCATCGAGATCGTCGGCCTGCTGCCCGAGACGCTGCAGCCGAAGACGATATTTGCCGCTGGTATCTGCAAGGCGGCAGCTCATGCAGACGCCGCGCGCGGCTTCATCACCTATGTGGCCTCTGCCGAAACAGCGGAGACCAAGCGCCGCCATGGCATGATGCCGGTTTGAGCTTTCGAAGGATCTGAGATCGAGATACCGAGATCGAACGGAATGATGCCCGGAGCCAGATGCCGTCCGGTTTGACCGTCCATGATCTCCGGGGCGTCGGCAACACGATGCCAGAGAAGATCCGGTTGATCGGCCGCTCAGTCACGCAATTTCGAGCGTGCAGGCGCTGTGCCGCTGTTGTCGTTGGTGGCGATGGTAGCTGCTACCGTTGGCCGGCTTGAGCCCGTGCTCGCAGCTATCGTCCATGAGGTAATCGACGTTGCAGTCATTTTGAACGCACTGCGGGCCCTCACTCCGGCCCTTGTCGGGGCGGTGCACGCATTCCCGGAATGAAGGGGCGCGCCGCGATGGGCGGGACACGATCGGGCCACCCATCGCACGACGCGCCTTCGGAGCCTTGGAGATCGATAACTACCGTTTATGTTTCGGATGACGTTCGCGCTGATGGA
The DNA here is from genome assembly GCF_049798375.1 of Bradyrhizobium sp. Lineage (GTDB taxonomy): Bacteria > Pseudomonadota > Alphaproteobacteria > Rhizobiales > Xanthobacteraceae > Bradyrhizobium. The sequence continues at coordinate 2,253 of NZ_JBARGP010000325.1, forward strand.
TGCCTCCCGCAGGAATAGCAGCCCTTCCGGGCAGGAGAGCATGCGTCACGCGCCGCGCTTCTGCCGCCGGCGGCAATTGAATTTCAATGTTCTAGCGGTTGCCAGCCTGCATGGTCAAAATATTGGCCGTATTGAGCAAGCGCCTGGACGATTTTTGTCGCCCCGCGATTGCGGCCAGCCTCGGTCTTCATATCGGCCGCACCGTCGATGATCTGCTCGAGCACCAAGTGAAGTTGCTGGTCGGCCTGCTCGGGCAGCTTGCAGTTTCCCACCACATAGTCGATCTGCGTCTGGATGCCCGTCGCCAAGGCTTCATATTGCGCGGGCGTAAACACGTTTTTCTGAATGGGCGCCAACGATTGCGCCATGGCGACACGGATTTCGCTCATGCCGCGGCGCAGGGCGTCATCCGTCGACCACTTCTTGCCGTGGTCGAGCCGAAGCTGGACCGTCGCGGCAGGCCCGTCATGCGAATGGGGTCCAGCAGCGAGGGCAGGTGGTCCCATGGCGAGCCCGAGTACGACGACCGCGGGTATGAGCGACTTGGTCAGAATGGTCACTGGGTTTTCTCCAAAGAGTCTCTTTGCTCGCAGATAGGAGGACGAGGACGGCCAGGAGCTTGCGCTGGAGCAAAGTCCGGGGCGAATGAGCTGCGGCCCGACGACGCAGTATGCCTCGCGGGTCAGTCACCACGCGGTCGTTAGCCAACTAGCTGAAATGAATACGCGCCGGACCTGCTTTGATGCTGGTCTTTCATGCGGTCACGCTGATGAAGTTCAGCTCGCGCTGCTCTTCGGCGGCATAGTGCTCGGCACCGGTGCGCGCGGCGAGATACCCGCCGAGCCCCATCGCGATGGCTCCGGAGGCAGTGAAGTGCTTTTCGACGTGCGGCGTGGCGGGCACGGGATCCTCCATTGGATTGCGGATGAGAGGGCTGCTCAGTCGGCAGCCCTCTTGCGGCCAGAGATCATGGAGGCCACCAGGTTCTCGTGGTGCTCGAAGCTCGCGACCAGCACGCCGAGGACATGCGCTACGACGAGGCCGACGGTCAGGTTGGCGAAGAACTCGTGGACGTGCTCGATCAGCTTGGAGCCCCAGTAGGCGTCCGTCGTCATCATGTAGCCGGTAGTGCACGTGCCGGCCAGGGCGACCAGGAGCGCGACGATCATGGCGCCGCCGGCGGGATTGTGCCCGATGTAACGAGGAGCCCTGAGGAGTGCAACGTCCCGCAGATAGGCGAGCACCTCGCGTGGCGGACGAACGAAGTTCGAAAATCGCGCATGCCGAGGACCGACGAAGCCCCAGACGATGCGGGCCGCGAGGAGACCGGCTATGGTGTAGCCGGCTGCGACGTGCACCCGCTCGATCTCGTCGCCCGTGGCGTAGGCAAGAACGAACAAGCTCGCCAGCGACCAGTGGAAGACCCGCACGAACGGGTCCCAGACTTTGACGGTTGCCGGCGGCGTCGCGCCGCCGGCTCCTATCGTGTTGCTCAGGGTTCTCATTTGCGCACCGTCACATCTGGCCGACGATCTGGCCGTTGGTCGGATCCACGAACAGCTCGACCCGGTTGCCGGTCTTGTCGAGCGTGTAGAGCTCGCCGCAGGCGTTCTTGAGCTTGGCCTTCTGGACCTTGTAGCCCTGGGCCTCGACCTTGGCCTGAAGCTGCGCCATGGGCAGCCACTGGGCCTCCGGAGCCGACGTGCACGGCCTGCCGAGGCTGCTGGCCTGGGCGGAGGCTGCTCCGAGCACGATTGCGGCGACGGTAAGAATTGCGATCTTGCGCATAGGTATCTCCTGACGGACGCCGGCCGCACCATGCGGCGGCGATGCGGGGCAATCTGTCAGAAGCAGCCTGACGGCGACCTGTTGAGCCAGGTCAGCGATTTGTCAGGTGGGTTCTGGCATCCATATCTACCGGATGACGAGCTACCTCATGGACTCACGCCCTTATCGAATTCGCGCCCTGATGCTTGCGATCGCCGTCGTGGCCGCGGGCGGAGGAGCGTCGGCGTTCGCGCGCGACCACGACGACGCGCGACGAGCCGTCGAGGCCGGCGAGATCCGGCCGCTCGCGGAGATTCTGACGTCGATCAAGGGAAGGCTTCCGGGCGAAGTCGTGGGCATCAAGCTCGAACACGAAGCCGGCGCCTGGATGTACGAGCTGCGCGTCGTCGACGGCAACGGGCGGCTTTTCGAGATCCACGTCGACGCCCACAGCGGCGAAGTCGAACGGACGAAGGAGAAGTGATGCGCGTGCTCGTTGTCGAAGACGACCCGCGGATCGCGTCGGATGTGTCGCGCACGCTCGAAGCGTCCGGCTACGTGGTCGATGCGGTTGCGAATGGCGAGGACGCCTGGTTCCTCGGCGATACCGAGGACTATGGAGCCGTCATCCTCGACCTCGGTCTGCCCGGCATGGATGGGCTGGCCGTCCTGAAGCGCTGGCGCGCCAACGGCCGCCATATGCCGGTCCTCATCCTCACAGCACGGGGAAGCTGGGCCGAGCGGGTCGACGGGATCGATGCCGGCGCCGACGACTACCTGCCGAAACCGTTCCGGATGGAGGAGCTGCTGGCGCGCCTGCGATCGGTCGTGCGGCGGTCGACAGGTCACGCTTCTTCGGTCATCACCGCAGGAGAGATCACGCTGGACGAGCGGCAAATGAAGGTGACCCGCCGCGGCGTGCCGATCACGCTCTCGCCTCTCGAGTACAGGCTGGTGGCCCATCTCCTCCGGAATCGAGGCCGGGTCGTCTCGCAGCAGGAGATCGACGAGAACGTCTACGGCCACGGCGAAGAGCACGACTCGAACACGCTCGAAGTGCTGGTCGGCCGCGTCCGCAAGAAGCTGGGCCCGGACGCGATCGAGACGCGGCGCGGTTTCGGCTATCTGGTGCCGGAGGCCGCCGCGTGAACCGGCATTCTCTCAGGCTGCGCCTGGTCGCCGGCGGCTTCCTCGCGATCCTGATCGCCCTCGCAGTCGCCGGGGGCGGGCTCGTCCTTGTCTTCGAGCGACACGTCTCGCGCACGCTTGCCCAGGATCTCGATGTTCATCTGAAGCAGCTTCTCGCCGGCATCGACATCGACCCGCAAGGCAAGCTGGTGTTGACGCAGACCCCGGTGGATCCACGTTTCGCCGATCCTCTTTCCGGACTCTATTGGCAAGTCGGCGATGACCGCGGGCAGCTTCTCCGCTCGCGCTCGCTGTGGGATTCGGCCATGACGCTCCCGGCCGATCGGCTGGAGCCCGGCGAAATTCATCAGCACGAGGCCTCGGGGCCGGGAGGCCAGCGCGTGCTGGTCGCTGAGCGCGCCGTCACACTCGCCGGGGCCGGGAAGCCGGTGATCGTCCGCCTCGCCGTCGCCGAGGACCTGGCGAGGGTTTCGGCGGCGACCGCGGCCTTCGCGAAGGATCTCGCGATCGCGCTCGTCCTTCTCGGCTGCGTTCTGGCCCTTGCGACCTGGGTCCAGGTCGGCGTCGGCTTGCGTCCGCTCGTCGCGCTACGCCGCGGAGTGGCCGATGTCAGAGCCGGGCGAATTCGGCATCTACCGGCTTCGGTCCCGACCGAAGTCCATCCCCTCGTCGAGGAGGTCAACGCGCTCATCGATGCCCAGGAAGGTGAGATCGAACGGTCGCGTGGTCGCGCCGCGGATCTGGCGCATGGATTGAAGACTCCGCTCGCGGCGCTCGCGGCCGATGCATCGCGTCTTCGGGAACGGGGAGAGCGCGACATCGCCCAGGACATTGACGCCGTCGGCGAGGCCATGGGCCGCCATGTGGACCGCGAACTCGCCCGGGCGAGAGTCCGCGGGCGCACCAGGGGCGCGGCCGCGGCGTCCACTCCCGTGAAGCCTCTTGTCCGGTCGCTCATCGCCACTCTGTCCCGGATGCCCGATGGCGGACGCGTGAGGTTCGAGGACCTCGTCCCCGATGATCTCTGCGTTCCTTTCGACCGCACCGATCTCGCGGAGGTTCTCGGGAATCTCCTCGAGAACGCCGGCCGTCACGCTGCGGGCCGCGTCCGCATCACCAGCGATGCGAGCCGGCGAGGCCTGCTCGTCGAGGATGACGGCGGCGGCATCGAACCGTCCGAATTCTCGCGTGTCCTTGAGCGCGGCACCCGCCTGGACGAACGCGGTGGCGCTGCGGGCCTGGGCCTCGCAATCGTGCAGGACGTCCTGGAGGCGTATGGCTGGAGGCTGGACCTCTCCCGATCGGAGCTCGGCGGTTTGCGAGCGGCAGTAGCTGCTAAAGCGGCAGTGATCGAGCAGCCGGGCGCTTCGGCCGCGGCCATCGCCTCAGTCCCGGATATGGTGAGAAGTCTGACATCTCACTGACACGGGCCGTCACGTTCCTGACGACGGAGGCGAAAGAGGAGGTCGGCGCCATGCGGGAAGAAAAAGGCGACTGCGTGGCAGCGCCGCCGTCCTAAAGACGGCGGTTCAGATGGATGACGTCGGCGATGGTGCCGTCCTGCGGCGTCACGAGCAGGAGGTCCTTGTCCGCGAGCATTGCGTATTCGTAGTTCGCCGCAGGGGGCGCGACTCCCTGAACGATCCCGGGCACCTGGGACAAGCTTAGATCTTTTGGCGCCTTGGTTCCGAGCGTCGGCTGAAATCGCGACGGGACGGGCTGCATCTCGGCGAGACCGGCGATGCTCCAGGCGATCATCTGCCGCTGCGTTGCGGTGAGACCGATCCGATCCTTTTCTCGCGGGGGGGCGCCACCTTTCGTCGGTTGAGCCTGCTGTGCCCCGTTCGTCGCCACTGTCGTGGATTGTTGCGCGCTGGCGGGCAGCGATACCGTCGCGGTCGCCAGCAGGATGATGGCGAATTGTTTCATCGCGTGCCTCCTGATGGGAAGTTCTGTATTTTCCGTCCCAATAGACGGTGTCTGGAGAAACGCGCGGGCCGATCGGAGGTTTCTCACCGCTCGTGGTGTGGAAGGAGGATGCCGTCCGACCGTCCCAGTTGGAGCTCACTAGGCACCCTCTGCAGGCGCCGGCGCCGGGCGCGTGCGAACTGAGGTGAGCGAGCTTGCGTCGCGAGGCTGAAGGCCTGTAGATCCCTAAAGGGGCGGTTGTTCAAGCCGAACCATTTTCGAAATCCCAATCGGCGGAACGGGCGGCCCCGATTACCGTTCCCCAGCGTGCGGCGAGCCCGCGAACGTCGGGTGCCGAAAGGTCGGGCACTGTCACCCCTTGCCGGATCGTCCGAACCGGTGGCTACGTTGAAGGAAGAGAAATGGCTGTCCTGCACGCAAACCCTGGAGAGATCGTGGATCTTCGACCGCTTGGTCCCAAGCTCCGGGATGCGAAGACGACTGCGATCGTGAAAACTCCCTCCTTTGAGGCCGCCCGCCTCATCATCCGCGCCGGCGCGCACATCGCTCCTCATCAAGTGGCCGGTCCCATCACCTTGTACTGTATCGAAGGACGGGCGCGGCTCGAACTCCCTGACTCGAGTTTTGAACTGGCCGCGGGCGAGTGGGCGTACATCGAGGGTGGGGTTCGGCATGCCGTTCACGGCATTGAGGACAGTTCGCTGCTGCTCACGATCGTCTTCGACAGCTAAGGTGTGAAGGTCCGTCGGCCGGCGCCCAGCCAAAGCGCAGATGCCAAGCGGAAACCCCAGAGCGTATACCGTGCGGCGTCGCCGCGAAGCCGGCGACCTGTCGGGCGGCGACGAAGCACGCGCGGGTACTGGGCAAATCGAAGCGCGTCGCAATCGGGCGCTCGGCTGCGAGCCTTCGATCAGCAGTTGGAGCGGAAAATTACGTGGCCCATCGACTTAAGACCAGTCCGCTTTCTCCTCCCGCTACTTTATGCCAAAGTTCTCCTGCGGCCGTACAACGGGAAGAGGGGAAATCCGTATCATGATCATGGGTCGTGGAGTTGCCGACGCCCACGCCATAGGTGAGGGGGCTCTGGCTGGGCTTCCCGCGCGGTCTCTCAACCGCCGGGCGTTTCTGTTCGGCTCCGCTGCCGGTCTCGCCGCACTTGGCCTGGCGGGTTGCGCATCCGACTACATGAGTTTGGCTGAGGCGGAGAAAGTCTACGGGCCAGTGCCCGACGAGAAATTCCCGATTCCTGCTGTCGATGTCAGCAAGATAAATCCGAAATATTTTCGCAAGACAGTGCGCTACGACAGCAACGAGGCGCCCGGCACGATTATTGTTGATCCAGGCAAATACTATGTTTACCGCATCGAGGGCGAGGGAAACGCTACCCGCTATGGCGCCAATGTCGGCCGCGATGGGTTTCGGTGGAGCGGGGAGGCTTATGTCGGGCGCAAGGCCGAATGGCCTATCTGGACGCCCCCCAAGGAGATGATCGCGCGCCAGCCGGAGGCGGGAAAATATGCTCGCGGAATGCCGGGCGGTCTCGACAATCCCCTTGGTGCTCGCGTGCTCTACCTCTATCAAAATGGGGTGTACACGCTTTACACGATCTATAGCACCAGCGATCCCGAAACGATCGGGAACGGCATTACAAGCGGCTGCACCGGCCTCCTCAGTCAGGACATGATCGATCTCTATTCGCGAACGCCGGTCAAAACGAAGGTCATCGTGCTGCCAGCGTAGGCAACCGCGTCGGCCATCGGTCCAGGGTGCCACCTGCCAGTTTCGGTATCACCGTAACTGGAGGCGCTTGATCTCAATTTCCATCCGGATCCGGTGCCGCGCCCGCTACGTTCGGCATGTCCGCCTATTGCATGAAATCCTTCCAAATCTCTGGCGGCGAGCCGCCAGTAACTTATCGCGCTCGCGCCGCGCGTCTGCGAACGAGAACGTGCCATCCTTGCCGGTTGCCGTAGGGGCCGATGGAGTAGGTTTTCTGGCGGCCGCGGAAGCGGTAGTCCATCCGCCAGAGCTTGAGGCAGCGTCGCCGGGCCTGCTCGCGTCCGCCGTGACGAAGAGATAGAGCCAGCCGCCGGTCACGTCGGAGATCTTGGGGGACTTCAGGCGCCCTTGTCGAATTTCGGTCGGGCGGCACGGCAGTCGATATCGGTCCTGATCTACTTGGGATTGGCGCACGCGCCATCGTTCTTGCCGGCCATCTGCTCAATTCCTTCGTTCGGAAAAGCGAAAGTCGCGGTGAACGTTTGCGCGCGATTTGGAAACAGGCCTGAACAGCCCAGTTGGTGCCCCTGGCCGGCGTCGAAAAATTCAGCTAAATCATTGATCGAGCGATGCTTTGCAGTACAATTTTTTGGGCAATACCAGCGGCAACACCACAGGAAAATTCGGATATTTGGGTTCGAATCCGTCGCACCGGTTTTGGAGAGTTGGACTGAGTTGTGCATTCACGTTTTCGTTAAGATCCGCGCGGCGGACCCGAGGTCAGTCATCTGCCAACCAACATCCATGGATCAATCACTGAGTAAGCGTGGTTCGCTCAACGGAAACCGCTAGACATTCTCGGCTAATGAACTGATCTCGACTTCATTGACAATTTCGCGGATGAATTCGCCAGCCGCTACTGCCGATCGGCTTCGATCCGCATGGAAATGTATTGATGGTTCGAATCCCTCCCTCTCCGCCATACCAGCGTTCGCATTTGTTCGCGGCCATCCGCCAACCCCCTGAAAATTCGCCGTAATTTTAGCCCTTGATGCCTTCTGGTGTCCGCGCGGGTTCGCCCCAAAACGTGGGTAAATGCGCGCAGGATGTGGGTAGCATCGTGGGTAGGCTACGAGGCAGCGATGGCGCATCTGGTTGGCCGGTTGACGGCACTGAAGGTCGCGAAGGTCAAGAAACCCGGCATGTACGCCGATGGCGCCGGCCTCTATCTGCAGATTTCAGGCGACGGCGAAAATCTGCCCGCCAAATCCTGGATCTTTCGTTTCACCCTTCGGGGCCGCTCTCGCGAAATGGGCCTTGGG
>NZ_JBARGP010000326.1:0-4533 GCF_049798375.1 Bradyrhizobium sp.
CGCGACCGTCGTGCGGGTGCCCTGCCAGGCCGGTGAGAACGGCGCGGCCTCCGGCCGGCAGCGCAGACAGGGGCGGAAGCCGGCGGCCTCGGCCGTGGATGCCGATGGATAGAAGCTGACATTGGCCGCCTTCGCCGGTTGCACCGGGCACACCGGCCGGCAATAGATCCGCGTGGTCCGCACGCCGATGAAGAAGCGGCCGTCATAGCGGCGGTCCCTGGCGACCCGTGCGCGTTCGCATTCGATGAGATCGAGCATGACGACGAGTCTGTCATTGCGAGCGAAGCGACGCAATCAAGACATCCTTCTTCGCGCTGGATTTGCTTCGTCGCTACGCTCCTCGCAATGACGGAGCGCAACAATTGCGCCGCGCGCGCACGACGGTCGAGTCCGATTCCGGCGAGCCGCGGCCGGTGCGCAATGTTACCTCAAGCGAGATTCAGGTCACCCCGAGAATGACAATGTCGACCAGTGATTCCTTCCGGCCAACCTTGGAGCGCGCCTTCAACCACGCGCTCCATCATCTCTCGTCCGCGGACAGCGCGCCGGTCAATGCCAGCGCGGATCTCTCCACGTTGCGCGCACGCTTCGCACAGCCGCTGCCGGAGCATGGCACTGATCCAACGCAGGTGATTGATGATCTCGTGCGCGACACCGAAGGCGGTATTCTCGGCTCGAGCGGCGGCCGCTTCTTCGGCTGGGTGATTGGCGGCACGCTGCCGGCGGCGCTTGCGGCGGACTGGCTGGTGTCGACCTGGGACCAGAATGCCGCGATCCATGCCTGCGGCCCGGCGGAAGCGGTGATCGAGGAGGTCGCGGGCGGCTGGCTCAAGCAGCTGTTCGGCCTGCCTGAAGCAGCGAGCTTTGCCTTCGTCACCGGCACCCAGATGGCCCACCTCACCTGCCTCGCCGCAGCCCGTCATCGCCTGCTCAAGCGCGCCGGCTGGGACGTCGAGGAGCATGGCTTGTTCGGCGCGCCCGCGATCCGCATCCTCACCAGCAGCGAACGCCATGGCTCGGTCGAGCGCGCCGTCCGCGTGCTCGGCTTCGGCAAGCGCGCGGTGATGTCCCTCCCCTGCGACAGCAGCGGCCGGCTCGCGCCCGAGACGCTGGCGCAGGCGCTGGAGAGCAACGCGCCGCAGCCTGCCATCGTCGTACTGCACGCCGGCGATCTCAATATCGGTGCCTTCGATCGCTTCGCCGAGTTGATCCCGATCGCGCGACGCTTCGGGGCCTGGGTCCATGTCGATGGCGCCTTCGGCCTGTGGGCCGCAGCCAGCCCCCGGCATCGCCACCTGCTGCGCGGGATCGAGCTTGCCGATTCCTGGACCAATGACGGACACAAATGGCTCAACACGCCATTCGACTGCGGCTACGCTTTCGTTGCCGACGTCGACGCCCATCGCGGCGCCTTCTCGCATCGCACCAGCTACACCCAATTCGTCGATGACGCGCGCGACCAGATCGAGTGGAATCCGGAATGGTCGCGACGTGGCCGCGGCGTCCCGACCTATGCGGCGCTGCGCCAGCTCGGCGGCGCCGGCATCGTCGCGCTGATCGAGCGCTGCTGCGCCCATGCCCATGCGCTGGTGAGCCGCATCGGCAGCCTGCCGGGAGCGGAAGTGGTCTGGGAGCCCGTCATCAACCAGGGGCTCGTCCGTTTCCTCGGTTCCCATCCTGGCGCCACGGAGCAGGATCACGATCGCCAGACGGACGCGGTGATCGCACGCATCGCCGCCTCTGGCGAGGCCTTCTTCGGCGGCACGACCTGGCGCGGCCAGCGCTGCATGCGCATCTCAGTCTGCAACTGGCAAACCAGCGCCGACGATGTCGAGCGCGCCGTTGCGGCTGCGCGGCGAGCGCTCGGATCCACCTACGGCGATGGATAGCTGGGGCTTGGTGCCGGCTCGTCCTCGACCAGCGGCAGCACGATCTGGTTGACGACGTAATCGGTGCCAGCCCAGGTGACGGCAAACGTCAGCAGCAGCATAGCCACGACCATGATGATGTCACGTCGATCCATCGCGGAGGTACGGTTCGGCTATCAGGTAGTTTCAAGATCATGACGAGCGCGGACAATAAAAACACGCCGGCTCCGGAACCCCGTCGCGCGGCAGTTTCTTATACCTTAGCAGCAGCTCGTTCGGTCGCGCCACCCGGGCGCATTTTGGTACCGACATCGTTCGCTGCTGGGGTAATTGGTGTCTTTAAATGCATGAACGCTGCCGCGCACTCGAGGCTGGCCGACGGCATCTGCATGCGCCGAAGCGAGGCCGCTTCAATCATCGGCGGATTGCCTGTACACAGGCTGGTGTACGTAATCCAGGTCGAGCAAAATGACCCAGCACAAGACCAGAGTGGCGATCCTGTTCGGCGGACGCTCCGCGGAGCATAACGTCTCCCGCGCGTCGGCCGCCAACATCTATCGCTCCCTCGATCCTGACCGCTACGAGATCACCCTGATCGGGATCACCGGCAACGGCCGCTGGACCTTGGCCGATGTGGCCAATCGCAAGGACAGCTCTGCGCTGGTCATTCCCTCGGATGGTCCGGAAATCGTACTGCTGCCGGGCGGCGGCGGCCGCGCAGTGGTCATCACGCATGGCGCGACCGTACGCGAGCATCCCGCCTTCGACGTCATCTTCCCCGTTTTGCACGGTCCCAATGGCGAGGATGGCACCGTGCAGGGCGCGCTCGAACTGGCCGATGTCGCCTATGTCGGCGCCCGCGTGATGGGATCCGCCGCGTCGATGGACAAGGACGTCGCCAAGCGGCTGCTGCGCGACGCCCGTTTGCCGATCGTGCCCTATGTCGCGATGACGGCCTCCGTGCCGATCGCCTACGAGGATGCCGTGCGTGCGGTTGGTGCAAGCGAGCTGTTCGTCAAGCCGGCCAATCTCGGCTCATCGGTCGGCATCTCAAGGGCGCGCAGCGCGGCCGAGTTCGAGACTGCCTGCCGCCTTGCCCTGCGTTACGACAACAAGATCCTGATCGAGCGCGCCATCGCGCCGGTGCGCGAGATCGAATGCGCCGTGCTGGAGCATGCCGACGGCCAAGTCAGCGCGTCCGAGCTCGGCGAGATTGTGCCGAAAGGACAGCACGGCTTCTACTCCTACGAGGCGAAATACACCGATGCCAGCGGCGCCTCGCTGCACGTGCCAGCGCAGCTCGACCCGGCCCTGGCGGCGCGCATCCGCAAGCTCGCGGTCGAGGTGTTCGCCGTGTTGTGCTGCGAGGGGCTCGCGCGGGTCGACTTCTTCGTCAGCGGCGACGACGTCTACGTCAACGAGGTCAACACCCTGCCCGGCTTCACCGACATCAGCATGTATCCGAAGATGTGGGAGGCCACCGGCCTGCTCCAGGGCGAACTGATGAACAAGCTGATCGCGCATGCACTGGCGCGCCAAGCCCTGCTCAGCAAGCTGAGCTTCCAGCGTTGAACCTAGAGAGAAGTTCTTGAGCTATCGTGCAGGAAGCGGTGCGCTCCTTCTCCCCGTTCTTCACGGGGAGAAGGTTGGGGTGAGCGGCAGACGCTTGCTCACTTCAGATTGTTAGACCTGTACCCCCCTCACCCGGATTGCTTCGCAAGCTGACCTCTCTCCGCATCCGCCGTCGCTCTATGGCGGACAAGAGCGGGGCGAGGTTACATCGCGCACGCCGCAAGTGCTGAACGCCACGCAATCGACCTGCGCATCAGGCACTCGACCAAGCTGAAAATCGGCCGTATTCGAACAGACAGCATCAAAGAACTGATTCGGCGCGCCCGCCGCCAAGCGATGCGCAATGTTCGAGGTGCACGTTTTGTCGAACCAATTGAAGCGCGTCGCCTGCGCTCTCCTCATTGTCGTCCACATGCTTCCGGCGGCCGCCCGCGACCTCATCGGGCGGGTCAGCGTCGTCGATGGCGACACCCTCGATATCCATGATGACCGCATCCGGCTCTGGGGCATCGATGCGCCCGAGAGCGCGCAACTGTGCCGCGGCCGCGACCGCAAGCCTTATCGCTGCGGCGCGCTGGCTGCGAACACGCTTGATGCCTTCACGAGGGGCAAGGCCGTGCGCTGCACACCGGTCGATGATGATCGTTATGGCCGCATCGTCGCCCGCTGCGCTGTGCGCCGGACCGATCTCGGTCAGATGCTGGTGTCGCGCGGCCTCGCCATCGAGGAGCCGCAATATTCGCACGGCCGCTACGCCGCCGATCAACTCGCCGCCCGTCGCGCCGGCCGTGGCATCTGGGCCGGCCGCTTCGTGGAGCCGTCGTTCTATCGCGCCTGCATACATGGGCAGGGACGCGTGGCGCAGTGCTCCGGCATTCCGCCGATGCGTCGGTGAGAGGTGCGTAGGTGGGCAAAGGCGCGTTGCTCGGTTCCGCTAGATCGCAAATGCAGCGGGCGACGTGCCCACCAGCGCGCCGACGCGGGACCGGGACCCATCACCACAGGAGGGGACTATTTGGGGAAGTGGGTCCAAGATATTGTTCCAACAACGACCGCCTGTGGCTATGGGTCCGGCGTTCGCCGGGACGACACC
>NZ_JBARGP010000327.1:0-17553 GCF_049798375.1 Bradyrhizobium sp.
TTGCAATTGCGCCCGGCAGCCGGCACGCATTGATCGGACCGAACGGCGCCGGCAAGACCACGCTGGTGCAGGCCTTGACCGGCGGCATCAGGTCGTCATCCGGCCGCGTCCTGCTCGGCGGCCACGACGTCACGGAGATGCGCGAATATCAGCGCGTCCGCAGCGGCCTTTCGCGCACCTACCAGATCAATCAGCTGTTCGCAGGCCTGACGGTTGCCGAGAACGTGGCGCTGGCGATTATCGAGCGCGAGCGCAAATCCACGGTGTTCTGGCGCCGCGCCGCGCGTGACAGTGCCGTGGCCGACGAGGTGCAGAATCATCTTGCCTTCGTCAACCTGGCTGGCCATGCGCACCGGCCGGTGCGCGAGCTCGCCTACGGGCAGCAGCGCCTGCTGGAGATCGCGATCGCGCTGGCGACGCGGCCACGCGTGCTGCTGCTGGATGAGCCGGCCGCGGGCGTACCCGCCGCGCAGAGCGAGGGGATCTTCGAGCGGCTCAGTGACTTGCCCGATGATCTCACGCTGCTGTTTGTCGAGCACGACATGAACCTGGTGTTTCGTTTCGCAGAGCGTATCACCGTGCTCGCGGCGGGCCGAGTCCTCGCCGAAGGCGCGCCGGCGGACATCTCGGCAAACGATCAGGTGAGGGAGGCCTATCTCGGCAGGCGAGGGCATCATGCCGCTGCTTGAGATCGACAATCTCACCGCGGGATATGGCGACGCTGTCGTGCTCGAGAGCTTGAGCCTACAGGTGGACAAAGGCGAATGCCTGGCGGTGCTCGGCCGCAATGGCGTCGGCAAGACCACGCTGATGCTGGCGATCATGGCCCATGCCCGCCGTTTCGACGGCCGCTTGCGCTTCGGCGGACAGGACATCACGATGCTCCCAGCGAACCGCCGCGCCGGCCTCGGCCTTGGCTGGGTGCCGCAGGAGCGTGACATCTTCGCCTCACTCACGGTCGAGGAAAATCTGCGCGTCGCCGCGCATCACGGCAGCCGCTTCGCTCTCGCCGATATCTATCGGCTGTTTCCCAGGTTGCGCGAGCGCCGGCGGAATGATGGCGACCGGCTGTCCGGTGGCGAGCAGCAGATGCTGGCGATTGGCCGCGCCCTGATGACGGGACCGAAATTGCTGCTGCTCGATGAGCCGTTCGAGGGGCTGGCGCCCGTGATCGTCGACGAGCTCGAGGATACGTTTGCATCGCTGCGGCGCGACCACGGTTTTGCGGTGATCCTGGTCGAGCAGCGGGCCGAGGACGTGTTGCGGCTGTCGGATCGCGCTGTTGTGCTTGATCGGGGACGGATGGTGCTGGAAGGCGCATCATCCGACCTGCTGGCCGACATCGATCAGGTCCGTCGCTGGATCGCGGTGTGAGAGAGGAAAGACGAATGCGCTCCGAATTGCTTGCCGACACCATGGCCGACATGACGGCGACAATGGTTGCTGCAGCCGCGGCGCGCGGCGCGGCCGTGCTGCTTCCAATCGGCGTGATCGAGGCGCATGGTCCGCATCTGCCCACCGGCACCGACGCCTATATCGCGCTGGCGCTGTGTCGGTCGACGCAGCGCTATGCGGCGGCAGCCGGCCGCGAGACGCTGATTGCGCCGCCGTATTATTGGGGCATCAACGGCGTGCTCGGCGAGTTCACCGGCAGTTTTCGGATCAGGGCGGAGACGGCGGCCGCGCTGCTGACCGACGTGTTGGACTCACTTGCGGCCAACGGCTTGCCGAACATCTACGTTGTCAGCCACCACGGCGATCGCGCCCACAACGAGATGATCCTCGGAGTGTTGCAACAGGCGCATGCGAAGGGACTAACCGGTGCGCGCTGGCTCTATGCGCCGCGACGCTGGGCCATGATGGGACGGCTCGGCCAGACCGGCGGCGAGCCGATCTGGGTCCCGTGGGAGCCGACGCCGGCGCTCGACGCATTCCGCACCACCGGTGTGTTCGGCGTCCATGCCGATGAGTATGAGACCGCGGCCATGGTCCGATATTTCCCCGAGACGGTGGACTATGCGGCACTGCGCAGCCTGCCGCCGACACCGCTGACCGAGCAGGATCTCCCCGAATGGCGCAAGGGTGGTGAGTCCGCGCGGCGGCTGACGCCCGGCGGCTATTTCGGTGCGCCCAATCCGATCGATCCCGATCTCTGGCGTCATTATGACGAGACGGCCAAGATCATGGCCGCCGCGATCGCGACAAACAGCTAGGGCGGTTTCAGCGCGGCGATCAGCATCAGGCCGACCGCGATAGACGCGGCACAGACGAGCCGTCGTCGCGTTGCCGGCTCGCCCAGGAACAGCACGCCGATCAGCGTCGCAAACAGCACGCTGCATTCGCGGAACGCGACGACGTTGGCGATCGGATTGCGGCTCAAGGCCCAGAGGAACACGGCAAACGACGTCAGTCCCAGGACGCCGGCGATACCGACCGACATTCGTGCGGCTCTGATCTCGACGAGCATCTTGGAGCCGCGCAGTACCAATGCCACCGCGAAGAAGCTGAGGCTGTCGAGCACGATGATCCAGGCCGTGAACGAGCCCCAGCCTTCCGCCTGGCGCGTGCCGGCGGCGTCGGTCACGGAGTAGCCCGCGACCATCGCGGCGGCGCAGATCGCAGCGAGCAGGGCGCTGCGGCTGAAGCGGCCGTGGCTGCGGTCGACTGCCAGGCCGAGGATTCCGGCTGCGATGATCAGGATGGCTGCGAACTGGCTGAGGCCGGGCAGTTGCCGCAGCGTGAGATAGGCGATGACGGTGGCGAACAGCGGCACGGTGCCGCGCGCGATCGGATAGGAGCGGCCGAACTCGGCGGAGCGATAGGCCATCGCGAGGCTCACCTTGTAGCCGGCGTGCAGCACGAGCGAGGCGAGGATGATCAGCCAGGTGGCGCCGGACGGCATCGGCAGGACGAACAGCCACGGCAATGTCAGCGCCGCGCTGACCAGCCCCATGCCGGCCAGGATGGCAAGCCCGCTGCCGGTCTTCACCATCGCATGCCAGCTCGCATGCAACAGCCCCGCGAGCAGCATCAAGAGCGCCGCGCGTGGATCCAAGCGCGTCAGGCCTCGCCTTGCCAGGCGGACGGCACGAAGAACGGCGTCATGTCGCGAACGAAGGCCTGTCGCGAGATGATGCGGCTCGATGGCGAGATCGGCAGCTGCTCCCATTCCGTCTTGTCGACGAACTTCAACGATGCGATCTCCTCGCCGTCCGGCGCCAGCGCGCCGCCGACGATCACGGCCTCGAATGCGATCACCGTGTAGTAGGTCAGGTCGCCGTTCGGGTAGCGGATCAGGAATTCGGGGCCGCCGAACACGCCGATCAGCCGTTGCGGCCGCGTCAGCAGGCCGGTCTCTTCGAAGCACTCGCGCACCGCCGCATCCGCCGGATGCTCCTCCGGATCGATCGCGCCGCCCGGCAGCGTCCATTGTGCGGTCTCGGCGTCGCGCCCGAGCAGCAGCCGATTCTCGGCGTCAAAGATCGAAATCGACACTGCAGTCGTTGCCAGCAGGTCGTGGCCGATCTTGTCGCGAACGGCTTTCATATGGTCGGAGATGGGCATTCGGCTGGACCGGTCTCGAGAGCAGGAAGCAGCTCTCGCTTGCCGGAGCGGTGACGGAGCGTCAAGGCGGCGGCGCGCACCGCCGTCAGGCCAGACAGCCTGCCGAAGAGTTCAAATTATCGGGCTGGATTGATCGCGAGCCAGTTCGAACCTGTAGAGGGGCGAATTGGCTCCCCGGGCTGGGATCGAACCAGCGACCATTCGATTAACAGTCGAATGCTCTACCGCTGAGCTACCGAGGAACAGGCGAACCAAATGTTCGCGAGCGGGGCTGCATATAACAAAGCCTTTTCGCCTTGCATAGAAGGAAATCGCCTCTCGTGGGACATTCCCCGCGACGAATGAAAAACCGCGTCCGAACAGGGGGTTATGGAGAAAATTTCGATCCGGACAATGGCGTTCGCCCACAGCAGGATGACGGGAATTTCACTAGGAGTGGCTCTAGTCGGCGATCATATTTGCGGTGCGAATTGCAATCGTCGGGGGTCCTGGAGGTGATTCTATGCCAAGCACCGATATCGAGTTTGTTCGCGGCGTCAGCGCGCCGCCTTTGATTCCCACGGGGATATCGACTCTCAGCGATCAGGAATGCGTGGAGCGTCTCGCACATACCGTCGAGGAACATGATTCCGGGCATTTGGACGAGCTGGCGCAGCTGCTCGGACGGCTTGCGGTCGTGATCGAATAAGGCGGCTGTCGGCAATGGGCGGCGGCGGACAAGTCCGGCCGCCCATCGTGATCGTCATGTTGCGTTTTCACATGGCTTGTACCAAAAGATGGCGAAGCTCCTCCGCGGCTCATTCCGCAACGCTTATCTGCAGGTCTGCCCATGTCCGCCTTTGCGACTGCGCGCCAGAAAATGGTCGATGGCCAGGTGCGTACCAGTGACGTCACCGATCACCGTTTGCTCGACGCAATGCTGACAGTGCCGCGCGAGGCGTTCGTGCCCGCGGACCGGCAGGGCATGGCCTATCTCGATCTCGATCTCGACGTGTCAGCGGCTGGCGGGGTGAAGCGCTACCTTGTGAAGCCGATGCTGACGGCACGGTTGCTTCAGGCCGCCGAGATCAAGCCGACCGATCGAGTCCTGGTCGTCGGCTGCGCCACCGGTTATGCCGCGGCGATCGCGGCAAAACTCGCAGCGCAGGTGACGGCTACGGAAAGCGAGCCGGCCGTCGAAGCAGATGCCAGGCAGCTTGCTGCCAAGCTCGGTCTGGCCAATGTCACGGTCAAGCTCGCCTCCGCCGCGGTGGGCGACCCGACCGATCAGCATTACGACGTGATTCTGTTGAATGGGGCGACCGGGGTTGCCGTGGATGGGCTGTGCCGCCAACTCGAAAACGGTGGCCGTCTGGTCGGCGTGTTCGCCACCAGCAAACCGGCGCGCGCGATGATTGTCACCCGATCGCATGATGATTTCGGTGCCCGGGTATTGTTCGACGCTACTGCGCCGATTTTGCCCGGCCTGGAGCCGGTGCCGGCATTCACCTTCTGATATCAGCTGCCGATCTTGCGGCCTCTCTGCCGCGGGTGAAATTCCCCCGAAATCGTCAGCTTCCAGCGTCGGGGCCCGCCTCAGCAACGGCGCCATGACCGATGTGTTCGGGCGCGTATGCGCGGCCGCCGTCATCCATCTGCCAAAGTGTTTGTGACTGATGGAGTTCTTCCGATAAACCGGAACCTCCGCGGACCGACTCGGCCATTGAGTCGGTCTCTTGGCGTTCATCGGCCTAAATTCTGTTTGAAATCAGAAGTGTGGCCCGGATGCTGCAGGTGCAGAGTTTCCGCATCAGTTCCGCCGCGAGGTGGTTCCGTCGCGCTTGCATGGGGAATAAGGTGCAGCAGTGCGCGGGAGTCTCATTTGGTCTTACTACCCGGCTTTGGCGTAAGCCGGTGACAAACATGAATGGAACAGGGATGTTTGGCGTGAAGGTCGTCACCGCAGCGGCGGCTGTGGTCCTCCTGATGGCTTGTGCGGGCCCGACGCCTGCGCTCGCCGATACGATTGAGGCTGCGCTGGTTCGTGCCTATCAGAATAATCCGCAGCTCAACGCCCAGCGCGCAGCGGTCCGATCGACCGATGAGAACGTGCCGCAGGCCTTGTCCGGCTACCGACCGAAGGTCGCTCTCACCGCCTCAGGCGGCTACCAGTATCAAGATATTCAGCTCACTCCAGGAACCGCACCCGCGCACGGCACGACAGTGCCTCATAGTGTGGGCCTGACGGTAAGTCAGACCGTCTACAACGGCAATCAGACCGCGAATAAAACGCGCGCGGCCGAGAGTCAGGTTTCCGGAGCGCGCGAAGCTTTGCGCGTTCTGGAGCAGACCGTGCTGCTGCAGGCCGCCACGATCTACATGGATTACTTGCGCGACTCGGCGATCGTGGAGGTTCAACGCAGTAATACCCGCGTGCTCGAGCAGACCCTTAAGCAAACCCAGGACCGCTTCAATGTCGGCGAGGTGACGCGCACCGACGTCGCGCAGTCTGAAGCCCAGCTCGCGGCTGGTCGTACGCAACAGCTCACGGCCGAATCGAATTTGACAACGACGCGCTCGAACTTCCGCCGAATCATCGGAAACGAACCGGTCAGTCTGGCACCGGGCTCGCCGGTCGATCGGTTCCTGCCGAAATCGCTGCAGCAGTCGGTCGACGTCAGCCTCACCGAAAATCCTAACGTCACGGCTGCGATGTTCGGCATCGACGTCAACTTCCTCCAGGTGAAGGTCAACGAGGGCGCGCTGCTGCCGACGATCACTGTGCAGGCCTCTGCGCAGCAAGCCAACGAGCAGACGATCCAGTCATATCGCACCTTCGGTGCGTCCGCGGTCGCCCAGCTCTCGGTTCCGATCTATAACGGCGGTGCAGAATACTCGCTGATCCGGCAGTCGAAGGAAACGCTGGCGCAGCAGCGCCTCAACCTCGAGACGACGCGCGACCAGACCCGCGCCAATGTCGTCACGACGTGGGGACAGCTCGTCGCAGGCAAGGCCCAGGTGTCCTCGGCACAGGCACAGGTGACGGCCTCGGAGATCGCACTCAACGGCGTGCGCGAGGAGGCCAAGGCAGGCCAGCGCACCACGCTCGATGTGCTGAACGCACAGCAGGCGCTGGTCAACGCGCGCGTCGCGTTGGTGACGGCGCAGCACGACCGCGTCGTGGCGTCTTATTCGGTGCTCAATTCGGTCGGGCGCCTGTCGCCGCAGGTGCTCAATCTGCCGACCACCACCTACGACCCAAGCGTCCACTATCAGCAGGTTCGCGACAGCTGGGCAGGCGTGCGGACACCCGACGGCCGCTGACGCCTGATGCAGTGAATATGAGGTCCTGCGAGGCGGTGACATCACCTCGCAGGAACCTCTCTAACTGATAGCAGACCTCGAATTCACGGCCGCATCGGCGTGGCTGATTGCGTAGGCTTCATTGCTGCGAGGTCCTGCAGAAGTCGCGCGCTCCAGATGATCCAAGCATCGGAAATCCGGCACGAGGTTGAACCACCGAGCCAGTGCCTTGGCCATCGGCTGAGGATCCGGCGGCGCAGGCCGAGGTTGTATCCGTAAAAGGCACGTGACGATGCCGTCAGAGGTTGTGGCCCGTCTGCGTCGATCTGTTCCTAACTCGATCCGCTCCACTGGTTCGCGGCGAGCGTTGCTTGCAATCATTTGTTGCCATGACATAGCCTCAAAAAGGCCGCGGAGCGATTCGCAGCGCGTCGGATCATCTTCGTTAATGGATCTCCGATACGGAACGCATTGCTCTGCTCCTCCCGTGCCGAGCCCTGCGTATAGGGAGCTGAGTGAGCGGTGGGTGACGTGAGATCCAAACCTGTTGGATCCGGGGGCTGCGAATCCTGCCATGATTGGGTTAAGAGGACGCGTGCGATGGCGTCGCTGATTTGGAGTCGGAAATGACGCAGCCCGCGAAGGTCCAAGAACCCTCGATGGAGGAGATTCTTGCGTCGATCCGGCGCATTATCGCCGACGACGAAGGCAAGGCGCCTGCCGCTGAAAAGCAGGCGGTGGCACCGGAGCCCGCGAAGGTTGAAAAGCCGGCAGCGGCTGCGGCCAAGCAGCCGGCCATGAAAGACATTCCTCCGTCGAAGATTCCAGCCGCGGTGGCGGCCACGGCAAAGCCGGCGCCGCCAGCGCCCGCTGCTCCGCCGCCGGCCGCACCGGCCAGCAACAATCAGGACGACATCGACGCACTTTTGGCGGGGTTGGACGAGACAACGACTCCCGAAGAAGTCAGACCGGCGCAACCGGAGCCTGAAGCTGAAGTACTCGAGTTGACGGACGATATGGCAGTGGCACCCCCGATTTCCGCCCCTAGCACACCACCGGCTTCCTTCCGCAAGGTGGAGCCGCAGGATGACATCGAGTTCATCGATCCGGCCTCGCGGGCCGTCCCCAGGGCAGCGCCCGCCGCTTCCTATGCGCCGCCGTCGGCTTTCGAGGCCAGCGCCCGGCAGGCGATCCTGTCGCAGAACACGGTCAGTTCCGTGGAATCGGCGTTCAACGCGCTCGCCAACACGGTGCTCAGCAACAACGCCCGGACCCTGGAGGATCTCGTCAAGGAGATGCTGCGGCCGATGCTGAAGGCCTGGCTCGACGACAATCTGCCGGCCCTGGTCGAGCGGATCGTGAAGGCCGAGATCGAGCGGGTCTCGCGCGGTCGCTGACAGCGGATGCCGCGTGGCGGGCAAGCAGGGTCCACAGTCCCTGCGCGGCATGGCAGCAGCTCATCCCCAGACGCTGTTGACTTGGCGCGTCCCGGCGGCTCTTTACCCCGTAACAGCCGGTGCCGGCCAATTGATCCCGTGTCATCGCGTGGATGACCGGGCGCCAATACAAAAAGAGCCCTGAAATCATTAGCTTGTGGGCACACCATCATGTCCGTCGGAGGACATGAGCGGATTGTCCATTTGGGCCAACGAACCTTGGAAGGGCCGGACCTGTGCCGGCCGTGCACGCCATGATCGAGAAAAACTATCAGCCCGCCGATATCGAAGGCCGTATGTCCCTGGTCTGGGAGGATGCCCGCGCCTTCAGCGCCGGCCGTCCCGACCGGCGCGAGGCCGAACCGTTCACGATCGTGATCCCGCCGCCGAACGTGACGGGCTCGCTGCATATGGGCCACGCCCTCAACAATACGCTGCAGGACATTCTCTGCCGCTTCGAGCGTATGCGCGGCCGGGATGTGCTGTGGCAGCCCGGCACCGACCATGCCGGCATCGCCACCCAGATGGTGGTCGAGCGCCAGCTTATGGAACGGCAGCAGCCGGGCCGTCGCGAGATGGGCCGCGAGAAATTCCTCGCGCGCGTCTGGCAGTGGAAGGACGAGAGCGGCGGCACCATCCTCAACCAGCTGAAGCGGCTCGGCGCTTCCTGCGACTGGAGCCGCGAACGTTTCACCATGGACGAAGGCCTCTCGAAGGCGGTGGTGAAGGTGTTCGTCGCGCTGCACCGCGATGGACTGATCTACAAGGACAAGCGGCTGGTTAATTGGGACCCCAAGCTGCTGACCGCGATCTCCGATCTTGAAGTGCAGCAGACCGAGGTCAAGGGGCATCTCTGGTACTTGCGTTATCCGCTCGAAGGCAAAGCCTTCAATCCGGAAGATCCCACGACCTTCATCGTGGTTGCCACCACGCGGCCCGAGACCATGCTCGGCGACACCGCGGTCGCGGTGAACCCCGAGGATGAGCGCTATCAGCACCTGATCGGCAAGCGCGTCGTGCTGCCGCTGGTCGGCCGCGAGATCCCGATCGTCGGCGATACCTATTCCGATCCTGAGAAAGGTTCGGGCGCGGTCAAGATCACGCCCGCGCACGACTTCAACGACTTCGAGGTCGGCCGTCGTCACGGCCTGCCGCAGATCAGCGTGCTCGACAAGGAAGGCTGCCTCGCCCTTGTCGACAACGAGGACTATCTGCGTGGCCTGCCCGAGGGGTCGGAAGAGTTCGCCCGTGAATTCCACGGCGTCGAGCGCTTCGCCGCGCGCAAGAGGATCGTCGAACGGCTGGAGAATTTCGGCTTCCTGGAGCGCATCGAGCCCAATATCCACATGGTGCCGCATGGCGACCGCTCCGGCGTCGTGATCGAGCCGTTCCTCACCGACCAATGGTATGTCGACGCCAAGACTCTGGCGCAGCCCGCGATCGCGGCGGTGAAGTCGGGCACGACGGCGTTTGTCCCGAAAAATTGGGAGAAGACCTATTTCGACTGGATGGAGAACATCCAGCCCTGGTGCATCTCGCGCCAGCTCTGGTGGGGCCACCAGATCCCAGCCTGGTACGGTCCGGACGGCAAGGTGTTCGTTGCTGAGACCGAAGAGGAAGCGGTCGGCAACGCCATCGGCTACTACGTCGAGCAGGAGGTCATTACGCCCGAGCAGGGCAGGGAGATGGCGCTCGATCGCAACAAACGCGAGGGCTTCATCACCCGCGATGAAGACGTGCTCGACACTTGGTTTTCCTCGGCGCTGTGGCCGTTCTCGACGCTCGGCTGGCCGGAGGATGCGCCGGAGGTGAATCGCTATTATCCGACCAACGTGCTGGTCACTGGTTTCGACATCATCTTCTTCTGGGTCGCCCGGATGATGATGATGGGCCTGCATTTCATGAAGGAGGCGCCGTTCTCGACGGTCTACATCCATGCGCTCGTCCGCGACGAGAAGGGCGCCAAGATGTCGAAGTCGAAGGGCAACGTCATCGATCCGCTGGCGCTGATCGACGAGCACGGCGCCGACGCGCTGCGCTTCACCTTGGCCGCGATGGCCGCCCAGGGCCGCGATATCAAGCTCTCCACCCAGCGCGTCGAAGGCTACCGCAAGTTCGCCAACAAGCTCTGGAACGCCAGCCGCTTCGCCGAGATGAATGGCTGCGCGGTGCCCGAGGGCTTCGATCCGGCCAAGGCGAAGGAGACCATCAACCGCTGGATCGCGCACGAGACCGCCGCCGTCACCCGCGAGGTCACCGAGGCGCTTGAGGCTTATCGCTTCAATGACGCGGCGAATGCGATCTACCGCTTCGTCTGGGATGTCTATTGCGACTGGTACGTCGAGCTCTCCAAACCGACCCTGCTCGGCGCCGACGGTCCCGCCAAGGCCGAGACGCAGGCGATGGTGGCCTGGGCGCGCGACGAGATCCTCAAGCTGCTCCATCCCTTCATGCCCTTCATCACGGAGGCGCTGTGGGAGACCACCGCGAGCCGCGAAGGCCTGCTGGCGCTCGCCCCCTGGCCGCACCGCGTCGAGGTGCCGAGCGCGGAAGAGATCGCGATGCTGTCGGCATCGAGCTTCAATGACCCGCTGGTGCCGCCGATCCTGATCGGCTTCGATGCCGCGAACTTCAAGGACGAGGCGGCCGAGGCCGAGATCGGCTGGGTGGTCGATCTCATCACCGCGATTCGTTCGGTGCGTGCCGAGATGAGCATTCCGCCGGCAACCTTGCTTGGGCTGACCCTGGTCGGCGCTTCCGACGCGACCAGGGAGCGGGCGCCGCGCTGGAGCGACGTCATTAAGCGCATGGCGCGGCTCAACGACATCTCCTTTGCCGACCGCGCGCCGGAGGGCTCGGCCCAACTCGTCGTGCGCAGCGAGGTCGTGGCCTTGCCGCTCAAGGGCGTCATCGATCTCGCCGCCGAACGCACGCGCCTTTCCAAAGAGATCGCCAAGGCCGACGCCGACATCAAGCGCGTCGACACCAAGCTCGCCAACGACAAGTTCGTGGCCAATGCGCCCGAGGAGCTCGTCGAGGAGGAGAAGGAGAAGCGCGAGGCGGCGATGGCCCGCAAGGCCAAGTTCGAGGAGGCGCTGGAGCGGCTGGCTGGCGTGGCGTAGGCCACCTCTCTCCATCGTCATTGCGAGGCGCGTCAGCGCCGAAGCAATCCAGAATCCTAACGGGGCACTGGATTGCTTCGCTTCGCTCGCAATGACGGCAGCGGTGTAGCCGCAAACGGCTTGCTCACGAACTTCGAGTCTTTCAACCCGTAGCGCCAGGGCAGCTCGACGGCCTTGGTGATGCCGATGCGGATCCCGGTGACGACCTCGACATCGGCCTTGCGGGCGTAGAGCGCGAGCGGGGCCGCAT
Source organism: Bradyrhizobium sp. (assembly GCF_049798375.1). Taxonomy (GTDB): domain Bacteria; phylum Pseudomonadota; class Alphaproteobacteria; order Rhizobiales; family Xanthobacteraceae; genus Bradyrhizobium. The sequence continues at coordinate 11,655 of NZ_JBARGP010000327.1, forward strand.
CCAGCGCCAGCCCATTGTGGGCGTGGGTGATTCCCATCGCCTCGGTCAGCTTGCCGGGCCCGGAGCACAGCGTGCGGATATCCTCTAGGCCCCGCCGTCGCTGCATCGCTTCGATGCCGTCGGTCGGCTCGATCGCCCGGATCAGCACCGCGCTCGCCGATCCCGCCCGCTCGCAGACGAAGTTTACGCACCAATGGATGCCGTAGGAGCGATAGACATAGACATAGCCCGGCGGGCCGAACATGACCCGGTTGCGCTCCGTCGGGCCGCGGTAGGAGTGCGCCGCCGGGTCGGTGTGGTGATAGGCCTCGACCTCGACGATGATGCCGCCGACGCCGCCGACCAGGAAGGTCGCGCCGATCAGCTCGGGCGCCACCTCGTGCACGCTGCGGTCGAAGAAGGCACGGGTCAGGCGCTTGCCTTTCGCGGGACCGCGGGGCCGTGAGACTGCGGGGGTGGGGTGCGGTTTTCGAACCATTTTGAGGGGAATCAGTGCGGGATATTGGCGGGAATGCTGCCCATATCTGCCATGTCCTGCTAGGCTCGGCGAGCCGGTTGCAGGCAGCCGCGGTACGGAATAGCTAGGGCGCGACAGCCCATTGCTGGAATCCCCATGGTCACCATCGTCGACACCATCTCCAATTCGCCGCTGCGCCCCCGTCACCCGGAAAAGGTGAACCGGCCGGACTCCGTTTCGCCCCAGAAGCCGAGCTGGATCCGCGTCAAGGCGCCGGCCGGCCGCGGCTACGCCGATACCCGCAACATCGTCCGCGAGAACGGCCTCGTCACGGTGTGCGAGGAGGCCGGCTGCCCGAATATCGGCGAGTGCTGGGACAAGAAGCACGCCACCTTCATGATCATGGGTGACACCTGCACCCGGGCCTGCGCCTTCTGCAACGTCAAGACCGGCATGCCGCAGGCGCTCGATGCCAGCGAGCCCGCCCATGTCGCGGAGGCGACCTTCAAGCTCGGGCTTGCCCATGTCGTCGTCACCTCGGTCGATCGCGATGATCTCGCGGATGGCGGCGCGGCCCACATCGCCGCGACCATCCGCGCCATCCGCGCGACGTGCCCGTCCACGACGATCGAGGTGCTGACCCCGGACTTCCTGCGCAAGGACGGCGCGCTGGAGCTGGTGGTCGCGGCCAAGCCCGACGTCTTCAACCACAATCTCGAGACCGTGCCGTCGCGCTATCTTTCGGTGCGGCCGGGTGCGCGCTACTTTCATTCGATCCGGCTGCTGCAACGGGTCAAGGAGCTTGATCCCACCATCTTTACCAAGTCCGGCATCATGGTGGGCCTGGGCGAGGAGCGCCACGAGGTGCTGCAGGTGATGGACGACCTGCGCTCGGCCGAGGTCGATTTCCTCACCATCGGCCAGTACCTGCAGCCGACCCGCAAGCACCACGCCGTGATGCGCTACGTCACGCCGGATGAGTTTTCCGGCTACGAGACCGTCGCCTACACCAAGGGTTTCCTGATGGTGTCGGCGAGCCCGCTGACGCGCTCGTCGCATCATGCCGGCGACGATTTCGCCAAGCTGAAGGCCGCGCGCGCCGCAATCGCGCGCTGAGACATCATGCCGAGGTTCTCCAACAAGCGCCGGGTCCAGCACACGGCGGACCAGATGTTCGATCTCGTCGCCGACGTCGAGCGCTATCCGGAATTCGTGCCGTTGTGTTCGGCACTGAAGATCCGTCAGCGCAACGCCAAGCCTGACGGCACCGAGGTGATCGTCGCCGACATGACGGTGTCGTTCAAGCTGGTAAAGGAGACCTTCAGCAGCCGCGTCACGCTCGATCGCGCCGGCCGCAAGATCCTGGTCGAATATGTCAGCGGGCCGTTCTCGACCTTGGAGAACCGCTGGACTTTCGAACCCAAAGAAGAGGGCGCCTGCGACGTCGGCTTCTTCATTGCCTATGAGTTCAAAAGCCGGATGCTGGCGATGCTGATGGGCACCATGTTCGACACCGCCTTCGCTCGCCTCTCCGCCGCGTTCGAGAAGCGCGCCGACGCGATCTATGGCAAGAAGCCCGCGGCGTCGTCTTAGGCGGCACACGATCCGTTTTGACACTGCACGATTCCGCCGCGTCGTCATTGCGAGCGAAGCGAAGCAATCCAGTTTTGCCAAGAGAGTCTGGATTGCTTCGTCGCTGACGCTCCTCGCAATGACGGCGGAAAGACCTGCGGTCATTCTATCCACGTTTTCAAACAGCGGATGCACGTCCGCGGTCCCGCGGCGTGGTCGCGCCCGAGTCCTGCGGAGCGAATGCCCTCGAAAAGCAGAGGAGGGCGCAGGGAATGCCGGGTGAAGGCTTCACCCATGGCCTGCGTGCGAAAAGAATGCACGCAGCGGTTACCACAGGTTCAGCCGATCATCCGGCATTCCCCGCGCGATGGGTTACGGCTTATACGCGCTCTCCTTGGGGACCGGCTTATTGCCCCCTGCGCCAACCGCGTGAACGCGGTTCGCGTACGGCCTCAGCACCGGGAGGCCAGGACCACACGATTTCGCCGTCCGCATCAAAAGCCGTTCGTCGTACGGCTCGATGCGGCCACCGCTTCCCCGCCTCACGTGTCGTGACGATCGCGATACGCCCCTCCTGCCGAGGCGGGATGGCGCGAGCGAAACACGATTTCTGTAAAAGAGAAAGATAATTATTTTTGCGCAGGGATCTTGCAGCGAGCGTTCATATTGAAGCCGCTCGCAAAATTGGCGTTTTGACGCAGGCTGCTTGTTGCCGTTCGGCGGCTCAAAGCGGACCTGAAGACCCGCTCACTCGCAACTGATTTGCCCGACGACCGAGGTCTCGAATGGCGGCTGCGAGCTAATAGGCGCGGCGGTGCCGTCGGTGCACTGAGCCGGGCTCCGGCGGATAGGCGGGCGCGTAATACGGATTGACGTCGCACATTGCCGCACGCCCGGATGCTGTCGCCCGGCATTGCTCGATCGAAGTGAAAGTGCAGTCGTGGTATGGCGTGCTGCCGCCCCAGGTCTCGGCGTAGACCGTCATGCAGACCGGGTAGTTCGGATCGTAGCTCTGGGCCTGTGCGGAAGCGGTAAACAGAACCAAGCCGCCGGCCAGCACCATCAAACGCAATTTGCGCATCAAATTCTCCCGTTCGAACTGGCCGTGCGCCGCGCGCATCATTGTAGCGAGTTGTAAGGACAGCTCTGTCGAAATGATAGCAGAACGTCGTGTGAACATCCTTGTCGCGCGGTCGTTCCTTGATGTGCGTGGCAAATTGGCTGCGCGATTTCCGGTGATGATGACAAGCAGCGAGCAGTGCGCTATAGAGCCCGTCATGATTACCACCGTCACCCACCGTTTTTGGTACTTGACGCACCGCAATTTGCGGGCGGCGGGAGGATCGTGCTAAATCTGACACATTGCAGCAAGACATCCGAACAGCCGCCAGATCCTGGCGGCTTTTTTTATGGCTGGCAGGTTCTTCAGAACGCCATGGGGAAGCCTACCATGCTGAGCACCACAAACGATCTTCGCATTGGAAATATCGAGCAATTGCGTCCACCCGACATGGAGCGGGCGCGCAATATGATCGGCCTTCCGCAAGGCGATCCCGGATCATCGACGGCCGCTACATCGGCAAAATCGGCTGCAAATGTCTATCCGTTTGCCAAGCCGGCACGGAATGCCGGACCCGCGCGGCGCGCGCTGGGATGGATCGTGCAGGTCTGGTGGGAGCGATGGCTGGAGCGGCGCTGGTTTGCCCGCGCCTTGCCCTGGATCGCCGACGAGGTGCTCGAGGATTACGGCCTGACCCGGGAGGAAGCGCGAAGGCTGTGCCGCCGCCCGTTCTGGCTGGCGTGAGCGGACGTGTCGAGTAGCGCGTAGAAAAAGATTAGCTAATTTCCCAAGCTTGCGAGTCTACTCGCCTAGTCTACCGAAGGACAATGACAGGCTGCTTGCGCTCGCGCGGTGGTGCACTCAAGGTCCGGTTTTTGGCAACAGATCAAGTCGATCAAGTGGCAGAGTGATCTGACATCTGAGCCCGCCTGGTTCGAAATCGGCCTTCACTTGGCCGTCAAGATCGCGAGCGAGGGTGCGTTCAAGCAGCGTCGACCCGAAGCCTTGGCGTACCGGGGGGTATACGGGTGGCCCACCGATTTCATGCCACACGATGCGAAGCTCAGGCTGCTCGCCGTTGCTTTGGCTCCATTCGACTCGCACCCGCCCTTCGTCGCGAGATAGCGCGCCATATTTTCTCGCGTTCGTGCACAACTCGTGCAGGGCCATCGCCATCGAAACAGCTTGTTTTGGCGAGAGCAGAACCGGCGGTCCCGCCAGCGACACCGCCCCGGCGTTTGCGCCTTTCGTGTCGAGCGCAGTCTCGGCGAGTTCGATCAGGGACGCGTTTTCCCAATTCGCGCTAGTGAGCAAGTCGTGCGCATGGCCCAGTGCGACGAGGCGTCCCTCAAAGGCTTGCCGCGCTTCGGTTGGGTTCGAATCTTTCCGGAACGTTCGATGCGCAATAGCCTGCACGATCGCAAGCGTATTTTTGACTCGATGGTTTAGCTCGTCGACCAACAGCTCGCGAGCCTTCTCCGCTTGCTCGCGCTCGGTGACGTCGACGTTGGCACCGACCATCCCGATGAACTCGCCATCCGCCGCGAACCGTGGATGCGCCCGCGTCTCGAGCGTGCGATACCGGCCCTTCGCGTCGAGGTAACGGCATTTGAGCGTCAAATGGCTCCGCTTCTCAAGAGCAGAGCTAACTCTGCCGAGCGCCAAAGCAGCATCGTCGGGATGCAGCGTGCTACCCCAGTCGAAATCGGCTACCTGCTGCTCCGCGAGTCCCCAGAATTCGCGAAGCATTTGGTTGAGATGGACGCATCTGCCGTTGGGGTCACTGATCCAGATCATGACCGGCGCGCTTTCCGCCATCAGACGGAAACGCTCCTCGGAGGCGCGAAGCTCGATCTCGGCTTGCTTGGCCACGCTGATGTCGTGGGCCACCCCGATGAAGCCCATGTGATTTCCAAGTTCATCGAACCTGGGCTGGGATACGGCCTTGATCCATCGCCAGTCTCCCTTGATGCGCTCGATCCTGAACTCGAGAGCGAAGGGATTGTTGGGAAGCGGCGGGCTGGGACGGACGAGCTCACGCAGCTGCTCGGCTTTCAGAATCGCGTCAGCATCGTCCGGGTGAACGCGATCACGCCAATCCAGAATCAGGGCATGCTCATAGCTCACGCCGAAAAACGCGCAATATGCCTGGTTCACGAACAGCCGCTCGCCATCGAGCTTCGTCATCCACATCGGAATGGGTGCACTATCGGCGATGGTCCGAAACCGTTCCTCGCTTTCTCTGAGTGCCTGTTCGGCAAGTTTGGCGTCTGTCACGTCGGCATGCGCCCCGAGCAAGCGGATCGGCCGTCCGTCCGATTCCCTTTCGATCCGGGCCGCCACGCGCACCCAGCGTGTCTGGCCATCGGAGGGCCGGATGATGCGGTACTCCGTTGCGTAGTCGATGGCGGTGCCCGCCACGGAGTCGAGAAACTGCTGTTCGACCCTCTGTCGGTCGTCCGGGTGGATGCGCGCAAGCCACTCGTCGTGAGGCTCGTTAAACGCCGTCGGCGGCAAACCGTGGATCTTTAGGTATTCGGGTGAGCGGCGGTTTTTGAAGCCTTGTCGAAGGCTGACCTCAACCGCACCGATTCCTGCAATCTGGTGGATGAGTGCAAGTTCTGCCTCCCGCGCCTGAAGCTGCCGGACGAGGTCGTACACGTCGGCTTCGGCTGCCTGTTCAACGGCGCTCAATGACGTATTCCTTGGCCAGTTGTTGCCTTCGGGTTTGAACCACCGAATCAGCCTCGCCCATCATTCCAGCAGTTCCCGGAGGAGGGTGCCACGCGTAAGCTTCTGCCCCTCAAAAG